>JAFGKV010000223.1 GCA_016928395.1 Candidatus Fermentibacterota bacterium | reverse complement strand
GGACTCTGTGCCCGCCCGTGCAGCGAAGGGCGACCGATTTGCCACTGTGTAGCGTACTCTCAACCCTGAGAATTCTGAGGGAGCCCGGCGTCCTCAGAGGCCGCACTGAACCCTGAACCCTGGCACCTGCGAGCGAAGCGGAGATGGGGCGGCGGTCGGCTGGCTGAAAGCTGATAGCTGAGAGCTGCCGCGCAGCGGCTACGTGCCCACTCCACATGCGCCAATTCTCGTTCGGCACCTTCGGAACCTGCGCCTGTGGATCCAGCCCATGTTGACATCTCACCAAGGTCTCGGGCGCCGGTCCTACTCCTCCGGCGCGACGGCTCCCCGGGCCTCCTTCTTGCGCGCCTGCTCGTGCTTGTCGCTGAGCATCTTTTCCTTGGCGCGCCGCGAGCGGCGACGTTTCTGGCGCCTGATCTTCTCTGCCTGCTGCTTCCTCTGGCTCTGTTCGCCTTCGATGGTTTCCGCTAGCTTGTCGGCAAGCCGACGGCGCGCGAGAAAGCGATTCAACTCTCGGGATCGCGTCTCCTGGCATCGCACCATGAGGCCGCTGGGGCGATGGGTCAGCACCACGCACACCGAGGTCTTGTTGATCTTCTGTCCGCCTGGCCCGGAACCGCGAACGAAGGATTCCTCTATGTCTTCTTCTCGCATGCCAAGGCGCTCCATCCGCGCCGCCAGTTCTTCCCGCTTGGCCGGGGTGACGACGCCGGGGGTCATGTCGTCTCCATGCGCTGAGGGGGCATCTTTGTTCTCTGATTTCTCATACGTCAAACTGCTCCCTGGCAATACGGGCGAGGGAGTCGCCAATGGCCAAGGCTGCCGTGGCCGCCGGCGACGGCGCGTTCAGCACATGAATCATTCTTGGCGCCTGCACGATCTTGAAGTCATCCAGCAGGGCGCCGTCAGGGGCCAGCGCCTGGGCGCGGACACCGGCACCACCGGGTGCCACATCGGCCGCCGTCAGATCCGGGACCAATCGCCGAAGCGCCTGCACGAATGCTCTCTTTGACAGCGAGCGATATCCCTCTCCCAGCCCCATCCGCCAGTGCCGCAAGCCCATGCGCCAGAATCCCGGGAAGCGCACGAAGCCCAGGCAGTCGCGCAGAGAGACGTCAGTCCGGCGATATCCCTCGCGCTTCAAGGCAAGGACCGCATTGGGCCCGGCTTCGACCCCACCGCCAATCATGCGGGTGAAGTGTACCCCCAAGAAGGGGAACCGTGGGTCAGGCACCGGATAGATGAGGTTCCCAACCAGATGTGCGCGGTGGGGGAGCAGGGTGTAGTACTCACCCCGGAACGGGATGATGGCCACGCCCGGTTCTACGCCGCAGATGCGGGACAGTCGGTCGGACTGCAATCCGGCACAGTTGATGAGATTCATGCACCGGATAATGCCGCTGCCGGTCTCCAGTACCAGCTCGGTTCCCTCGCGGCGGCACCCGATGACCCGTGATGAGAGCCTGATCTCGCCGCCGGCGCCCCGGATGCGGGCCGCCATGGCCTCGGTCACCGCAGCGTAATCGACGATACCGGTATCTGGCACCACGAGCGCCGCGATCCCGGCTGCGTGAGGTTCATAGGCGGGGATCTCGTCAGGGCCGATGCGCCTGATGCCGGTCAATCCGTTGGCCGTGCCCCGACGGAACAGCTCGTCCAGGCGCAAGAGCTCATCCTGGCGAGTCGCCACCACAATCTTGCCGCATCGCTCATGGGGCACCCCGTACTCCCTGCAGAACCGGTAGAGCCGCTCACGGCCCTTCACACAATTGGCGGCCTTGAGCGAGCCGGGCCTGTAGTAGAGACCGGAGTGAATCACTCCGCTGTTGTTGCCGGTTTGATGGGCCGCCAGCCGATCCTCGGCCTCCAGCAGGATCACCGTGGAACCGGGCGGATCCAGCAGGCTCATGGCCGTTGCCGCACCAACGATTCCTCCGCCGACAACTGCAACCGTGTAGCGAGTGATGGCTCACCTCCGCGCCGTGTTTCGAGCTCTCGCCGCGCAACCGGCGTGCATGCCACGCCCCTCGACGCCCGCCCAGGACGCCCCATATTGCACAGGCCTGAGACCAGAGATCTCCAGATAGTTCCCGACAAGATAGGAGTCGTACGTGCCAGGTCACCTCAGAGCGTATGCCTACGGTCTGGCCGCCGTGCTGCTGTGGTCCACTGCGGCCTCAGCGTTCAAACTTGCCCTTCGCTTTCTGGACCCCGCCGAGCTGCAGCTCTGCGCAGTAGCCACCGCCGTGGCCTTTCTTCTGGTGCATGCTGCTGCCACGGGGAAGCTGCGCGGCGCTTCTGCATGGACTCCGCGGATGCTCCTCTGTTCGGCGGTCGCGGGATTTCTGAATCCCTTCGCCTACTACCGCGTGCTTTTCGCTGCCTATCGCCGGCTTCCCGCCCAAGAAGCGTTGGTGCTCAACTACCTGTGGCCCATCGTGCTGGCCTTACTCGCCGTGCCGTTCTTGGGGCAGCGGCTGGGACCACGGAGCCTGGGAGCCCTGGCCTTGAGTTTCGTCGGCGTCATTGTGATCGGGACCAGGGGTGATCTGGCCAGCCTTCGATTCCAAGATCCCGTGGGCATTATGCTGGCGGCAGGGTCGTCGGTGATCTGGGCTCTGTACTGGATCCTCAATGTGCGAGACCGACGGGATGGCGCAACGAAACTCCTGCAGAGCTTCCTCTTCGGTCTGTGCTATTTGATCATCGCGCACATCACCGGATGCGGGTTTCGTGCGCTTCCCTGGAAGGGCCTGGCAGGAGCGTTCTATGTGGGGTTGTTTGAGATGGGCGTCACCTTTGCCCTGTGGCTCAAAGCGCTCAGCCTCATCGATCGCACTGCGCGCATCAGCAATCTGGTCTTTCTTTCGCCGTGTCTGTCATTGGTGCTCGTACGCTTTGTCTTGGCCGAACCGATTGCACCTTCCACACTCGCGGGGCTTACCCTGATCCTCACAGGGATCGCGCTCCAGGTCACGAGCCGGAGATCGTCACCGGGATAGGGCTCGCGTCGCGGGAAGTCATCAATTGTCAGTAAGGCCTCTGGAGGCGGCCGCACCCAGGTCTTTCGAGGTGGAGAGTACGGCCGGCTGGTGGCTATCGGCTGTGAGCTCTCAGGCCCGCCCAGCGCTACGAGAAACCGTTGCCGTGGTAGGGGCGACCGTCCCTGGTCGCCCGCGGGAGGGCGGGGCTCGGAGTCGGTATCGGTATCGGTATCCAGAGGCGTACCTCCGAGTACCAGTGCGTGGATGTACTCTCAAACGAGTGGGGGCCCCGGGCTCGCCCGGACGATACGTGGTGCAACTTCCGGTGCCGTGGCGTGGAGCTACAGGTTAGGGTTCAGGGTTCAGGGTTCGGGGTTCAGGCGAGCCTCTGTG
>JAFGKV010000222.1 GCA_016928395.1 Candidatus Fermentibacterota bacterium | reverse complement strand
CAGGTCCCTGGTGTGGTCGCTTGGTGCGCTCCTGTGCGAGATGCTCTCGGGGCAGGCCCCGACGGCGGAGGACGCCCAGTCCGGTCCCGGGACCAGCCCTCCACGCCAGATGCCTCTCCCACCACGCATCCCTGAACGGATCAGGCTGCTGATCTACCGGATGATGGAGCCCGATCCCGAACTGCGCATTCAGAGCCTTGAAGCGGTACGACATGATCTTGAAGCAGCCAAAATCCCTCCCGTTCCTCAGGGCCCTCTGCCGGAAGAGCGCCGATTCGCTGATGCACCCGGCATGGAATTGCCTCCTGGAGAGACGCTGCTGGGCGATTCAAATGCGGTACCGTTCGTGGGGCGAGAACGCGAGGTATCGGCACTCATCGGGCTGTTGGCGGATCCTCAGGTCCGCCTCATTACTCTGGTTGGTCCGGGCGGAATCGGCAAGAGCCGGCTGGCGGTGGAGACCGCACAACGGGTGACCGAACGGTTTTCGGATGGAGTGTTCGTGGTGCCCCTAAGCGAGGTGAGGTCACCCGCGTTCATCCCCCTGGCGATCGCGAATGCACTCGGGCTGAGTTTCGGTCCGGGGGATCGGCTGGATGTCCAGGTACAGCGGTATCTCCGGGGGAAGGCCGCGTTGCTGGTGCTTGATGACCTCGATCGTGTGGTTGATGGCGCGGGGCAGATCGGTGACCTGGTTCGAGAAACCACCCTCATGAAAATCATTGGCACGTGCAGAGAGCGGCTCAGATTGCGTCTCGAGAGGATGTTTGATGTTGGTGGTCTGGAGGTTCCGGCGGAAGAGGAAACCAGGTCACTCCTGAGCTTCGATTCCGTTCGTCTTTTCCGAGAGAGTGCACAAAGAGTATGCCCCGCATATGCACTCACCGCGGAAGAAGAACCGGTGGTTGCGCAGATCTGTCGCGCGCTTGAAGGGGTCCCGCTTGCCATCGAGTTGGCTGCCGGCTGGGTGCGCGTTTTGCCGGTCCGGGGGATACTGAAGGAAGTGATGGGCGGTATGGAGACTCTCACCTCCACCGACCGTGATGTGGCGCCGCGGCACACGAGCATGGCGGCCACCTTCCAACGGTCATGGATGATGCTGTCGGAACAGGAACGCCTGGTGCTCCTGAGGTTTTCAGTATTCCGTGGCGGTTTTGACCGAGATGCCGCGCAGGCGGTAGCAGGAGCCACCCTTCCGGTGCTGGCGTCATTGGTGGACAAGTCGCTGATCGGCCGTGACGTGTTTGGGCGGTTCAGGATGCACGGGCTTCTCCGGCAGTATGTGCAGAAGAGACTTGCCCAGGATGCCGACGGGAACCATGCGGCGAAAAGGGCCCACTCTCGCTACTACGGTTCGTTCATGCAAAGTCGGGGCCCGTTGCTTCGGAGCCCACGCATGGCTTCGGCTTACGAGGAGATCGCTCGGGAGCGAGCGAATGTCGATTCGGGATTCGAATGGTCCCTGCACCACGATGACCTGGATCGGTTGAAGTTCTACATCGAGCCTCTCTCACGGTATTTCCAGCACCGAAGTCAGTTTCAGGAAGGCGAGCAGCTATTCACCAGAGGCCTGCACGTTCTGACCGAACGTTTCCCCAATCCCCCGATCCTTCCTTCCCCTGAAGAGCGCATGACGCTCGCTCAGATCAAGACTTGTTTGGCATTGAACAAAGGCAGGCTCGGGTATTATACCGAAGCCCGGAATCTCCTGGCCGACAGTCTTGCGGTCTTCGAGCATCTTGGTACGGCTCGCGATAGTGCTTTCTGTCTTAGGATTATGGCGAACCTCGCCGGTGCTCAGGGCCATTATCGAGAGGCCCTCGGCTTGTTTGATCGCGCACTAAGCGTGTTGCAGGAAAGCGGTGAGACCGAGATGCAAGGGATCATCTTGAGTCAGATGGCAGGAGTGGTCCTGACGCTGGGTGAAATCGAAAGGGCGCAGAACTTGAGAGAGAGCGCGCGTGCCATGCTGGAAAAGGCCGGTGATCCCATTCCGCTCGCTCAGACGCTTAACGGGTTGGGAGACATCGCATTGCACCGTGGCAATCGCAGACAGGCGCAGGAGTACTACGAACGAGCATTCTCCATCATCCAAGAGACCGGTCACGAGGGAGTGCTCTGCGTCACCATCGACCGCCTGGCGATTGTCGCTCGAAGTCGGGGTGACTATCACAAGGCAAAGTGCCTCAACGAAGAGGTGCTGCGAAGACACCGAGAGACAGGCAGTCTCAGCGGCATTGCGCGGGGCCTCTATGTTCTGGGCAACTGCCTTGTCTATCTTGAAGAGCTTGGACGATCGCGGGAATTGCTCGTCGAGAGTGTTGACCTGTACCACAGCATCGGGGAGAGGTCGGGTGAAGCCTCCGCGCTTTGCTCCTTGGGAGATACCTGTCGTGAGATGAAGGATTGGGAGTCGGCGAAGACGGCCTATGTACGATCACTCTTGCTCCTGAGGCAGGTGTCCGCACCTGAGATGATCGTGCTTGCCCTCACAGGGCTCGCGAGGTGCAATGCGGAGCTGAAAGACCTCGACGCGGCCCGGTCTGCTTTTGGTGAGGCGCTTGCGACGTATAGACGATTCTCGGTCGCCTCGCGCCTTTCCTCAATCCTCCTCAGCGCTTCCAGTCTGCTGAAGATTCAGAGCCAGCTTCGCGATGCGCTGATCATTAATTCCTTTCTCGCGCGCTATGAGACTGCCGAGGAGAATCATCGAGAGTGTGCCAGAGAGGAGATCACACGGCTGTCGCCTCTGCTCGAACCAGTAGACCTTCAGGGGGCACTACGTGAGGCCGAGGAGATGGATTCGTCCGCCATCGTCGAATTCGTTACGCAGCTGCTGGCCTGACACGCATTATCCCTGATCCCAGGCCGGACTGGGGACGTTGGCACAATGTGAACTTACTGAGATAGGGAGCCCCCCAGAAAAGGCTTCCAGGCCGGCCACTGGTGAAGGAGTCAAGAAGAGAAGGAGTTAAGAAGTGAAGAGGTGATCTATTCGGCAGTCCGACCTACGCCGTGACTGCCCGCCGCGGCACCGGAAGTTGCAGCATGTATCGTCGGGGCGGGCCCGGGGCCCCCCACTTGTTTGAGAGAACATGCACTACTTCGTAGACGCACACGTAGACGTACACGCGCTCGAGTGCCCAGCTCGTCGATTACGATTGCGATTACGACACCGATGGCGAGACCGACCCCGAGTTCTCTCGCCGGCGGGCGACCAGCGAAGACCATGGACAGAGTAGGAGGGCCTTCAGGCCCGACAAGGGTGGCGTGTCGCGGCTGAAGCCGCTCCCACAGAGAAGCCGCGGCACCGCGCATCTGCGATGCGCCGTACTCTCAACCCCGGACAACCTGAGTGCGCCCCGCGTCCTCAGAGGCCGCACTGAACCCTGAACCCTCAGCACCCAACATTCCTCCCATGCCGGCTGTTCGATTCCGGACTGGGACCGTTCACCCGCGAACGGTGGTGGAACCGGATGGCATTGGAGGAATCTGCAGCGGGGCGTTTCGGAATGGCGCGGTTCTTGCTGCCCCTCGACGATGAACTCCAGGTGATTCAGGGCTTCGACACACAATGACCGTGTAACAAATCTGGAGATCGTGCGTCCTATTCAATGAAGGCCGGTGTGCACCGGGTCCAGCAACGCAGATCGTCGGTGCAAGCGTGCATGCAGTGCTGCGACGATCTGCATCGAAGGAGGTGGCAGCGTGAAACCGAGACTGCTCCAGGTGACGTTCGTCGGACTGGTGTCTGCAGGGTTGGCCTCTGCGGACATGGCGCGGCACGAGTTCGTCGAGAATCCCGAACTATCGGCGGAGATGGATGCATTTCGTTGCTCCTGTCCCAAACTCTCATCTCGCATCGAGCCCATGAAGATCGAGCGGGAGCAAGGCATGGTTGTGGTGCTGTCGATGAGCATGCCCCCGAGGGGTGGGGTTCACGAGGCGGATGACGAGGAAGAGATCGCGACGCTGGGCGTGCACACCCGCGGGGTGAAGGACACAGATACCTCCGAAGCGCAGCGGCATGGCATCACGGTGACTGCCGTGGCAGAGGGGGGAGCGGGGAAGGCCGCCGGGCTCCCACCAGGTGACATCATACTCATCGTCAACACTCTTCCGGTCCACTCGAGCGGGCAGCTCGCAGGCGCGGTCGAGCCATGCCAGGGAAACGACGAGGTCACGCTCACGGTGCTTCACGATGGCGAGGAAGCCACACGGCATGTGACTCTCGCGTGTGCATCCTGACCGACAGCGTCGGGGCGAGCGGCGATGGAGCGCAGTCCCGCAGGTCCCAAGAGTGTCACACGCCGAAACGGGCCGTGGGGAGGACCCCGTGGGGTCAAATCCTGCATCAGTAATCTTGGGACTGCTCAAACGTGCCACTCGGGGTTGCAGAGGCCGGTTCATGGACGTTGGGAACGAGCCAAGCTGCGGGCGATAGAGCCGTCCACTGGTGAAGAAGTGAAGGGGTCTATCGAGTGAGGAGATAGGAGTGAGGAGTGAGGAGATCGGGGCGGCAGTCCGGGCGGTGAGGTCTGGAGGCTCGCCCGTTGGCTGGTGGCCCTGTCGCTCTCTGCACGTGTGCGCGTTCTTGAACCCGAGTACCTACCCTCTGTCCCGGCAAAGCGGACGTGCCGGTCTGTGGCGACCACGACCTGGCCTGGCAGCCCGTCTGCGAACCCCTCGATCAGGCTCCACGAACCGCGGGGTGAGGTCACCACACCACTGAGCTGCCCAGATCTCGGGCTTTCGTCTGGCCAGGCATCTGGGTGAAGCGGCCGCGCACAGAATCGCGGCGCCTCGGTCGGAAGACGATAGGACCCCCTTGGCGCCGTATGGCTTCCCATTGGGCTCGTCACCTCCTACATTGACTCTGTGCACACCAACTGCCGCTGTGGGAGGTGAATTCATGTGGCACCGACTTCTGCACGTGTCTCTTGTCGCTATCCTTGCTGCTCTGACGCCCGGGGCTCTTGCGCAGTCGGCATCGGCCGTGCACGGTGCCGACGGCATGCCGGATCCCGGCGCAGTCGGCGAGATCCCCTTCAGGGTCGAGCGCAACCGGACAATCCTGCCCCTGGTCGTCAGCCAGGCCGAGACGTTGAACATCCTGCTTGACACCGGCATGACCTTCGATGGGGTGTATCTGTTCCGCAAGGAGGCGCAGCGGTATTTCCCGGGTGAAGATCTGGATTCGGTTCGAGTCGGGGGCGCGGGGAGCGGTGACGCGACCTACGCCTTGATGGCTGACTCGATGACGCTGCGTTTTGGCGGTGTGCCATTCGATAGCCAGTTGGTGGTCATCTCCCAGAGCGATATCACACAGGCATTTCGCAGTGACGGTGTTGCCGGGTCTTCGCTCTTCAGATCATTCGTCGTCGAGATCGATAATGATGAGGCGCTGATCAGACTCCACAATCCGGAGTCATTCGTGGCCGATTCATCGTGGCATGCCGTGCCGATCACCCTGAAGAAGGGCATCCCGTTTCTCGAAGGAGAGGTGAGCATTGCCGGCGAAGAGCCGATACCGCTCGTTCTCTACATCGACTCGGCGGCCGGCGAGGCAGTGGTACTTCTGGTACGCGATACCATGAAGTTCGCGCTGCCCGAGAGTCTGGAGGCCTCCCATCTCGGGACTGGGTTGAGCGGAGACGTCCACGGAAGTGTCGGCCGTATCCACATGTTCGGTTTTGGAGGCTTCACGCTCCATGACGTTCCCACAGCGTTCGCTCCCGCGGAAGTCAGATCGAAGCAGGAAGGCGCCGACGGTATCATTGGCAATGACGCGCTCCGGAGATTCAACCTGATCTTTGACTACACCGGTGGGGTGCTCTATCTCAAACCAGGCGGGCTGTTCGGAGCTCCGTTTGATGTGGACCCCACAGACAGGTGAGGGGAAGTGCGCGGTGTTGGACCGGTACTTCATTTCTTGGTTAGTGGAGTCCCTGGAGGCAATACCTCGGACAACTGAGGGAGGGATTCGTCATGAGTCATCAAAACAGCCTCCGCATTGGCGGCCTTGGAGCACTCACGGTAGCGATCCTGATGCTCGGTCTTTCCTGCGCCATATTCGACACATCCCCGGGAGGGGATGCTCTCGAGCCCATCGAAGGACGCGTCGCGTTTTGGGTTGGCGAGAGCCACTCGCATCCCGGCGAGGAGCCAATGCCGACCTTGTTCATGTCGACGGAACACGTGTATCCTTGCTGCAACTACAGTATTGCCTGTCGAGTTTCCAGGATAGGGCCTCTGCTGGATGTCGAAATCCTCGGCGCCCTCCGACCGGAGATCGGCTTGTGTGCCATCGGTCCCGCCTTCTCCATGCTCCCTGTTGATCTCACTCGCGCTGTAGAGTGGATTCGGTTCACGCTGAATGGGGAGAGGGAGGAGTTTTCGGTGACCCTGACGGATTCGTCGATCTCGGTGGCCGGCGGGCAGAACCGCTTTATGCAACTGACGAGATCTTTGGTCTGGCGCTATCCCCCGCTCTCATGTTCGTATGAATGCGGCACGACGGGGGAGACCTCCTGGATCTGCGCTGACTTCCTGGATTCGCTCATGGCGAGCGGCCTCTATCGGCCCTTCCAGTTCCCCGACTCCGGTCAGATCCCCTATTGGGGAACCACCGCCGGGAACAGCTACGTCATGCCGACGTGCTACTTCAGGTATGCCAGGGAAGAGGATTTCGACCTGGCGGGGGCCATGCTGGAGCGCTACGCCCGCAGAGCCATCAACGGGCACCCTGGCGTGCGCCTGTCGTTGCTCAGCTGGAGGAACGTGCAGTACACCTTCTTGCTGTTGGATGACTGAGCGTCCTATAGAGTAGGACAGGGCTTCCCGTTTCTGGTTTTGTGCTTCCTGCGCAGCAGGCCGGACTGCCGGCTGCGGATTGCCGACTCGCCCTTCCCTGCCCCAGCTCCTCGATTACGACTACTATTACGACAACGATATTGACACGGCCCCGAGCCGGCGGCGGGCGACCAGGGACGATCGCCCCTACGAGGCAACGGTTCCTCGCGGAGCTTTGCCCGGGACTCTGTCGCGCATCCAGCGGTGCGGGAACGCCTGCCCGCCCGCTGCGCTGCATACTCTCATCCTTGAGAAACCTGAGTGCGCCCCGCGCCCTCAGAGGCCCGACTCGTTTGATAGTACATCCACGCACTCGTACTGAAAGGTACGCCTCTCGAGAGCGATACCGATGCCGACCCTGAGAGAGGAGAGAGGAGAGAGGAGAGAGGAGATAGGAGTGAGCTGAGGGCCGATAGCTGACAGCCGACAGCCAACTGCCGGCCGTACTCTCCACCTCGAAACCCTGGGTGCAGTCGCATCCAGAGGCCTCACTGAAACCCGGAACCTATGCCCTGTTCCCTGTAACCTCCTCCTGCCATTGACGATGGCGGAGTCCTCAGTCTCTTCATTTGGAGCTGCTGACCAAAACGGGCTGGCGTGAACCGGCGCACGTCTACCCCGAAGGGAACTCCACCCATGGTGTGTGCTCATGTGGCCACACGTTCGATCTTGCCGCACTATTCCAATATTGGAATAGTGTCCATCGTGCCCGATCGATCGCCAGTTCTCTACCGCACTACCAGTATCCAGCGCTCCCGGCGGGTCAGGCGACGCGTCCGATGACAAGGCCGGTCCTGCTCTTCTCAGACCATGACCTACGCGCGATTCTCGAGAATGCTGAGAAGAGGCTCAAAGCCGCAATCGATTCATACGATGCGGATAGCCTCCTCAGTGCACACGTCGAGGACGTGGCCCAGTACTTCGTCGAATCAGCGGGGATTGTCCCCCTCCGGGCACCCCGGAGACTGTGTGCGAGGAGGCCCGGGGAGAAGTCCGTTAGACGGGAGGGGCTGACGCCGGCGACGGCGCAGCACCTTGACACTTCTACGACGTTCTCTAATGGCAGCCGGGTGGCCAGTCAGAACGCTTCTTGAAACTGGAAGTAGGGCTGTGCCCCGTACCTGCTGAACCCGACATCAAAGCGGAAGTTGATTCGGCGGACGGGATCGAATGCGACGCGCAGACCAAAGCCTGCCGCCCACAGGGGGGAGGAAGTCTCCAGCCCTTTCAGCGACCGTCCCACCAGTCCCCCGCCGCCAAATACCACCCCCGAGACCCTGCCGCGCAGGGGGAGGCGATACTCACCCTGCAGGAGTGCCAGCGACCTGTCCCGGATGCGTTCCGGATCGATGCCCCGAAGGTATGTCCCGATGGAGGCCAGTTCGCTGAACGGCACCTCGCCCGCCTGTTGCACGCCCAACACCTGCGCGGCGAGGACATGATTCGTGCGCAAGGGTAGATACTGCCGCAGATCCACCCGGACATCGTGGAAATTGAACTCACTTCCCAGCTCGTCTCGATACCACCGGCCGCGAACCTGGTACCATCCTCCCCGCGTGGGGAAGAACCGATTGTCACGGGAATCCCATGCCGCGGCGGGCCCCAAGCCCGCCCGTCGCCCCCCCCGCGCGCCTATCAGGGCCCGGGATGCTATGACGCCTCCTTCGTCGAACTCACGCATGCCATCGTGAGCGATTTCGTACTGCAGCCCCGCCCGCAGCTCGCAACAGACGCGCCGGTATAGCTCGATTTCCAGGCCGACTTCCTCTAGCGTATAGGCCTCTTCGTCATCATCCTCGACATTCACCCCGATGCCATAGAACGAGCTGGGGAATGAGGAGTACTTGAGCGCCGCCTCGATCTCATAGGCCCCGCGGCGAGCAGTGAAGGAGGGCGAGACCACGGCCAACGCCTTGTTCTTGGTGGTGTAGAATGCGACTGTGGAGATGGTGGGTGGTCGAGGATTGCCGCTGTCCACGTGAGAGATTACTGTGCCTCCTCCGCCCCCTAATCCCAAGTCAGGCCCGTAGAATAACACGGGGAAGAAGGATGCGCTCCATCCGGTCCGATGGGCGATGGTATCGCCGTCAGCGCTGTGGATATGAGCAGATGTCGTGAAGGCTTGCCCGGCCCAACCCGCGATCACGATGGAGAGTACAAGTATTGTCCGGTGCACACTCACCTCCCGGGTATGCTGTCAAAGGTGGAGACATCATGGGCAAATGCAAGTGCCGTACCTGGATCAGGGAGCGAACCTGGTACGCGAACCCAAGAAGCCATACATTCGCGCCTGTGCACAAACATCCCATATGCAACGTCTCATTCTGCGACGAGGTGAGGAAATGAACGCGGGACGCGAACTGAGGACGGCTCTGATCCCGGCCGCCTGGGTGGTCATGCTGGTTGTCTCCGACTTGCCCGACATTCTCATCACGATGCTGGGCGGCGCTATTCCGTCCTGGGTGTTATGGGCGAAAGCCGGCTTCCTGGCATCCTTTCTGGTGCTATGCCTGACCTGGAGGGCCATCCGCCCGCTCTGGCAGTATGCCGCGGTCTTTCTGGTGCTCCTGCTCTCCCTCAGCCTGACTGGCCTGATTCGCACCACCGACTGGTTCCAGAGCCGGTTCAACTACGTCGGAGTGTCGTTCTTCACCGGCTACGCGGCTGTCTTTGTCCTGGATATCATCGTGGCGCTGGTCGTGCTCACCGTCTTATGGTTGATGAAGCGTGACCGCAGGGCCTTCTTCTTGGTCAAGGGTCAGGTGAATGCCCCGATCGAACCGGTTCGCTGGCTGGGGATTCGAGCGGGTGAATCCTGGAGAACCTTCGGTTGGATCTTTGCCGCGGTGGCCGCGCTGGCTGTTGCCATCCCCACCATCCTCGGCATCGCTCCCTCGAGTGAGGTCTTCTTAAGGGCCTTGCCCCTCCTGCCGGTCGCTCTGCTCCTGGCAGCGGTCAACGCCTTCACCGAGGAGGCCTATTTCCGCTGCTCTTTGCTCTCCACCTTGCATGAGATCATCGGGAAGACCCACACGCTACTCCTGACCGTGGTCTACTTTGGTCTGGCGCACTGGCTGCACGGCTCGCCGCCGGGCCTGCTCGGTTTCTTAATGGTCGGCTTCTTGGCGTGGCTGTTGGGCAAGGCCATGTTGGAGACGAGGGGTTTTCTCTGGCCCTGGTGTATCCATTTCCTCCCGGATGCGGTGATCTTCTTCTCCTATGCGCTGCTCTATGTCCGGTCGTGACGAGGCTGACCGGATCGTTCAGCATCTGTTCCCCCGAGCCTGATAGTGGAGCAGCAGGCCCGGCGCGAACACCGCGCAGACCTGATCGTGGGTCTGCTCTCCCTCGGCTATCCCCTAAATCAGCTCGTCCATGAGCTCGCGGTATCGCAGCAGCAGCTTCTGGTAGACCAACGCGTTCTGCGAACGGTTGAGCTGGGCCCGCGCCACGTCATCCCGGGCGCTGATCACGAAGGCCAACTGACTGCGACCCTGGTTGTAGAGCCGCAGCTCCTCCTGGGCCCGCTGCCGTGCGGATTCAATCTGCCGTTCATCGAGGCGCAGCACCTCCTCGATCCGCTCGACCTCGATTCGCAGCGACCGAAGCGTTGATTCCAGTTGAATACCTGCCTCCCGTGCCAGGTCTTCTACCTGGAGGATCCCAAGCTGCAGACTCTCGATGTCTGACTTTGCCTGCCGTCGCCCCAGCGGCAAGCTGAGACTCAGGGCCACGAAGGCATCGGGTTCGGATACGCCCAACGCATCGGCGAAACCCTCATCCTGTTGCCGGAGGCCGTAGCCCACATCCAGGGATAGGTCGGGGTCGTAAAGGCCCGTAGCCGCGGCCAGCCGTCGCTTCAGCTGCCGCCCGGCGACCGCGAAGGATCTCAGGAGCCGGGATCGTTGTCGTAGTTGTGCAACCGCGTCGTCCGACTCCGGCACGTTCGACAGCCCATACAGGTCATGGGCAGGTGCACGGTCGTACAGGTCCTGCCATTGCGCGATTTCGGCCAGTTCAGCCTGCATCGCACGGTAGCGGGCCTCGATGCGCACAAGGGCTTCCTCCCCCGAATGCACCGCATTCACCGCGCGGAGCACGTCGACCTCATCCACAAGATTCAGCTCTCTTCGCCGGCGCACCTGGCTGAGCTGCTCCTGAGCCAGGTCATGGCGGGCCTTGACGATGGCGGACTGCTCGAGGTATGCCGCCCAGTCCAGGTAACGCAGCCCCACCTCCAAGAGAAACCCCTCCTGGTTTTCCGCGGCACGCAGCCGGGCCAGCTCTACGGAGAAATCCGCCAGCTCGTACTCCAGCCGGTCGAGGGTTCCACCCCGGTTCTGCCAGAGGGGCTGGGAGTAGGTGAGGTAGGCCTCGGTCTGGTAGTAGTAGGGCAGGCCGGCCCGGAAGGGGTCGGCGCCGAAATCGAGGAACGGCAGATCCTGATCGATGTAGGAGTGGCTCACCTTGACGGACAGGCGGCCGCCGGTGTTGTAGAAGACCTTATCCAGGTTGACGTTGATCCCGCTGCCGTGCACCGACGACGGGGAGAAGAGATCCTCTCCCGGGGGCTCTTGGTATGCGTAGAAGGCACGGGAGATCAGGTTCCAGTCTTGGGCGGCCAATGCCCGTTCACGGGAGGTCGCCTCGATCTCCACCGCCCGTGACTCACGGCCGAACAGGGGATGCCCCTCCCGCACGGTCTGCAGGAGGTCGGCCAGTGTCACACCCTGCGCGAGGCTTGCACAGGGTGTGACCACGATAAGGAGCAGGAAGTAGCGCATTCGCATGGCAGTCTCCATTCAGCTCTGCGTCGCAGGGTTGAGGGTTTCCGCGGGATCACATGACGGGCGTGTGGCCCCTGCGGAAGAGCCGGTTGCCGATGGTCATGATGTCGGCTCGAGCAGCGTAAATGCACGGAACGAACGCCACCGTGAGCGGTGTTGCGAACAGCAAGCCATACCCGAGTGCCAGGGCCATGGGAGCTATGAACGGATCCGACCCTCCGATCCCGTACACCAAAGGGATCAGACCGACCACGGTGGTGGCGGTGGTCATGATGATGGCCCGCAGCCGGTCGGCGGCACCCTGAGCGATGAGCGGCAGCAGCGGTGCCTCAGGTTTCTGCGCCCGAAGGTCATTGATGTGGCTGACCATCACCAGGGAGTCATTCACGGCGACCCCGCTCAGACCGACAAGCCCCATCAGCGCCAAGAATCCCAGCGGTTCTCCGTGCACGGCGAAGGCGATGATCACGCCGATGATGCCGAAAGGTATGGCGACCATCACGATGAAAGGCTGCGTCATGGAATTGAACAGGAGCACCAGCACCAGGTAGATCGCCACTACGGCGATGCCGAAGGCAATGTAGAGGCTCCGGAATGACGCGGCGGTTTCCTCGGCCTCACCGCCGATGGCGAACCGCATCCCCGGCCAGCCGCTTCCCAGGTCGAAATGCCGCACCACTGCGCCGGTGACCTCCACGGGGGACGCGATTCGCTCGTCGAGATCCGCGGTCACCGTGGTGGTCCGCTCTCGGTCGAAGTGATAGTAGGTCGCCGGGCCGGGTTGCACCCTGAACCGCGCCACCGAAGCCAGCGAGATCAACCTTCCCTGATTGTTGGGCACCATGAGTCGGCCCAGTTCCTCGAGGCTGGAGGTTTCCTGACGCCTGAGTGTGACCCGGAAGTCGACATCCTCTTCGCCGTACCGAACCGTAGTCACCACCTCCCCGTCATAGGCGATTCTGAGGGTGCGGGCCACATCGGCCACCGTGAGGCCCAGTCGCGACAGGGTCGTGTAGTCGATATCCAGGGCGATCTGCTCCTTGCCCGCCTTGTCATTGCGGTCGATATCCCGGACGCCCTCCATGGCCCCCAGGTAGGCCACTACCGAATCGGTGAGCGCCCGTCGAAGGGCATCGTCGATACCGAT
>JAFGKV010000221.1 GCA_016928395.1 Candidatus Fermentibacterota bacterium | reverse complement strand
TTAGGAGTAATGGTGGAAGTGCGCGTCAGCGGGTTACGGACAAAGGAGCCGTGAGTTCGGTGCGCAGGTTCTTGAAGGAAGCCGAGGTGACATCATGATGGAGTACAAAGGGTATATTGGGCAGGTCGAGTTCGACGACGAGGCTGACATCTTCCATGGCGAGGTTATCAACCTTCGGGATGTCGTGACGTTCCAGGGGGCAACGGTGCGGCAACTGCGCAAGGCCTTCCGGGATTCTGTGGATGACTACCTTGAGTTCTGTGCCGAGCGTGGTGAGTCACCCGAAAAGCCCTATTCCGGGAAGTTCATGGTCCGGGTCGAACCCGAGTTGCACATGGCCGTCGCGATCCATGCCAAGAAGGAGCACAAGAGCCTGAATGCGTGGGTGCACGACGCCTTGGAACTGGCCGCGAAATAGGGGCACCCAACCAGACAAATCCAGCGTACGCGCTGGGCGTGTCGACACCGGCGTGAAATGTACTGAACTCGCCGGTGAGGGCGTTCCCTCGGAATCGCCGCGATCTCTTCCGGCAAATGGAACCCGGCACGCTATGGAGTGCGCAGGCTTGCCTGCGCCCAGACGCCGGGATCCAGCACGCGAGCGAACGGCTGATTGTGGCGCGCCAGGTAATCGGCGACCTGCGCGGCGAGGGGGATGGCACTAGCCGAGCTGCTTTCGGAACCTGAGCCTCGCCAGGGTGAGGATGGCGAGGCCCAGGCCCAGTAGTGCCAGCGCCTGGGGCCAGAGCACGCAGATGCCAACCCCTTTCAGGAACACGCCGCGGAGGATCGTGACGTAGTAGCGCAGGGGTACCGCATAGCTGATGAGCTGGAAGATCCGTGGCATGTTCTGCAGAGGGAAGGCAAACCCCGACAGGTAGATCTGGGGCAGCATGAATACGAAGGCTGTGATCATCATGGCCTGCTGCTGGGTGCGCGCCAGCGTCGAGACGAGAAGACCGATACCCAGCGTGCACAGCATGAACAAGAGCGACAGGCCCATGAGGGTCGGGAATGATCCCCGCAGGGGCACCTTGAACCAGAACAACACGACCGGGAGGGCGGAGAGAATCTCGACGATGGCCACTGACGCGTAGGCCAGGAGTTTCCCCACGATCAGCGCCTCCGGCTTGAGCGGTGTGACCAAGAGCTGTTCCATGGTGTCGATCTCCGTCTCGCGAACCAATGCCATGCCGGTGAGCATCATGGTCATCACCATGAGTATCATGGCCAGCGTCCCGGGAACCATGAAATTCTTACTCAGCAGATCGGGGTTGTAACGCACCACCGGGCGGAGCTCGACCAACGGGGTCACGCTCTCGGCCGTCAGCCCGGCCAACACGTTCGCCGCATAGGCCAGGCCGATAGTGCCGCTGGAGGGGTCTGCCCCATCGGCAAGGAGCTGCACTGCGCCCGGCCTCCCCGACTGTCGTTCCGCCGCGAAGCCCGCGGGAATCGTCAGGGCGACCTTGGCGGAGCCGTCCTGCAGGAGCCGGTCTATCTCGGGCTGCGATGCCACCCGGGCGGTCACCCGAAAGTACCGCGAACTAATGAATGCATCGATGAGCCGTCTGCTCAGCGGAGTCCGGTCGAGATCACATACCGCCAGCTCCACGTGCGTGACGTCCGTGGTGACGGCATATCCCAGGATGAGCATCTGCAGAACCGGGGCTAGAAAGAGTAACGGCAGGATCTTTGGATCGCGGCGGAGCTGGGCCAGCTCCTTGCGCACCACCACGAGCACCGCGTGCATCACAGGCTCCTGACCATCCTGGCGGTGGCGAATACGAGGATCGCGACAGTGAACGCCAGCAGGCCCAGAGCATCCTGCCACCAGACCCCGATGCCGGCGCCTTTCAGCACGATCTCCCGCAGCGCCGCGAGAAAGTAGCGGGCAGGGACGACATGGGTGATGGCGCGCAAGACCACGGGCATCGATGAAATGGGAAAGATGAACCCCGAGAGCAGCATGTTTGGCAGCATGGAGCTTATCAATCCCAACTGGAAGGCGACCTGCTGCGAATCGGCCACGGTGGATATGAACACGCCCCAGCCCAGGCTTCCCGCCAGGAAAAGGATCGTCACCAAGGCCAACCACAGCAGGGAGCCCTCCATGGGCATGCCGAAGACGGCCCAGGCGGCGGCGAGGCAGAAGGTCGCCGCTGCGATCCCGATGACGAAGTAGGGAATCGTCTTTCCCACTATGAGTTCGATGGCCTTAAGCGGGGTGGCACGGAGGGCCTCGATCGTGCCGCGCTCCTTCTCCCTGGCCACGGCCAGGGCGGTGGCAACAACAGCGGAAATGGCCATGATGAAGGCCACCAGACCCGGTAGGAGGAATACCGGGGACGACAGATTCGGATTGAACCATACCCGAACAACGGCGGTGACGGGCCCGAGCCGCCCGCCCGAATACATTACGGGACTGATGGATACCGCGATCTGACGGGCATAGCCCAGCACCGTGGTCGCCATCCGGGCATCGGCGCCGTCGAGCACGAACTGCAGCGAGGTGCCCCGTCCGGCGCTCAGCGCGGCGCCATACCCCGGAGGGATCACCACCGCGGCCTGGGCCCGGCCGGTATCCAGGAGACGATCGAGAGCACGAGGATCGCGCCCCCTCCACACGAGGTCGAAGAATCCGCATCGAAGGAAAGCGCTGTGAACCCCGCGGCTGGCGGCGCTGTTGTCCTGATCGATTATCGCGAGTCGGATATGCTCCACATCGAAGGAGAGCGCAAAGCCGTAGAACACCAGCAATACTGCGGGCATGCCCAAAAGGAGCAAGGTTGTCCGGCGATCGCGCTTGAGATGAAGGAACTCCTTCACTGCCATGGCCAGAATCCGCCGGATCATGCCGCGGCCCCCGAACCGATGATGTGAATGAACACATCTTCCAGCGACGGCACGATGCCCTCGACCATGGTGGGGGCGAAGCCTGCGCCTTCCAGTGTCGCCTGCACCCGGGCTTGCAGGTGTGGCGAACCCAGTACCGCGTGCAGACGTGCACCGAAGAGCGCGACCTCAGTCACCCCGGGGATTCCCTCAAGAACGGCCATGGCCTGGGCAGCTTTGGGACACCGGACCTCGACCAGCGCGTCCCTGGAGAACACGTCCCGCAGCCGGGGCACGCTGTCCAACGCCAGGAGGCGCCCCTCGTGCATGAGGGCGACGCGGTGGCAGCGTTCAGCCTCGTCCATGTAGTGGGTGGTGACAAACACAGTCGTGCCAGAGTCCGCGAGATCATCGATCAGGTCCCAGAATCGCCTCCGGGCCTCTGCGTCGACGCCTCCCGTGGGCTCGTCGAGAAAGACAACGGGTGGTTCGTGGAGCAAGGCACATCCCAAGGCGAGCCGCTGCGCGAAGCCTCCGGGAAGGTCGCGCACCAAGGCCCGGGTGGCGCCCGAGAGCCCGCCGATGTTCACGGCCCAGTCGATCCTGGATTGAAGCCGCACGCCCCGAAGGCCGTAGGCGCCGCCCCAGAACGCCAGGTTTTCCCGCACGGTGAGATCACGATACAGCGAGAAGCGCTGTGACATATAGCCGACGCGGCGTTTGACCTCCCGCGCCTGTGTCGCCACGTCGAACCCCATAACTTCAGCATGCCCCCCGCTGGGCCGCAGCAGGCCGCACAGCATGCGGATCGTGGTGGTCTTTCCCGCGCCGTTGGAGCCCAGGAACCCAAAGATCTCACCCCCCTTGACCTCGAACGACACCCGGTCCACCGCCACGAATGAGCCGAAGGAGCGGCTGAGCTCACGGCAGATTACGGGGGAGGATTGGTGCACGGGATCACTCCTGATTGCGGTTGGCCGCCTGAGTAAGATGGAGGAACACGTCTTCGAGCCTGGGGAGGGTCGGGCGCAGGTCTTCAACATCGCATCCCGCCGCCTCCAGCGCGCCACGGATGTGTTCCGCACCCCCCTCAGGGGATGCCACGCGCACGTGGAATCGTGCCGCAAACGGCTGGACGTCTACGATTCCGGGGCAATGCTGTAGGGCTCTGCCTGCCTGATGCCGCGGCGTGGCCGCCACCTCGAAGACCGCCCCGGGGATAAGGGAGGCCAGCGCCTGCGGTTCCCCTTCCGCGAGGATGTTGCCACGGTGCATGAGCACCACGCGGGAACAGCGTTCAGCCTCATCGAGGTAGGGCGTAGCCAGCACCAACGTGAGTCCTTCGGCCACCAGATCGGCGAGCAGATTCCAGAACTCCCTGCGCGTGATCGGATCGACACCGGTGGTGGACTCATCGAGCAGCAGGATCCGCGGTGCATGCATCAGGCTCACGGCAAGGGCCAGCTTCTGTCGCATGCCGCCAGACAGGTGATCCGCGAGCCGAGTATGAAACCGCGTGAGTCCGACCCGACCCAGGAGTTCGTCTCTGCGAGACTCCCATTGGGGCACGCCCAACAGGAGCGCGAAGAACTGCATGTTCTCGTCGACGGTGAGATCTCCGTACAGCGCAAAGCGTTGTGCCAGATACCCAAGAGAGAGATGTAGAGCCCGGCGATGGCGCCATGCGTCACGGCCGAGCACGGTAACCGTGCCTGCGGTGGCCGGATGGAGCCCGGCGATCACCCGGAGCGTCGAGGTCTTGCCTGCGCCGTCGGGGCCGATCAGCCCGACCACTTCGCCTTCGTGTACGGAGAGGCTGATCCCTCGCACGGCCTCGGTGATGCCATACCGTACCACGAGGCCCTCGGCCGAGACGAGGGCCTGGTTCGTCATGAACCCCGGCCCTCCTGTGCCGTGAAGATTGCATCGGCGGGCATCCCCGGCTTGAAGGTGCCCACGGGGTTCTGCAGCAAGACCTTGGCCTTGTACACGAGCTTTGCCCGCTCGTGTGGGGTCTGGACGTTCTTGGGTGTGAACTCGGCCACCGAGGCCACATGAATCAGCACGCCAGCCATGGCCTCATCCACGCCGTCGACCCGAACCTCCACCGTGTCGCGCAACCGTACTCTCCCCAACGAGGGTTCATCCAGATAGACCACGAGCCAGGGATTGGCCAGATCGCTCACCACGCAGATGAGCCCGCCGGGCGGGATGATCTCTCCCGGCTCGGCTGCACGGACCGTCACAACCCCGCGCAATGGAGACCGTATCTCCGTATCGGCACGGCGTTGTGCGACTGCATCGGTCATGGCCTGGGCGGCATCCCTTTGGGCCCGCGCCATATCCACTTCCTCCACCCGTGCGCCCGTGGCCACGCGTTCCTGTGCGGCCCGTACGGCCCTGAACGAACGGTCGGCGATATCTCGCCGGGTTCGGGCATCGTCCAATGCCTTGGGGGTCGCGGCGCCCTGGGAGGCCAATGTCTCCAACCTCGCCAGGTCACGCTGGGCGGCGTGGAGCTCCGCCTCGGCTCGGGCAACCTCCTCCGTAGCCCGGGTCAGATCCTCCCGTCGCGAACCTGCTTCCAGGAGTCGCAGCTGTGCATCGGCTCTGGCCAGTTCGGCCTGCGCGCGGGCCAATTCCAAGGCGGCATCCACGGTATCGATCTGGGCAACGAGCTGGCCTGCCTGCACCGAATCGCCTTCCTGGACTAGCACGGCTGCCAGACGGCCGCCCACCTTGGCGGCGACCCGCACGTCCGTCGCCTCGATATGGCCCGAGGCGCGGATCGTGCCACCATGGTTGCCGCCGCAGCGTATCATGAGAACCAAAGAGAGAAAGAGAAAGGAGCCCCGCATCATAAGGATACACCTCCGGAAGCCGGCACTCGAATACCATTCATGATCACATCGGCCACGAATGCGGCCGGATCCGGCATGGCGCCCGACGCTTCGGTGGAAAACAACCCGGATTCGATCAGCCTCCGGCGCAGGGGCTGCGCCGCCGTCGCAATGACGCCGCCGATCAAGAGGAGATGAATCAAGAAGGGGTTGAGATCGCGGAATAGGCCCGCGGCCCGGCCCTCATCCAATACCTTCCGGGTGAGACCCACGATACCCACAAACCGGATCAGGATCTCATGCTCCAGATGAGCGCCCCCGCTGGCCATCTCCCGGAGCACGAGCCGGTGGTAGGCCGGCGCCTCGCGCACGATGGTGGTCAGTGAATAGAGCATGGCGGTGAGGCGTTCCGCCGGCCCGTCGGCAGCGTCTATGGCGGAAGAAAGCACTCCCTTGACATGATCGATGTTCCGCGCCAGCACTGCGGTGTAGAGCGCCTGCTTGTCACCTACATGGTAGTACAGCATCGCCTTGTTCACACCCGATCGTCGGGCCATCTCATCCACGCTCGCGCCGGCAAACCCGCGCTCGGCGAAGACGTCCGCGGCCGCGGCCAGGATCTTGTCCCGCGTCTCGGCACGGCGCTCTTGGGCACCTGAAGGAGCCATGAAGCCCTCCATTGACTGAATGAGTGGTGAAACCTACCGAATAGTATAACTAAACAGTTAGTTCATATCAAGATCCGCTGACGCCTGCCTAAAAGACTTCGGGATCCTTGAGGACAGCCGTGGCGATGGAAGGCCGCGGCCGGCTATGCCGATTCGTTCGAACGTTGAAACGTGGGAACAAGCGATGAGTCTTCCTCAGAACTCATACTCAATACCGAGGACGGGCAGGGCGCCCCACTGGTAGATGGTGCCCGGGCGGTTCTCGTGTTGATTCCAGAAGTAACTGGCGACGTTCCGGCGATTGTACGAATTCCATATGCTCAGGTAGGCCACGATGTTGGAGGCGCGGAAGTGCCATCGCCGATCGATACGCAGGTTGAGGGCATGGTAGGCGGGATACCGGGCATCGTTGATGCGGGCCTCATCCAAGACTGCCCGATTGAGTTCCTGTGAGGCCGCCATGTCGAAGGGCGTGTAGGGCGGACCGCCGGCATAGATCCATCGCGTGCTCAGCTCCCAGCGCGAATTGGGTTTCCAGCCTCCCTCGGCGCTGAGCACGATGCGATTGTCCCAGACGCGATCCCGCCAGATCTCGTCCAGGCCCTCATATCTGGTCCTGAAATACGCCCCACTGGCCAAGCCGTAGAGGCCCCTGGCCAGCTTCTTCTGAACCATGAGTTCGACACCTCGCGACGAGGCGTTTCCCCCACTCACCATCGTGTCGTGAGGTGTGTAGAACCCGAACCAGTACTGTGTCTCGTCGATGAGGAACATACCCGGTTGTGTCGGATCCATGGGGAAATCACGGTAGTCTTTCACATAGGCTTCTACCGTCAGCTTGGTGCTTTCGTTGAGCAGGTGCTCCAGCCCCGCGATGTAGTGAACCGCCCGGGGATCCTTCAGGTTCGCACCGTGATTGAGGGCCCAAAGCAGGCTGGGAAGTCCCTGGTGGAACACGCCTGTGGCGGCATGGACCACCGTATGGCTGCCCAGTTGAAGGGCAAGGCCCGCCCGGGGCGACAGGTGCCAGTTCGCGGCGGCGGATCGGTCGAGGCGAGTCCCCACGGTGACGGAAAGCCGCGGCAGGGGATCGATCTGATGCGATACGAACACGCCAAACGTCGTGGCGGAGTGGCGGGCGTCCAGTGCGCTGGCCGGCACGGTGTCGCCCACGGCGCTGGTATAGGCGGCATAGTGATTGTCGTAGTCGTTCACCACTCGGGCCGCCTCGATGCCGAACTCGATGCGATTGGCATCGCTCAGCCTGAACTGGTTGGTATTCCTGAGACGCCATGCCTGTTCGGTGGAGCGGTTCTTCAGAAGTTGCGCCTGCGAGCCAGCCTCGTAGAAATCCTCGGAGAACCGCTGAATCGTGTGGGAGATCGAGGTCGTTGAGTAGCCGTTCCGGTTCCAGAGAGCCCGCCACGTCACACCGGTGGTTCCCACCAGCAGATCCTGGTCGCCGAAGTAGACCATATCGTTTTCAATGGCCTGCTCCTGATCGGAAGTCATACGATCATCACTCCAGACGGCGAGGCCGCTCACCGTGTGGGCACCGGAGAGATCATACGCCACCTTGGCCTGATAGTCGCCGTATCGGGGGGCGATGGTCGCGCCGACGTCAATGGCGCCGATGAGGAGGTCCAGGTAGCTGCGCCGGGCGGACACCAGCCATGAGCCCCGTTCGGAAACCAAGGGGCCTTCCACCACCGCGCCGAATCCCGTGAAGTTCAAGTCAAGCTGGGCATCGAACTGGCTGCGGTTGCCCTGGCGCAACGCAATGTCCATCACCGAAGAAAGCCGGTCGCCATAGGCGGCGGAGAATCCCCCGGCATGGAACCTGACGTCCTGGATGAGGTCGACATTGAGAATGCTGATGGGGCCGCCGGACGAGGCCTGGGAAGGAAAGTGATTGATATTGGGCACCTCGATGCCGTCAAGGAAGAAGGCGTTCTCCATGGGGCTGCCGCCCCGGACAATGAGGCTGTTCTTCTGATCATCCACCTTTGCGAGGCTGGGCAACCCGGCGACGATGCGGCAGATGTCTCCCCCCGACCCTGGTGCGCGCCGAATCTCCTCATAGGAGAAGCCGACAGTACTGGGGAGTTGCTCGGCATCCTCGGCGAAATACCCGGCGGTGATGGTAATGCCCTGGCCCTGGACAGCCTGGGGCGAGAGCTGCACCGCCACGGTGGTGATCCTGCCCGAACGCACGATGACATCAGGCTTCATGATGTCGCCGTATCCTATGAATGAGACCTGCAGGGTGTACGGACCGGCAGGAACGGCCTCGATGACGAACACGCCGCCGGAGTCTGCGACGGCGCCGCGGTCCGTGGCCGCAAGCATGACATTGGCACCTCCCAGGGGTGCCCGAGTGACGGCGTCTACCACAGAGCCCCGAATGGAGCCGACGGGTGATGCGGCCGCACACACCGACATCAGCCCCATGATCAGCAGTATGTGCGGAACCCGGCGCATGGCGTCTCTTTCCACCGGATGAGAGCGAAGCGGCGCGGTGTCAGGACGCGACGGGTGTCTGGCCCGGAGTCTTGAGCCGTTTGATGACATTCTCGATCCATCGAAGCGCCGCGCGATTCATCAAGAGGCCGTGCTCCAAGGTCACTCCCCAGAAGAACGCATCCCGCCGAGTACCGATCTGGGAGGCGTGCTCTTCCAGCAACGGGCACAAACCTTCCAGGGTCCGTATGCGCTGCCGCAACCCCTTGGCCTGCAGTTTCGCCAGTCGAAGGATCTCCTCATCACTCAGGTGGCCCGCGAAAAACACCTGAATCAGCGAACCCTCCCTCACCGGGTCGGGCGCGTGGGGTGCCGCAAGCCAGCGAAGGAACTCCGCCCGGCCGTCCTCGGTCAGAGAGTAGACCTTGCGATCAGGAAGGGGATCCTGGTCGATCAGCTCATGAGCGACAAAGCCCTGGGCGCCCAAGCGTGCGAGGGTACGGTAGATCTGGCTCTGGTCCGCCGGCCAGAAGTGGCGAACCGTGCTGTCGAACAACTTCTTGAGGTCGTAGCCCGTGGACGGGCCATAGGTGAGAAACCCAAGGACGGCGTGATCCAATGACATGGCAACTCCATGGATGGGGTATAGGACGTGTCATATATAGGACAAATCCTATATACCCTTCTCCGGCGGAGCTGTCAAGAAACAGCCCTGTCAGGCGAGGATCCCGCAGAGTTCAGGCCGGGGCGAGATAGGAGTGAGGAGTGAGGAGCCAGGGTTCAGGGGGCCTCCGCGGGCGCCGGGCGCACTCACGCTGCTCAAGGGTGTCAACGCCGTTTCGAAATGGCTCTTCTTCGGCCAAAGGGATTCGAGGGGATCGCCAGGGAATCCTTCCACCGACGATTTCGAGACATTTCACGCCGGCGTCGACAAGCGGGGATGGTTTCGGTGGAGAGACCCGCTTTGTCGGGTCCGTTTGTCGCCCCGACCTACGGACGCGCGGAACCGGGAATGGGCCGCGGGCTCGGCCGGGATGAGTCGAGAACATGGGGGATGGGATCATCAAGACTTGGCTTGACGTGAGTCGATGGGGAGCCCTGGTTGCCGGAGGAAGTAGCATTCGGCGGGGTATGCCCGGGCCGCGGGAGGACATAGGGCATGCCAGGGAACTGCACAACTCAAGGAGGGAGCCATGAGAGCAAGGCAGTTGATGGGTGCGGTAGGAGCCATGGTGCTCCTGATGGGCTGGGGCGGCAGTTCGCCGGCTCGGTCCGAGCTGAAAGCGGTGGTAGAGGATTCAACGACCATCGTGGTGATAAGAGGCGACAGCGTGGTGTTCCGGATGGAGATGGGGTTTGCGGCAAGTGTTACGCCGAGGCTGATTCGACTGGCAGAGCCGGGCTTTGGGGCGGTCGTGGTGCTGTTCGACTATGCGGCCAAAGATACGATCCTCGTCAATCCGTTGCCCCTCACCTATACGTTCACTGCCGGCGGTCGTGGTCCGTGGAGGAGTCATCTGCTCCTGATCGACGAGGCGGGCCACGAACGGCTTTCGACGGACGTTCTCTGGCATGGCCTTCATCCTGGCGGGGTGGCGCTGCTGTCGTCGGACACACTGTGTGTGGTGTATCGCAGTCTGGGCGAGTTCATCGTTGTGGATATTCCCTCCGGCACGTCGAAGCTGGTGAGGCTCTCGGATAAGGGGTGCGGGTGCGGAGACGAGGAGCCATGTGGAATCGCTTTGATCAAGATGATGGACAGGGATATTGTCGTATCGAGAACTGACCTGTTCAACGTGTGCGGGCATGGCAGCCTATCGGAAGTTGCGCTGGTGAGTCCGAGTGGAGTGATCCACTGGAGACAGGAGTATCGAAATGAGGAGGTGAGGATCCTGGAGGTGGATTCCGACGCCAGCGTGGTGGTGATTGGGTCGTTGGTTGGACCCCCGGATGGCGGCAACCGGGTAAGAGTGCTCTCCCAGGATGGGGAGCTGTCCTGGCAAGAGACTCTGGAGGGGTTGCCCTACAGGAGGCTGGAGGTTGGGGGGGGCGTACTTGCAGCCTTGTCCCCATCAGGGCAGACGGTGCTCCTTCGTGACCTGAAGACTGGGAAGCCTGTGGAGCAGCAGCCATGAAGGGGGCGAGGGCATTCCTGGTTGGAGGGCTCATCTGTGGACTCGCGGGTGTGGGGCTGAGCTACCCCTGGCCGTTCGATCATGCGACGAGTAGCCAACAGGTGATCCGGCAGACGGTGGGGGCATATCGGCACGGCACGACCGAGAACCCCAACCGGCTCCACGCAGGCGTGGACATCCAGCCCGCGCCTGGGATCTCGGATACTCTGTACGCGATATCCACAGCCGTGGTCAGATACATCTACCCTGCCGATAGCTCATGGTTCTGGGCAGGCGATGCGGCATGGCAGAATGGATTTGGCTACGTACATGTGCTGATCGACACATCGGCGGTGAGGGAAGGGTCTACTATCAGCCTTGCTCAAGCAATTGGGAGAGTACGCCCAAACGCCAACCACCTACATCTCAACGACGGTCCCGCATCCGGCCCTGCTATCAAGAACAACCCGCTCCTCTTCCTGGATTCGTTCGTGGATACCATTCCGCCCATCGTCGACTCATTGACGTTCTGCAGGCAAGGATCCAGCTCGGTCGTCCTGCAGGACACCCTGACCGGCAAGGTGGATATCGCGGTGGCGGGAAGAGACAGCCTGAGCCCCGAGGGGACGGATGAGGAGCTCATGCCGTACCGGCTGGGGTTCCGGATCTACACTCACGAGACAGACTCGCTGGTGCTGGACAAGTTCAGCGATCCGACGATCCGGTTCACGCAAGTGGCGAGCCATTCGGGGCTTGGGACGACCATCCACAAGAGCGTGTACGCGTCACGACCCGAGTACTGGATCACGAACACCTGCGTCGACGGCACGCAGCCAGCGAACCGCTTCTGGAACACGAGGACGGGGGTGGGAGACGCGTGGGATGCGGACAGCAGTGCGACCCGGAACGAAGACGCGAGGTGGTCGGATTGGGCAATCGGAGGGGAACCCGCGATCGATACCGATACCGATAGTGATTGTGGGAGCGGAAAGCGGAGGCTGAGGGAAGTCTGACTGGAGGGTGTAGACTTGATGATGGAGTCAAGAGCCGTGGTCGGACAAGCATGGCGCTTGACTCCAGACAATGGCGAACCGAGCTTGCCGACAAGAACACCTTGCGCGGATTGTGTCCGTGCTGGACGAAGGGTAATGAACGAGGGAACTGCACAACTCAAGGAGGGAGTCATGAGAGCAGGTTTGGTGGTCGCGGGGATCATGATGGTGGCAGCGGTATCCGTGCTCGCGGAGGAAGAGTGGCCGCTGCGGTTGGAGGAGATCTGGCAGACCCCGGGAGAGGGGGAAGAGGTGTTCGCGGAGGGGTTCCCGCCGCCTGAGATCAAGGCGGTGCTAGCCGACACGAGCATCCCGCAAGAAGACAAGGAATGGCTCCTGAACCAGATCCGCCACTGGGCGGCGTACCGGACCAAGCAGCTGTGGTTGGATGACGGGACGACGATGGACATCCCGGCGGTTCGACCTGGGGACAAGGTGCGGAGTTTCACGGTGTACGCCTCGCGGAACATGAAGTACTGGCTGGTGCGAGTGATGCGGATCGAGGGGCCGGAGGTACCTCCGGAGCCGGCGCCACCGCCCGGGGGAGGGCTGACGCCGGAGTTCGGAGAAGCCAAGAGTGCTCGGCTCAACGCCCAATGGCAGCAGAAGGCCCACTGGCGTGAGGTGTACATGGACGTGGAAGGGCGGATCTACTGGGAGAAGGAGTTCGGGCCGTACAATACGCACTTGGAATACGAATGGTACGGGGACGTGGTGTCGCATATTTCGGATGATGGGGAAGTAGTGGTGAAGATAGGAGCCCGGAGAGGCTGGTTCTGCGGGAAGGCCGGAGAGTGTGTGGAACGGAATGGCTTCAGCTACCTTCAGAGGGCGGCACTTTCCGCTGATGGATCGACATTTGTGGTACACACGGCGGCAGGTCCCTACGATCATCGCGTTGACTTTGGGCGAACATGTGGGCTTCGGGCGTGCGACGAGTCGGGCGAACTGAAGTGGGCCAGTGAGGCGGTGCCGGGGGGGACAGGGGGGTTTGGAGGCATCGTGGATATATCCCCCGACGGATCACGAGCGGTGTTCACTGCCGTGGCAACGGGCGGACCAGAGGAACGGTCGGGGGGTACATTGTACGTGGTTGACAGCCAAGGGAAGACCGTTGCGTCGGAGCTGATGAAGACCACGACCGCCGAGGTTGTCATGTCGGCGGATGGGTCGCGAATGGTAGCCGTGTACCGGGCGGCGCGCCTTGTTCACATACGAGAGGCTAGCACCGGGAGACTGCTGTGGGAGTATCGGACAGGCGCCCGGATTGCGGGAGTGGGTACCAGCCGGGAGGGGGAGATCGTGGCGATTGTGGAGCAGGGGGGGAGCCTGACCATCCTGTCAGGGGATGGAGTGCAGCTTCTGTGGGTACCGAGGCCGGTTGGAGAGCGCTACGTATCGCCGATAGGAGGGATGGGCGAGGCCATCCCGTACCTATCGCCCGATGGTGTATTCCTCCTCGAGAAGGCAGTCCGGCTGCAGTTCAGCAGGCTGGTGGTTCAGGAATAGGGGGTGCGTGATGACTGCAGGAAGGCACGACGCGAGGACATGCTCATTGGCTGGGATCTGGGTGGTGGTCACGGCAGCGGTTCTGCTTGGGACTGCACACCAGGTATTCGGTATTCCGTGGCCGGTGGCGCCGCAGAACTCTGCGCATGCGATCAACAAGACGTATGGGGATTGGAATGGTTACGTGTTCGCTATCGACACGATACCGGCCACCCCAACCCATCCTGAGCAGTATCTTGCCAACATCCGCTATCACACCGGTGTCGACATCCCCAAGGACTCCGGTACCGCGGTGTTGGCGGTGTTTGGCGGGTATGTGACAGCCGCGCAGACGTTCACTGGCAACCAAGTCCACTTGAGCTACATCACCATTGCGAGGACCATGGCCGGCAATCCATCCTGGCACTACGGGCATGTCATTCCACGACCGGACCTTGGCCGTGATTCGACGGTCTCCTCTGGCGACGTTCTCGGTTGGGTCGCGCCGTTCAGGCCGAATCTGGAGAACTGTCATCTGCACTTCTACCTGGAGGAGGAGGTCGGGAACCTGACCCGGTCGGTGTGCAACCCCTTGGACAGTCTGGTGCCGGCGCCGAGTCAGAATGTGGAGTTTGCCCCGCGACCGGCGGTGGGAAGGCACAACTACGCGATCGACTACGTGAAGGACAGGCGAGAGACCATCCAACTTGCACAGACATTCTGGGACTCGACGAGGCAGGAGTATGTCCTGAAGGACTCAGCTGACATCGTAGTTGGCGCCGTAGCAGTGACCGGGGGCAACTACGATCCAGGGATCTACGGTATCGGATACTCCGTGTCCCCGGTCGATACCGGCGGCACGATCCCCTACCGGTGCATGCTGATGATGCGGGGTCCGTTCGAGATGGCGGACTCACTGGCATACTATGCAACGTTCGTTGATCCTGAGACTTCGCCCATAGACTGGCCACTCTGTCGCTACATCGTGACCAACTGCGGGGAGAGCGCGCCGAGCGTGACCAAGGGGATCTCGAACATAGAGGAGAACTGCTGGCCTACCAGGGTGGACACGAGCGGGACGGGGACTGCGACGCGGAACGAGGAGGCGCGATTTCCGGATGGGTGGTATGACGTGTTCCTGGACGCGTGGTCGCACTCGGGGGATACGGCCGCGGTGCACGACACGGTGTTCGTCGACAACTTCGCGCCCCCGGTGAATCGGGCGTTGGTGCGGCAGACGAGGGGGACCAGGGATTCGACGGTCGTGTACGATGCCCACTGGGAAGGGGATGAGCTGGCGGTGGAGACAGACGAGCCGGTACGGCTAGTCCAGGGGGACGTGCTGGAAGTCGAACTGCTATTCTCGGAGGGGATGCACGACACCATCCGGGTGACCCTGGAGGGTCCGTACGCGGGGCTGCCGTTCGAGACGGTACGGTGGGACAGCGTGGTGCACCCGCGGGACCGGTGGGTGGGGCGGTATCCGCTCGTGACGTGGGACAGCGTCCGGAACCTGATGGCAGGAGACAGGCGCCTGGTGATCTGGGCCGAGGACGCGGTGACACGGCATGCGCTGGATGCGAATCCGGGGACCGCGGCATACTGGGACGCCGATACCGAGGAGTGGGTCGGGTACGAGGGGGACGATGGTCTCCCGGGCCAGACCGGCGGGCACGACCGGGTGCATCGGCTGCAGATCGAACCGTTCAACCACGCGTGCCTACTGGTGGATGCGAGCAGCTCGATGTTTCTGGACAACTGGTATCTCTCGCAGGTGCGGTCACCGCAGCGGCTGGTTGCGTGGATGATGGACCAGGAGGACAGCGCGGACTGCCAGGTGGCGGCGTGGCGGTTCCGGAGTGGGGGCACGGAGCAGATCGCCTACTACGGCATGAGTCTGGACGACGCATGGGCGCAACTGGGGGCGGCGTACCCGTGGCCCC
>JAFGKV010000032.1 GCA_016928395.1 Candidatus Fermentibacterota bacterium | reverse complement strand
TGTGGTAGCGGCGCAGGGACTTGAACCCCGGACCTACGGATTATGATTCCGCTGCTCTACCGGCTGAGCTACGCCGCCACACGGCATGCACATCGCGCTACATCCGATGCCATCCAATGGAGTCAAGGTATGATGAGCAGATCCTCAGGTCAACCCGTCAACGTGTTTCGCCATGACCGCGCCGTAGCGGGCTTAGGAAGGGTACGCCGGTGAACGTGGGCCGCGTGCTCTGCGTTCTCGGGCGGGAGGTTCTGGTTGAGGAAGACGGCGTTCTAGTGCGCGCGACGCCGGCGGGCAGGCTGAAGATACGAGGGAGCCGCGAGCTGCCGGTGGCGGGAGATCTGGTGCGCCTGGGGGGACACTCCGCCTCATCGCGCACCGTAACGGGCATCGAACCCAGGCGTTCGGCCTTCACCAAAGTGGACTTTCAGGGAAAGCCGGTTCCCGTCGTGGCCAATGTCGAGCGCCTCGTCGTGGTGATCAGCACAGCCGAGCCTGAGCCCTCCCTCGGGACCCTGGACCGGTTTCTGGTCCTGGGAGAACGGGGCGGCCTCCGGTGTGCGGTATGCCTGAACAAGGTGGATCTGGCGCAGAGTGGCCCGGATGAGATCGGCGTCTATCCTGAAATCGGCTACCCCGTCGTACGCACCAGTGCGAAGGACAGAACGGGTCTCGAGGGTCTTCGAGCGCTCTTGGAGGGGCGGGTCTCCGCGTTCGTGGGCCCCTCGGGAACGGGAAAATCCTCGCTCATCAATGAGCTCTTGGATACCCGGGCACAGGAGGTGCGCGAGGTCAGTGCCCGCATCGGGCGGGGCCGCCACACCACCACCCTGAGCCGGCTTCTCCCCATGGAATGCGGTGGGTACATCACCGATACTCCGGGCATCGGCTGGTTGGGCATGCCCGACGGATCGATCAAGGAGATCGCGGAGTGCTTCCCGGAGTTTGGGCCTCATGCAATGCGCTGCCGTTTCACGGATTGTGTGCATCGCGCGGAGCCGGGATGCGCGGTCAAGGAAGCGGTGGATGCCGGCCTCATCGCGCGTCATCGCCACGCCAGCTATCTGGCGCTGATTGAAGAAATCGATCGGCCGGATTGGGCTGTCTACTGGAGGTCGTGAACCTCCAGCCGCGCGGTCAGCCGTGCCTCATTCCCTTGTATGAGCGCATGCCCCCAGATCCGGGGAATTGCCTGCAGCAACCTCAGTGCTGCCGCCATGTCCTCCGTGGCCCGCATGTCCTTGTCGGAAAGCTCGGGGCCTGAGGCGCCTCTCGCGTGATCCAGAATGGAAGTCAGGAACGGCGCCATGCCGGCAACACCCAGCACGCCCGCGACGGATGAGGAGCGTGCGACAAGCTGCCGGAGCTCGCCCTGGGGCCAATCCTGGCACTTCCCCTTGCCGCGAGACACCTCATAGATCTCGTCGGCCAGGCGGGCGCTGGACGCGGCGATGAGATGATGATCGGTCAGGTAGATGGTCGGCACAAGCCCCGGGCCTTCCACGGGAATCAGGCCATCCCACCAGAGCTTCTCTCCATCCTTGACCTTCTTGGATGAAGGTTTCGGCATCTTTACCGCGCTGTCGGCTCGCTGGGCGAGCAGCTCGGTGATCTTGGCTTCGTACACGGCGCCAAGGGAACGAATGCGATCCCGATCCGTGATCTCCAGGACGAAGGCAACCTCGGGAATGGAGAGGTTCACCTCACGATCTTCAATCTTCGTGAGCACCCCTTCCCAGGAGAGCACCGCCATTCCTTCCTGACCCAATGCAGTGGTCAGGCTGTCCCGGGTGACGGCCATCAGCTCGGTGATCTTGTTCTGCACGGGGCGTTGCTCTGCAGGCATTGACAGGGTCATCCATGGCATGGATCGCCACTTCACCGCCTCGTCGAGGCTTCGACGCCACCCTTCGGCCGCATTCGGCCCCCCCCATACCAGCCACCCTCCGGCGGAGGCGGGGATGCGAGAGGCCAGGGTGAGTGTCTTCGCGCCCATCACACAGGCCTGGGACTCTGGCGCATGGTGAAGTTCGCCTACCATACGCACGCCGTGATCAAGATCCGCGCAGAGGACCGACAGCTCGGGATCCAGCGAGGTCGCGGCAAACTCGGTGAGCTTCTCGCCGATGAGCTGTGGCGTGACTCCCGCCATGGCGGCAAACCCCATGAGGGTTCGGCACATCGCCAGGTCAGAGGATACCTCCTCAAGCTGGCCGGAAAGCGATCGCCGCCACCCGCGAAGATCCACCACTGCCCTCCGCACGGGATGGTCGCCGGCCCTGGACAGCACGGCCTGGAACTCTGGCATGGCTGCCAGGGCTGTCGCGCCCGGGCCGCGGGCGAGCTTGTCAGCAAAAGTGCCGGTCTGATCCTCGGCGACGATGACCAGGTAGTCATCTAGCCAGCCCAGCCGGACCTTCAAGGTCAGCGTTGCGTAGGCGGCCATCACCGACTCCAGCGCCAGGCTGTCTGGGATCATCTGAATGAGTCCCGGGCGAAGATTCTGAGGCGGATGCAACAGGCCTGGAATTACGGTAAGCGTGGTGAACTGCACGCCATGGAGTTCCTCCACGGCCACCATGGGGGCGATGCTGGGCGGCAGCTGCGTGAGCAGACTGGCCACCATGGGTTCCAGCAGTGCGCGCTGCTGGGTCCTGAACGCAAGGACAAAAGGATCCAGGCCACACCGCCGGCTGACGTTGGAAGCCACGATCCGGAGGTGATCGCCGACAGCTCGATCCTGGCCACCCAGATTGTGCTCTTGCGCCAGCAGGGCGACCCGGGCAAGCTGGATGATCCCGGGGACGATGCCCCGGGTGCCGTCGCCCGTGGAGGCGAACACGACCTCTCGTGCCAGCAGAGAGGCCGCCGCCCGCACCATGGGCCCTTGCTCGCCCGCCACCAGCTCATCCCACTTGGCCACCAGATCGGGGAACTTGCCCTGTTCCACCGCCTCCGCGACCGAGGGGATGGCGTAGACCGCCCGGTAGAACTCGCTGGCCGCGATGGCCGAGGCCACCTCGCCCATGTGTTCCGTCGTCACAAAGAAACTCGTCTCCGCGGGAAGCTTGGAGGCGAATCCGAGGTCATGATCGGCGACGGCCGAACTCATGCCCAGCATGGCAATCATCACCCAGTACAGCGAACGCATGAGACACCTCCTGTCACAAAGACCACGTACTCCATCAAAGGCCGCTACACCAAGATATACCGTGGGACCGAGTTTTGCATTCTCCGCTCGCTGCCTTCGCCCAACTGACTGTGAACCATGCACGGCGAACCGCTCACCCGAGGCCGAGCACCCGTCGCACGTAGCCATCAACATCGGCGCGACGACGGACAATCTCGGGATCGTAGATCAGTTCAGTGGGTTCCCACCACCCTCCCATCGGGCGTAACAGGTACGCGCCGAGACGCCGTGCCATCGCTTCCATCTGCGCAGGAGTCTGAGCATCGAGGAACCGGGTCAGATCGGGCCCTACACCGTCACGGGCGACATCGCCACGATGGAGAAGCTCATACGCCAGATGATCGAGGGTGAGGCGCGTCATCCCGCCTGAGGATCTTGCCGTTGCCACACGAACCGCGGCATCGAAGGCGAGGCCGCGAGACGCAGAACGGGGCGGGTGGCGGAGAGGAATCACCGCCGGCCGGCGCGAATCGGCCGAGACCGCCCGCCACGCATCAGAGGAATGCGGCCCTCCATGGGCCTGGGGAATCGTGGGCTGGAGCATGAGCACGACCCCACCCTGGTCGGCGTGGGCCCACACAGTGGCCGCAGGGAATTGAGGAGTATGGAGCAGGAAGACCGCCGAACCGGGTTCGAGGAACCGCCCCTGCCACGCGCCCCGATGCGCGGAATCCAGGCGCACCCGATCCATGATGGCTGCAAGAATGCCGCCGTGCTCATCCGGGAGATGATCCCTCGCGGCGGGGCGATCCGCACCATGCACCACCTGGAACAGTACGATGCCCAACGCCACAACCACGTTGAGCGAGCCCTTGAATCCGTGCATGGGAATGCGCACCATACCGTGAAGACGGCGAATCACCGACGGAGAGATGCCCAGGGCTTCATTGCCGATCACGATGCCCAGAGGCCACCGGTAGCGATAGTGCCGGTAGTCCTCGGCCTCTGCCGACGGCTCGAGCCCCACCACGTGGAATCCCTGATCCAGCAACCATTGCACGCCCACGCGGGCATCAGGCCATCCTTTCCAGGCGACGAGACGGTCCGCGCCCATGGCCGCACGGAGGACCCGGGGATGCGGCGGACGGGCAGTATAGCCCGCCAGGTGAACCATCTCACCGCCCGCCGCGTCCACCGTTCGGAACACGCCGCCTACATTGAACGCAGACCGGAGGTTGTCGGCGACCACATGCAAGGGTATTCTTAGCGGTGATGCCCCTTCGTCCGGCGGAAGATCTCTGGAGGCGGGTAATGGATCGGAGTTCATGGCAGAGTCGTGTGGCGGTGGTGTTGGTGGAGCCTTCCCATGGCGGTAATGTGGCGGCCGTCGCCCGGGTGATGGTCGTCAACGGGTTGGCGGATCTCAGGCTGGTCACCCCGGAATGCACCCATGCCGTGGATGAACCGTGGCTCGCGTGGGGAGCGGAAGATATCCTGCGCGGCGCCCGACGGTTTGGGACCCTTGCGGAATCTCTGGCCGAGGTCACGTATGCGGTAGGCTGCACCCGGCGCATCCGGGGCCGCGGATGGCCCCAGATGGACCCCCAGCGTACTGCTCAGGAAGTGCGGCGCGAGGCTGAATCCGGCACTGCAGCTTTGGTATTCGGCCCCGAACGTACCGGGCTTCACCGCACGCATCTGGAGTTGTGCCACGCGCGATCGGCGATTCCTCAGCGCGTCAGTCATCCCTCGTACAATCTCTCCCACGCCGTCGCCATCTACGCCTATGAACTGACCATGGCCAAGGGCACACCATCCTCGCCTCGCCCTGCAGCCGCGACGGGCGTGGCGCTTCGGGTGCTGAGAGACCGCCTGGACGCCGTTCTGGCGCCGCGGGGCCCTGGTGGGCGAAGACTGGCCAGGGATCTCTATCGCCTCTGGCTCCGGGCACGTCCCACCGAGAGTGAGCTTCGCCTGCTGCACCGGGCGATCCTGCTCATGGGCGCACGCTTGACGAACCCAGCGGCGGAACCCATAACTGGCTCCAGCGATCGCATTCCTGCACCATGACTTGTCGGAGGTGAGCTCAACATGAACCATAGCACGTTCAGCACGCGCTGGCACGACCACGCCGAGATGGGCGAGGCGGTACTGAAACTGGAGGAGGAGGCAGTACGCGCTGCAGACATGGTGGCGGAAGCCCTCCGAACCGGGCACAAAGTGATGCTCTGTGGAAACGGGGGCAGCGCGTCGCAAGCGATGCATGTCGAGGCTGAGCTGGTGGTACGGATGGAACGCGAGCGAGGACCGCTGCCCGCCGTGGCATTGGGATCTTCGGCCCCGAGCATTACCGCCGCGGCCAATGACTACGCGTTTCCCACGGTCTTTGAGCGCGGGGTTCGTGCGCTTGGACAACCGGGGGATGTCTTGGTGGCACTCTCCACCAGCGGAGGTTCCGAGAACATACGAAGGGCTTTGGCAGCAGCCACCGACATGGGCATCCACACCATTGCAGTGCTTGGTCGAGACGGTGGCTTCACCACGGGCGTGGCGGAGATTGAGCTTCTCGTGCCGGGAACGTCCACCGCGCGCATTCAGGAGTGGCACCTGTTCCTGCTCCACACCATCATCGAACTGGCCGAACACGCCCTCGACATGGTCGACTGATCAACCTGCCTTTGCGGCTTCCTCGATCAGTCTGCGGGCGACATCTTTCAGCTCCCGCGTAAAGGGATCGCGGGGCAAAGCCTCCACCACCAGCCTCCGTTCCTCCTCGGCTCTGTGCACAGCCTCCGGGGCAAAGGGCAAGATTCCGGCCACCCACACGCGCACTGAACCGTCCAAATCACTGGCGCGGGCCGCCGCCTCGGCCGTGGCCTGCCCGACCTCCCCGTGCTCGGGCGAGAGGCTCTTGTTTATCAGCAACCCAACTGAGACATCAGGGCGGTGTACGCCCCCGGCGAACATACTGCGGATTAGCTCCCAACTCTCCCCGGCGTGTTCAGTGTCGGTGATCAAGATTACGATTTGCGCCCATTGCGCGACCTGCTCAGCGTCTACCACGAAGGTCGGCCGGTCAATCTCCGCCAGCGCGATATCGAAGCGCGGGGGCCCACCTGCCTCGGCCCGCTCGGCAAGATCCAGCAGTCGATCGGGCACCAAGGCTGCGTCATTCACTACGGTCAGATAGGCTCCGAAAGCCGGCAGAGGTTCCAGATCCTCCGCATCTCCCGACGGCCGGCCGATGGACACGAGCAGGACCTTGCGTTTCTTCGCAATGAGATAGGCCAGATTCCAGATGATAAACGTCGTACCGACGCCATCGGGGAACCCGACGAAAACCACGGTCGGTATGGCCAGAGGAGAATCTCCGATGGTCACCGTGTCGTCAGAGGGGCCCCTCTCCTCGGGATGAGCGGGCCAGTGAGAAAAGGCGCGGTCGAGTTCACGCCGTGTCGCAACTACTGCCCGGACAGGGTATCCTGCGACCGTCTCCACCTCGTCGATGGTCGCCGTATCCAGCGGATCAACCATAGCCACGACCAGGCGGCCGGCCTCGAACGAGACGGGAAAGCAGTTGTGATCATGGGCGAAATCCCGATCCATGGCGAACTGTGCCGCCGTGTCCCATTCGGCCGCGTCCGAGATGAACCGTTCTAGACGCAGCGCCCGACTGAGCTCCTCGGCCAGCGTTTCGTCATCCACCAGCTCAAGGTCGAGCATCACGAGGAGAAGCGATTGCCCCGTCTTCTGCTTCACTGCCTCGGCCAGGGCCAGATGGGCGGGGCTGACCAGGTTTCGCACGATGTCGGCCGCACTATCAGATAGATTCATGGAACCTCACACCATACTCACAAGACGTTCAGTATCTGAATGAATCAAAGGGTCCCGTCCGCAGATGCAACTATGGACGCAGAGAGGCCTCGCCCTGTGCGGTGGCGGCTGCTGTTGACCGGGGAGTCGTGAGGGGGTTTGTTGCGCGCATTCTCGCGCAAAGCGCTTCCCAGATCGGTCGGCGTCGCGGGGCAATGATCCCTTCAATGCCGGACCGATGCCGATTCTCAACAGAGATAGGTCGACTCCCTTGCTCGGGCACGGTGTTCTGGAGGAGGGTTGGTCACACAGCCGCACGATTCGTCGTGTGAGGAGAGCCTCATGGCATGCAGAGAGATGGTCGTCCGGATCGCCGGCGAAGCGGGTGAGGGAGTTATCTCGACGGGGGAACTCCTGACTCGTGCCGCATCACGGGCATGCTTCAACTTAATGACATTCAAGACCTTCCCCGCGGAGGTCAGGGGAGGTCACGCAGTCTTCCAACTCAGGATCTCCTGCGTCTCTGTCCTTACTCAGGGTGACGGTCTTGACCTGCTGGTCGCCATGAACCTGGATTCGTGGCAGCGTCACGGCAATGATCTGCTTCCGGGAGCAACTCTGGTCTATGATTCCTCGGCCTATACACCTCCCGCAGACAGAACTGACCTTCGGATGATCGGCATTCCCTTCCAGGCACTGGCGCGCGACGAGCTGGAGTTTGAGCTAGGCAAGAACATCGTTGCGGTGGGGGCCATAGCAGAGCTTCTCGGCCTCCCCACGGAATTGCTTTCCGCCATGATCACGACGAAATTCGCCAAGAAGGGCGACGTGGTTATCCAGAAGAACCTGAGCGGTCTCGACCTGGGGGTATCCTACGTTCGGGAACGCCTAGGGGGTGAGGAGGCTCTCAAGCTAGCGCCTTCAGAATGTACCGACCGCCTCATGCTCGCAAACGGCAATGAGGCCATCGCGCTGGGCGCCATGGCATACGGGGCGAAGCACTTCTTCGGCTACCCCATTACCCCTGCCTCCGAAATCATGGAGTTCATGGCCCTGCACCTTCCCAAGGTCGGTGGCGCTATGGTGCAGGCCGAAGACGAGATCGCCTCCCTGGTCATGGCCATCGGGGCGTCGTTCGCCGGGGTGCCGGCCATGACCGCCACCAGTGGCCCCGGGCTGTCGCTGATGTCTGAGGCGTTGGGCCTGGCCACCATGATCGAAGCGCCGGTAGTGATTATCGACGTCCAGCGATCAGGACCATCCACCGGCATGCCGACCAAGCACGAACAGAGCGACCTCTACATCGCCTCCTTCGGCGGGCATGGAGACGCGCCCCGGGTCGTTCTGGCCCCGCTTTCGGTCCGCGACTGCTTCGAACAGACCATCGTCGCCTTCAACGTCGCGGAGAGCCTGCAGCTCCCGGTTATCGTACTGAGCGACCAGGGCATGGCGGTGCGCACCGAAACAATCCCGCGCCCCGCACTGGCAGAGGTAACCCGGCATGGGCGCCTTCTGTGGGATGGCATTCGTACGCCGTTTCACCGTTTTGAGGTCACAGAAAGCGGCATCTCTCCCACGGCCATCCCCGGCACCAAAGGGGGCGAGCACGTGGTGAGCGGATTGGAGCAGAACGAGGAGGGGCGCCCCCGTTATGACGGTCCCACGCATATCGCCATGACGGCCAAGCGATTCCGAAAGCTCGAGCGAGTATCCGATCTTGTCGAGAGCGCAGTGATGTTTGGCGATCAGACCGCAGACGTCGGGGTCCTCACTTGGGGCTCCACGGCGGGTTCTGCCATGGAGGCGACGCCCGCGCTGGAGCACCGGGGAATCAAGGTCGCGGGTATGGCACTTCGATTGCTTGCGCCGTTCCCCCAGGCAGACGTGCTCGCGTTCATGAATGCCCGACGCGTTGTTGTGATCGCCGAGGGCAACTACCAGGGGCAACTCGCGTCGCTGGTCGAGGGCCGGCAGCGTGCCGGCATCCGAGTCGTCAGACTCACCTCGGTGACTGGGGTACCGATCGGCGCGGGTGAAATAATCACGGCAGTGGAGGAGGCAGCGCGATGAACGCCAGTATGTACAAGAGCGCGGTCAAACCGACCTGGTGCCCCGGATGCGGCGACTTCGGCGTGCTGGCAGGCATCACGCAAGCCCTGGCGGAGATGGGTTGGGAACCGGAGAATGTGGTCGCGGTATCAGGCATCGGCTGCTCGTCCAGGTTTCCGTTCTTCCTCTCCACCTATGGGTTCCATTCCATCCATGGCCGCGCAGTGCCGGTCGCCATCGGCATGCGAATCGCCCGACCTGACCTCAAGGTCGTCGTGTTCGGCGGTGACGGTGACGGATTCGCCATTGGCGGGGGGCACTTCCTCCATGGCGCCCGACGCAATGTGGATGTCACCTACGTCATTATGGATAACCACATTTATGGACTCACGAAAGGGCAAACGAGCCCGACCAGCGACCTGAAGTTCAAGACCAAGAGCACGCCCTACGGCAGCGTCGAACCACCCATCAACCCAGTGCAAATCGCCATCTGCTCCGGTGCGACCTATGTCGCGCGGGGCTTTGCGGGAGACCCGAAGGGTCTGAAGGACCTCTTTGTCCGCGGCATGCGTCACAAGGGCTTCGCTCTTATCGACGTCCTGAGCCCTTGCGTGACCTATAACCGGGTCGACACGTTCAAGTCATTCAAGGAGCGGATCGCCGCGATTCCTGCGGATCATGATCGGGCTGATCTATCGGCAGCCTTGACCCTGGCCACCGATCCCGAACGTTTCTTCACAGGGGTCCTGTTCGAGATCCAGCGCCCGGTCTTCGAGGATCGGGTGGAGGCGCTCAAAGGATACTCGGATCGGTCATGGATTGAGGTGGTGGAGGACGTGTTCGACTCCATGTCATAAACGTGCCGCACCGCCTCGCCCATGTCATAGTGTCCTCGGCAGGCGAGAGCGCGCCGTATCGAGACTGGTTCGATGCGCTCCCCATCACGCCCGGCTCAGGTGCCGCGCCCGAGCAGTTGCATACCGCCTTCATCGCGCACGCCTCGCGCGCTGGCTGGTACTCTGGCGTGGATGGAGTGGTGACACGGAGATGCTGGGCACTTGTGCGCACCGCCGACTGCGTCCCCATGGCTCTCATCGACCAGAGCACGGAGGTCCGGGCTCTCATTCACGCCGGCCGGGCCGGCATCGGAGCGGGGATAGTCGAGACGGCAGTAGCGACTCTCATGGAAGCCGGGGCTACGACGGAGACACTCCGGGCTGCGGTGGGGCCCCATATCGGAGGCTGCTGTTACCGATTCCCTTGGGGCTCTCCCGCGGCGTCCGTAGTTGCCGATCAAATTCCGGTGGGCGCCGTCAGGGACGGCGACCACCTCGTGGTCGATCTGGCCCGAGAGATCACCGCCCGGCTGCGGCGACTCGGCGTGGCGTGTGCGCCCCTGGTAGACAGTCGCTGCACCTGTTGTCATCCCATGAAACTTCCCTCCCACCGCCGCGAGGGAACGATGCGGCGGCATTCCCTTCTCAGCCTGTCTGGACCCCTTGGAGAGGAGCATGTCATGAACGTCGATCCTGAGCTTGTGAGCATCCTTGCCTGCCCCGAGACAAAGGAACCGGTGGAGCTGGCGCCCCATGACCTCGTCACCACGCTCAATGAGATGATCAGGGCGGGGGCAGTGAAGAACCGCGGCGGCGAACCCGTGGCCGAACCGGTGGATGGCGGCCTTATCCGCGAAGATAGGCGGTTCCTCTACCCCATTCGCGAGGATATTCCCATCATGCTCATCGACGAGGCCATCGAACTGCCCCCGCTGGGGCTGTGAGAACCGGTAGCGCGAAACGCCCGCCATAGTCCGCGGCTGCCTCCCCCCCGGGCACCCCCGGACCTCAAGAAAGGCCTGAAGGACCATTCGCAGGGCCGAGACATGCCGAGCTATTCTAATGTTAGTCGTCATGTCGCGGGGGCGACACCCTGAGAGGATGAAAATGGCGCTGCAGCTTGCACTGCAAGCCATCGAGGAGCGTCGGGAG
>JAFGKV010000220.1 GCA_016928395.1 Candidatus Fermentibacterota bacterium | reverse complement strand
TGGCACGATCCGCTTTCTAAGGGCTTCCAGCTGGATGATTCGGAGCTGGCGGCGCAGAGCTTCCCGAGCCAGCTCGCTTCGGGAAACTCCGGCCCGCTGGCTAGCCTGTGTGAGGAGCTCCTCCAGATTCGCGTCCAATCTTATCGTGAGGGTTGAGGTCTTCATGTGTTACAATGTAAGACATGGTGCGGGTTCTTGTCAAGAGCGATCCGAGATGCCCTGTCGCGGAGTGTTACCAGGTTTGTTACCATTTTCACAGCAGCTATATCAGCCATATCAAGAAATCGCCGATTTCCCGCGCAGCGCAGCAGCCATATCACCTATATCACGCCCGATTCTGCTCGACACGCTGGGGGTCGCAGGTTCGCGGCCCATGCCGCCCCATCGAAAAACCTCTCGGACAAGGGAGCTGGACGTCCACGAGCCGCGTCAGGTTCGGGATCTGCGGGTTCGCTGGCTCTACGTGGGCGGGGCATTCTCATAGGCCGCCAGGTGATCCCGAGGGTTGCCTCCTGCGTTTCTTGATCCGGCGAATCACAAGCACGATTACCACGACGACTACAGCAGGCCAGAACAAGACCAGTCCGGCTAGTAGTAGTAGGGTCATGATGTTGCGGAAGCTCTCATGGGCCTCGGTCCCTGCGTAGTGAACCCGAAACTTCCGCGGCCAGAGATTCATCGTGAGTTCGACGTCCTCTCTCAGGGCTGCCGGCTCGATCCTGGTCTCGAGTCGCGTTAGGTAGGTCCGTCTGCGCTTCTCCCCCCGAAATGGGATCCTCAACCGATAGGACTCGTAGAACTTCCCTCTCCATATCACTACCATCGCTTGAGTCTTGTCTCCCATTGTGTCGCGGATGCAGGCTTCGACGTAGCTCTTGGGGTCCCTGTAGGAGAGGGACTTCCTGTCGTACTTCAGGGTCCTGGTGGGGAAATTGGGCGAAGATACCGTACTTTCGGCGATCACGTAAAGGGTAATCCTGATGGCCTGAGTTGTACTGACCGAGGAGATGTGGAGCGGAAAGATGAGCCGGTCGTGCTGATACTGCAGCGTGAGCGGTGGCGGGAAGGTGTTCTCGTAGTGTCGTCTGTCGCCCGGATTGAGCTTGACGGCCGCAAACGCCCAGCCCTTGTCGATGTACGCATCCAGAACTCCCCGAGCGTCCGGACTTGCCTGATAGCCGTTTTTCTCAAGCCAGGCCAGAAGAGCTGTGGCATCTGCCGCACCTACAACGCTCACTTCATAGTGTTCCAGAACAACGTTTCCGTATAGCGTCACTGCGGCCGCTGTAGCTGGTTCCTCCGACGATTCACTTGCTTTGCCGTTGTGCGCAAGCACTCCCAAGCGGTGTACCGCGCAGTTGTGATGGTGTTCGATCTCGAGACAGAACACTTCGGTCGTCGCATGAGCCCTCGATAGGCCTGCGATCACAAGGCCTGCGCCGCCCGTGTCCCGTAGTATGTCTCCCGCCCGAAGATCTCGCGCCTCCACCCACCGTCCGTATTTCGTGGCTGTCCGTCCCGCATCGGGAATGTCTTCGGGCTGCGGTCGGAGTGCAAGGCCCTCGCCTCGCATCACGTAGAAAGGTTGGTTGCCCGTTGCCTGGATCAGGTCATCTCCGAGGTGGATCGAGATCATGTCTCCTTGGTACCGAAAGGATTTTCTAGCGAGAACAGGGGTCTCGACCCACTCGCCGCTCGCTAGATCGAAAGCATAGACGTCCGTCCCATGATCCACAGTCTCGATAGAACGCAGTCCGACGGTTGCTATCACCTCCGTTCCCGCAGGGAAACATCCACCTCCGCTCCGGAAAACCGGCGCCGTATGGAGATCAAGAATCTCGAATGCGTCTTCTCCGTTCTCGCCTGTTTCACTGACATCCTCGATGGCCACGGGAACCGGTGTGGGAATGATCCAGCCGAAGTCATCACCTTCCCCGGTGTAACCCGTTGAGAAGGTCATGCTGATGTCCTTGCCATTCTTGATGATGATTGCCCGCTGATCGGCACTGATCGTGACCGCTTCGGGAGGCCCGAAGTAGCCGCCATCCGCCCAAGCGAAAGGGATTGCAGCCCAACCGATTGCAGAAAGAAGCACTACTCTGGTCAGGAACCTCTCGATTGCCAGTCCTTTTCCTCCTGCGCTGGGCGAACCGGTCTTGGTATCTCTCTTCGAATTCCGCGTGCCTGTACTTCTGCATCAATTGTAGACTATCGAGACGGGCCAGCGCAAAACAATATTGGGCTCGATCGCCCCACAACCAGGGCCCGACTCGTCAGGATGTCCGACGAACCCAAAGAGACCTTCGTGCCGCTCACAGCAGAGCAGGGGGCTCTGACGGATAAGGCCCGGTTCTTTGTGGCGCCCACACCCGCCAGGGTATCCCTGCTGGTCACAGTCGTAGAAAGAGACGAGAAGTCCGGGGTCCGCGCGAAGAAGCAGCAGTAGCTCTCAGGTAAACGCCGATGCTGGGTGCTGCGGTGTTACCAGTTGTGTTACCTTTTTCGCGGCAGCCCTGTCAGCCACATCAAGAGCTCGCCGATTCCCGCGCAGCACGGTCGGTCGCCGCGCCGGCCGAAGGCGACAGTCTGACCAGCTC
>JAFGKV010000219.1 GCA_016928395.1 Candidatus Fermentibacterota bacterium | reverse complement strand
GATGGGGCCTGGGTATGCGCACCGGGTGGCGGTGCTTCCCTCGGGGACGACGAGCTGGAGCAGCGCCGCGGGCATGGGCGATCCGGACTACAACTGGGTCTATCTGGTGATGGCGGTGGACGGCTCGGGCACTGAGCTGTGCTCCTCCAACCGCGCCGGCGAGTTCGACTTCGCGCAGCAGTAAGGCGTGGCCCACGACACACGAGGCCGAGCCCTCGCCCCGCCTCTGCGTTGTGGCCGCCCGCTCTCCGCCAAACCCGTGTCCGCAGGGAACGAAGCTTCCGGTAGATAGGAGCCTGAGGCATTTCCGTCCAAAACCGCATAGCCCGCCCTGCCACCGTCGCGTGGATCTGCCAGCCGTGCAGGGGCTCTCCACAGGAGAAGCCCACACAAGGCTATGTACGTCTCAGAGGTCGAGGGAAAGACCTGCCATCACCTCCTTGTAGTATCAGGTGAGCCTCTCGAGACCGACCATGGGAGTGTCAACGCAAGCCTCAGAAGACACACTTCCGGGCAAAGCGTGGCGTCGGGTTGCAGGACCGATGGAAAGACGGCTAATTCCCTTCCGATACTGAACACACTGGGACCCGTCCGTCCCCTTATGCCGCACCATCGACCCCTGAGTATCGGAGCCGCCATGGAATCCATGAACGTCCACAAGCTGGACAGCCTGTTCAACCCGACCCGGATCGCCCTCATCGGCGTCACCATCAACCCCAACAGCGTGGGCGGCAAGGTGCTCGCCAACCTCGTGGGCGGCGGGTTCCGAGGGGTTGTCTACCCGGTCAACGAGGAGAGCGAGGCGGTCATGGGCGTGCCGTGCTACCCGCATCTCGGGGCGCTGCCCCGAACCCCCGACGTGGCGGTCATCTGCACGCCGGCGGAACGGGTGCCTGCTGTGGTCCGGCAGTGCGGCGAAGCGGGAATCGGCGGCCTGATCATCATGTCGGCCGGATTCAAGGAGACCGGAGAACAAGGCCGCAGGCTGGAGGAGCAGATCGCTCAGGAGCGCGCCCGCTTCGGTATGCGCATCATCGGCCCCAACTGCCTGGGCATCATTGTGCCCGGCAGGAACCTGAACCTAAGCTTCGCCGGGGGCATGCCCAAACCGGGCAATGTCGCCTTCATCTCCCAGTCTGGAGCGCTGTGCACCTCGGTGCTCGATTGGGCCATCGAGGGCAAAATCGGCTTCTCTCACTTCGTGTCCATCGGCAACACCGTTGACGTCAATTTCGGTGACCTGATCGACTACTTCGGCGCCGAGCGTACCACCAGTTCCATCATCTGCTACATAGAATCGATCAGCAATGCCCGGCGATTCATGACCGCGGCCCGGGCCTTTGCCCGAACGAAACCAATTTTGGCCTACAAGGCCGGCCGATTCCCCGAATCCGCCAAGGTGGCTGCGTCGCACACCGGAGCCTTGGCCTCGGAGGATGCGGTGTACGACGCCGCCTTCGGGCGCATCGGCATAACCCGGGTGTTCGACATCGGCGACATCTTCGACTGCGCGGCGATGATCGGCCGCAACAAGATCCCCCTGGGGCCCCGCCTGGCCATGGTGACCAATGCCGGAGGCCCTGGAGTCATGGCCAGTGATACCCTCATCGCCGAGCAGGGAACCCTGGCGGTGCTCTCAGACACGACTCTGGACCAGCTGAACGCCAGCCTCCCCCCGGCATGGTCTCACCGCAACCCGGTGGATGTGCTGGGCGATGCGGGGCCGAAGCGAATCCAGAAGGCGGTGGAGATCGTGCTGGCCGATGCCGGCGTGGACGCGGTTCTGGTGATTCTCACGCCGCAGGCCATGACCAATCCGAGCGCGACCGCCAGAGCAGTCGGCAAGCTGGCGTCGGGCACCCCGAAACCGATCCTGGCGGCCTGGTTGGGAGGCGCGACCATGCGTGAAGGCATCGGCATCCTCACGGAAGCCGGCGTGCCGGCCTACCGCACCCCGGAACAAGCAGTCCGCGCCTTCATGACCTTGGTCTCGTACGCCCGCAACCTGGCAACCCTGTACGAGACGCCGAAGGACATTCCGGTGGCCTTCTCGCTGGACCGGGATGCCCTGCGCCAGCGGATTCTCCCCCAGCTGGCGTCCGGAGGTCTCACCGTCTCGGAGACCCTCTCCAAGCATCTCCTGGAGGACTACGGGATCGCTGCCACCACGCCGCATGAGGCGGCCTCCGCCGACGAGGCCGTCGAAGTCGCCCATCGAATCGGCTATCCTGTGGTCTTGAAGATCCTGTCCCCCGACATCACCCACAAGACCGACGTGGGTGGGGTGATCCTGGATCTGAGCGATGATTCATCGGTTCGTGCTGCGTTCGACCGCATCGTGCACAATGCTCACGCAAGAGTGCCCGGCGCCTCGGTCCGCGGGGTCACCGTGCAACGGATGGTAGAGGTGCGGGACGGCATCGAGCTGATCCTGGGCATCAAGAAGGACCCGGTGTTCGGCACCGTGCTCATGGCCGGGATGGGCGGCATTGCCGCAGAAGTCCTGGGTGAGCGGAGCCTGGGGTTTCCCCCCCTGAACGAACGTCTCGCCCGGCATATGCTGGAGTCGCTGAGGATCTGGCCCCTGCTCCAGGGCTACCGCGGCAGGCCGCCAGTGAACCTTGACATGCTCATCGAGGTGCTCATCAGGCTCTCGTACGTGGCGGCCGACTACCCCGAGATCGCCGAACTGGATATCAACCCGCTCCTGGCAACGCCCCGCGAGGTGGTGGCGCTGGATGCCAGGATCGTGCTTGATCCCGACTCACTCGGCAAGGATATCGAGCCCTATTCACATCTGGTTTTGAGGCCGTATCCCGAGAAGTATGTCACCTCCGTTCGTCTCAAGGACGGCACGCCGGTGACCTTCCGGCCCATCAAGCCTGAGGACGAACCGCTCTGGCTCAACCTGCTGGCGAGATGTTCCAAGGAATCGATCTACTCGCGGTTCCGCCACTTCTTCCACTGGAACTCCCATGAAGCGGCGACCCGGTTCTGCTATATAGACTACAACCGCGAAATTGCCATTGTCGCCGAGGTCGAGGAAAATGGTGCGCGCACGATTATCGGGATCGGCCGGCTCATCGCCGATCCCGATCACGAGTCGGTGGAGTATGCCATTCTGGTGGCTGACGCCTGGCAGAAGCGAGAGGTGGGAAGCATGCTCACCGACTTCTGCATGGAGGTGGCCCGGAAGTGGAAACTGAAGCGCATCGTGGCCCAGACCACGTCCGACAACCGGCCTATGATCGCCGTGTTCGAGAAGCGTGGCTTCACCGTCACCCACAGTGATGAAGACACGACGGTCGACGTGGTCAAGGAGATCGAGGAGTGAAGAAGTAGGCAGTCGGCAGTCGGCAGTAGCCAGTAGGCAGTAGGCAGTAGGCACTCGTCGGTTCATCAGTGGTCTGCGGCAGACCCGCCTTCAGTTGTGGTCCCCACTGCTGTAGCCCCGGCGCTCTGTCGCCGGGTTGGTTCGTTCTACACGCCACAGAGCGGCGTGGCGACAGCCAGCGCGAGCCCCCTACTCCTGCACGGCCGCCTGGGCACGGAGCAAGTCGTGGAGGGTGAGAATACCTGTCATGCGCCCTGAGTCGGGGTCAACGACGACAATCAATCCCTGGGTGGAGCGGATGAACTGCTGCGAGGCCTCATGGATAGTCTGGGCGGGAAACACGGTGACCACGGGGTCAACGGGCGGTTCGGAACCCGTGGTCACAGCCTGCTGGATCGCTTTGCGCGTCACTATCCCAATCGGCTTCCCGTCATGCTCCACCGGATAGCTCTGGTAGGGTGTTGTCACCAGCAGGCGCCGCAACCCCTCGCGGTCCAACCCGGGTATGGCTACAGGCCGCCGGTTCGCTACTACGGAGACCGGGAGGTTCCGCCAGCTTCCCAAGTCTCTGGGAGGCTTGATCTTCATCAGCTCGTGGCCATCCTGTTCCAGCAGAGCATCGTAAAAGTTGTGCCCTCCTCCGCGACGGGCAATGGCCTGGGAGATCACGGTCGCCATGATAAGGGCCGGCACGAGCTGGAACTGATGCGTCATCTCGAACACGATGAGCAGTGCAGTGAGAGGTGCCTGCACAACTGCGCCGAAACACGCGCTCATGCCGACGGCGGCCAGGATGATCTGATCGGCCTCGGCCAATGGAAGGGATAGTGAGGCGAATCCTGCCACCGCGGCGCCGGTGAGCCCCCCCAGAAACAAGGTCGGGGCGAAAATGCCGCCGCATCCGCCTGCGGAATAGCACGCCACGGTGGCCACGAGCTTGCACAGGACCAGAAGCACCGCAGCCGACCAGGGCACCGCGCCGGTCAGGGCATCCGACAGGTCGTGATACCCGAGGCCGAACACGCCCACGCGCCCCGTGGCGTGGAAGGCCGCGATGCCCAGGATCCACGTGATCCAGCCACCAAACACGGGCAAAGCCCATGCAGGCACTTTGGTTTGCCCCCGAAAAACCATGCGCCAGCGCAATGTCGCTCGCTGGAACGCGATACCCAAGAGTGCCGCCAGGCTGGCCACCACTGGCACGACCATGTACATCGTCCACGTGTTTGCCTGTACCACCGGAAGGAGAAAGGAAGGCTGAGGCCCTATCACCGCATGGACAGCAAACGCGCCCATGACTGCGGCCAAGGCAGCACCGCCCAGGTACCGGGTGTTCAGGTCACCGATAATCTCCTCGACGAGAAAGCCGATGGATGCCATGGGTGTGTTAAACGCCGCGGCAAGCCCGGCTGCAGAACCGGCGGATGTCACGCCCCTCCGGGAGGCCTTGAACACCCCCAGCCGGCCTCCCAAGGCTGAGGCAACCCCCCCCGCGATGAACGCGGAGGGACCCTCGCGCCCCAGGCTCGATCCCCCGCCGATGCTCAGGGCTCCGGCCACGAACTTGACGAGAGATATGCGGAACGGCAGAAACCCGAGATCCTTCCAGAAGGCGACCTTGAGCTGAGGGATGCCGCTGCCGGCCGCCTGAGGGCTGATGCGGTACAGCAGGAGGCCAACGGCCAGAGACGAGACAGTGATGGTCAGGAGTGACTTCCACGCGAACCCCACAAGTGAGCCTTCGGCGAAGCGCTCCATGGTCGCCGCGAATATAGCATGGGTCGCGAGCATGAATGCCACGGCGGAAAGACCCGCGGCCGTGGCGCACACCACGATGACAAGAAGCGGCCTAGTGGAAGCAGGAACTGCACGGAACCGTCGCATGCGCTGCGTCTCCCGACAAGGTGTAGACCGGCCCTCGAAGGATACAGCCCCGCCTGGCCGGAGCAGACGCGGAGAGCACCCATGATGGCATGGACCGGGCGCACGGGTCAACTCCAATCAGCTTCGCGCCGGAATCGCCAATGACCCGGCCTCATCTGTATCCATCCATCCATCCAATCATCCAATCTTCCGTTCATCCATCCAGATCCCGGAATCGAGCGCCCGGCTCGGCGACCCACGACTACGATTACGACAACGACAGCGATACCTACCCTGAGTGAGGAGTGAGGGAGTGAGCTGACAGCTGACAGCCGATAGCCACCAGCGCCCCGTACTCTCAACCCTGAGAATCCTGAAAGCGCATCGTACTCTCAGAGGCCCGACTGCACCCCGAACCCGGCTTCTGCATTCTGAATACTGGATTCTTGATTCTGCCCCAACATCCCCTCGCTCCAATGCACTCAGGCCACATGCTCCGCCGATACTGCGGGAGGCGCATGAGTCCGCGGCATGATGCCAGACCGAATCAATCGCGTCGGGCACACTCCTCGGGGACTATTCTCGCATTAGAATAGTGGTCAATCGGTAGTTCCGGTTCGTCGGAGAGGGCTTGCTCGGAAGATGACCCTAGCAACGGGGGCAAGCCTTGGAGTGGCAGGACCGGCAGTACTCCTTGCCGCATCGCGGGCATGGGCTCAGACAGTCCCGGCACAGCAGGTGGAGCCGGTCGTCACACACGACATGGGCGGGCGACATGACGCCGCATCCCTCGCACGGCAGAGTATCCCAACGCCGCGAGAGGGGATTCCAGTCAAGATGATACGCCCTCGTACCCTTGCGGCGGAGTATGTCGAACTCCACTCTGCACACGGGGCCTTCAAGGGGACCATTGTTTTCCCGGGTATCGCTACGTATTCTCCCTCCGCAGGGTTTCTTCCATCGATTCGGAGGTATCGTGTTCGCTGCCGGCAGGCCATCTCTCTCCCCTACTATGTTCGCTTTGTGGGCTCTCTGCGCTGCTGCGGGCGCCGAGTCACTCTCGGTGCTATTCCTCGGCAACAGCCACACCTATTTCAACGACCTCCCCTCTCTGGTCCAGAACTTGGCTACAGAGGGGGGCGATACTCTGAACGTCGCATCCAGCACGCCCGGCGGGTGCACCCTGTCCTATCCGCCCAATGCCCACGTGATGAACCCCGTGTCCCTTGGGCTCCTGGAGCTTGGAGGGTGGGACTATGTCGTACTCCAGGAGCAGAGTCAGTTCCCCTGCATCCCCTATTTGCGTGACACCTTCATGTTCCCGGGGGCCATGGCGCTGGACTCTATCGCCCACGCCCACACCCCGTGCGCGACCACCGTCCTCTACATGACCTGGGGTCACAATCACACCGGCCCGTGGGTTGAATCGTTCGGCGGCTACTCCAGCCCTGAGTTCGAAGACTATGACGCCATGCAGGATTCGGTGACCACTGCGTACCTGTGCCTCGCCGACTCCCTGGGTACCCCGGTCGCGCCGGCCGGGGTGGCATGGCAGAACGCCTACCATGGCGGGATCCCCCTGGAAGTCCTGTTCAACCCGGATGAGTATCACCCGGCGCTTCCGGGCTCCTATTTGGCTGCCTGTGTATTCTACGCCACTTTCTTCCAGAAAAGCCCCGTGGGGCTGTCGTTCACGGCGGGGCTTGATGAAACGTTGGCAACCGCACTTCAGACGGTTGCAGACACCACGATCATGCCGCATCTGGCCGAATGGAATATCGATCCTTCGATGCCCTATTCGGCTTTCGAGTTTCAGTGGTCCTTACCCCTGGCCCGGCATGACCTCCTCAGCACACCGGAAACCATGCAGCACGTGGGATGCCTGCAAACGACACAGAGGGTGTGCCCCGAGACTTGGCCCACGGCGTGCATCTTCCTCCTTCTTGAGGGGTGTGCGGGGCCCCGCACCGCTGGATGTGGGGCGTCCTCCCGACCCCCTCCTGGGTCTCAGAATCCGAGCTTCAGACCCAAGGCCGAAGGGTGAATCCCGGCCACTCCTGAGTCACTCGCCCCATCCTTCCATTCATCCATCCAGTCATCCATCGTTCCCCCATTCCGCCAATCCAAGGCCCCGCGCTCGACTGCCCTAGCTCGTCGATTACGACAACGACACCGATACCGATAGCGATACCGACCCCGAGCCACCGGCGGGCGACCAGGGACGATCGCCCCTACGAGGCAACAGCGCCGTGGACGTAGAATGTAGGAGCGACGTCAGTCGCGAACAGCAGGGCGAGCATTCGTGGGTGACGCCGCGCCTACGCGCCCGCTGCGCCGCATACTCTCACCCTTGAGAATTCTGAGGGAGCCCGGCGTCCTCAGAGGCCGCACTTGTTTGAGAGTACATCCTGACCTCGTACTCGGAGCTGCGGCTCCGATAGCGATAGCGATTGCGATTGCGATTGCGCCCTTGGGTGAGAAGTGAGAAGAAAGGAGTGGGCTGAGAGCCGAGAGCCAACTGCCGGCTGTACTC
>JAFGKV010000218.1 GCA_016928395.1 Candidatus Fermentibacterota bacterium | reverse complement strand
CCCATCAGGCACGCGTCCAGCCCGATGAGTTCAAACTTGTCCAGCCCGGTTGTGGACCGTATGGCACTCAAGGCTTCCCCCATCTCGTTGAGGAAGAGAAGGTTGCCCAGGCGGGCAGACAGAGGACTGCTGGTATCCGTGGCAGACTTCGGCGTCGGGTCGGTCCAGCCTCCCGGCCAACCCATACCATGGTCGGAGAGAATCAGGGCGTACTTGTCGGCGGGAAAGTTCGCCATCGCCCAGATGACGAAGTCATGGAGCGTCTGTGCTGATGCCATGTTGACCTCGCCGAGGTCTTCGGCCACCTGAGAAGACACCCGTGAAAGGTCGTCGTCAGCGACGACGACGAAGCGCTTGGCGCCCGTCCAGTTGCCGTCGCCAGTATACCCTCCGTTGTAGCGGTCTATCTGCGCCACAACTGTCACCCTGTCGGATGATCCCGCCTTCTCGGCCTCGTTCAGGTCGAGGTAGATGTCCTTCTCGAGTACTTTGTCATCGGCGTCCTGGTAGAGCATGACCAGCCAGGTCTGGCCGCTCGTGCCCTGGGTCGCGCCTGTTACCGCGGGATAGTTGGTCGCGAAGTCGGCGGCCGGGGTCACACCTGACAACTGACCGGAACCGTAGGCGGTCGTAGGGCTCTCGGTTGGCAGAGGAGAACCGCCTCCCGTGTCGAGCCCTCCGCCGAAGAGCCAGATGGCGGCGACCACTACTATGATGATGACCACGATTGCTGTCAGACAGCCTGAACGGCCACCCTTGCCTATGTTGAACGGCAGCCCGCTGCCGCCACCAGGACCGGACCCGCTCGTGATTCCTCCAGACCCGCCGGAACCGAGGGTACTTACTGTTTCGCCGCTGCCGGCGGACTCTCGCCTGCGCTGGGGTGCCTGGGCTCGTGGACGTCCGCCCGAGCGTGCCGTCTGAGGTCTGCGTCTGCGTCCTGCGTCGACCCTGCGGCTTGGCCGTCCTTGGCTTGCGGCCATGTACAGGGTCTCACACTCGCTGGCAGTCTCCGGGATTTCGCAGGAGGGTGCGGCTTCGCACACAGGCTCCCATGAACCGAATAACAACTGCCTCAATCCTGCCCGCATCGGCCTATCTCCTTGTCGGTGGGCTTCTCTGCCCTGATTCTGGACCCGACATGTGAAATGTTCAAGCGGGCCCATGTCCTCCGCGGACAGCGCCCATGCCGGCAGTCCGCCGAGGGTCTTGAAGGGCCCATGACCGAGCGCTTGGCCGGCGAAGTCTTTCCGCGAGTCCTCGCGGTGACCAACCGAGCAGCCAGTGTCTTGTTGACTGGAGAGGAGTATTGTATGGTCATCACCGAGGCTTCGATGAGACTTAGCCGATAGGGGCATCAGGTTGCCGGGGTCTGTGGAGGAAGAATGAATGCCAGTGAGATAATGGGAAAGAAAGTGCTGGACCGGGATGCAATGGTGGTTGGGAAGGTGGCCGACATCGATATCGACACTTCGACGTGGACGGTCGGCTATATCGTGGTCAAGATGGGGCTCTTCAAGAAGGTTGTGGTTGGTCTGGACAAGATCGATCAGTTTGGCGATGAGGTCGTTCTGAGGGTATCGAAAGACGAACTCAAGTAATCACGGCGGGCCGGCCGAAACTGGCGGCATCTCAAGGCCCGATGTGCGCTGCACCGTTCTTCCACCGTGTGAATGGTGCAACCTCTCACAAGGGAAGTTCGGATTCCAGTCCGAAATGAGACTGGAGTGGGACGTAGCGGGACGCCTCTCCTGCAAGCGGCCATTCGGGCAGTGCGCACTGCGGGAAAACGGGTATCGCTCACCGCCTTGTAAGTAGTATGCCGCGCTCCACTGCTCTCGTTGGGCCTTGTGCGCCATGCGGCGGCGCGTGGTTAGTGGGCATCATTGCGTTGCAGCGCGAACGGGAAGCGGTGTGAACAAATGAGGACCAGTGTCTTGAAGCGCATGGGGGCGTCACTCGCCATCCTGGCGGTCGCGTGCCTGTTGTTGCCCCTGGCTGGCTGTGGCGGACTTCTCCCGAGCTTTGAGTGGCTCCCTCCCGCCTCCGATGACAATGCTCCTGCTGACTCCGGGGTGACCGTCGTCAAACCTGACGCTGTCGTTATCGGAGTCGACGAACTGCCGCCTGAGGCGAGGGCCACGCTGGAATTGATAGAGAGTGGTGGTCCCTTCCCATACTCAAGAGACGGGGCGGTCTTTCACAACTACGAGGGGCTCCTGCCCGTGCAGGATGATGGCTACTATCTGGAGTACACCGTCCTCACCCCGGGAGCCTCCGACCGGGGTGCGCGGCGCATCGTCGCGGGCGCAAGCGGCGAGCGCTACTACACGGATGATCACTACAGTAGCTTCAAGCGGATTGTGGAGTGAAGCATGCACGACTGGACAGTAGCGCTCAGTTCATATCTAAGTTCCGGTATCTACCCCGTCGCAGCCGCCTTCGAAGAGGATGTGGTCCGGCTTATCTCCGAGCGCAACGGGCTGGATTTCATCCGAATCGACCTGGGCGCGGCGAATACTGGAGCGGACCTCCTTGCGGCATTCGCGGCCGCTCTTCACTTCCCCTCCTACTTCGGCAGGAACTGGGATGCGCTGTACGATTGCCTTGCGGACCTGTCCTGGAGGCCTGCATGCGGATACGCCCTGCTGCTCGTCGGCTTCGAGGCGTTGTCGGGCAGAGCCGGCGCTGAACTGGCGCCCGCAGCCGGACTTCT
>JAFGKV010000217.1 GCA_016928395.1 Candidatus Fermentibacterota bacterium | reverse complement strand
ATGAACTACCCGATTCTCGTGGATGCCCGCAACATGCTGGATCCCGCTGCGATGCGCGCCATCGGATTCGAGTACTTCTCCATCGGGAGGCCGTAGGAGAACGTGGGCGTGCAAGACTCCGGGCGCCGGCTCTCGGTGGTGATACCGGTGTACAATGAGCGTACCACGGTTGCGACGGTGCTGGAACGGGTTATTGCCCAGAACGCCGGACTGCCCAAGGAGATCGTTGTGGTAGACGACGCATCCACCGATGGAACTGACGAGGTCCTGGCAGCCTACACAGACCGGCCGGGGGTGCACATCTACCGGCAGCCCAGGAACATGGGCAAGGGCGCGGCGCTCCGCCGGGGGTTCCAGGAGGCTTCGGGAGATATCATCCTGATTCAGGACGCCGACTTGGAGTATGACCCCGAGGATTATCCACGCCTGCTGCGCCCGATTCTGGACGGCAAGGCCGACGTGGTCTACGGGTCACGGTTCGCCGGCGGTGAATCCCACAGGGTGCTTCTGTTCTGGCATTCCGTGGGCAACCGGCTGCTGACGCTGCTGTCCAATATGGTAACGAATTTGAACATGACGGACATGGAGACAGGTTACAAGGCCTTCCGGACCGACATCATCAGAAGGATTTGGTTGGCGGAAAATCGCTTTGGATTTGAGCCGGAAATCACCTGCAAGGTGGCGAGGTTGAAGGCCCGGGTGTATGAGGTCGGCATTTCCTACTCGGGCCGCGATTACAGCGAAGGCAAGAAGATCGGGTGGAGAGATGCCGTCAGGGCTCTTCACTGTATCGTGAAGTATGGACTTCTGAGGATGTAGGGGCATGAGCGAGAAGGCGCCGCTGGCGCTGGGAATCGGCGCGCTCGGGCTGCTGTTCTACGTTCTGTTTCTCTGGCGGGTGGCGCCGCTGCTCTCGCCTTTGCTTCTAGCCATCCTCGTCTGGGTCGTGCTCTATCCCGAGCGACGTTCGCCGTGGGCCGCTCGAGTGCTGGCGACCACCACCGCGCTCCTGCTGCTCTGGTTCCTGCGGCTTACATGGAGGGCGCTGACTCCCTTTTTCTGGGGAGGCACCGTGGTCTACCTCCTCAACCCCTTTGTAAACAGGCTGCAGCGTCTTCGCATTCCCCGACTTGTGGCATCGCTGACGTTGGGTGTGTTTCTCATTGCCGTGATCGTCGCAATCGGCATACTGGTCCTCCCGACCGCCGCGGGCCAGATCCGCGAGATCATCAACCGTCTTCCCGACGCTGCGGCATCTGCTGACAGATGGCTGGCATCGGCCCAGAGACGGCTCCAGGAGCTCGGCGTTCCCTTGGAGGCGATGGATGTGCGCGAGAGGATCCTCAGCGTTGATGCCATCTTGTCTCGCATGGCGCATGGGGCTCTGGGCGTTACCAAGGCGCTGACCACCGCGTTCAGCGCGGCGGTCACGGCGATGCTGGTGGTCGTGGTAAGCTTCTACACCCTCCTGCGCATGGACCGGCTCATGGCATGGCTCCGCGCCTTGGTGCCGAATCGACTGACTGGGGTCAGAGCGGCTTTTCGCGAGATCGACACCACCATCGGCTCCTGGTTTCGCGGCCAGTTGCTGGTGGCGTTGCTGGTTGGTTCCCTGACCGCGGCGGGCCTTGCGGTGCTTTCCGCGCCGTATGCGGCCCTCATCGGGCTGGTCGCCGGGGCGCTGAACATCATTCCCACCATTGGGCTCATGGTGAGCGTGGCCTTCGCGGCCCTTCTGGCCCCGACAGTGGCACAGCCCTGGTCATATCTGCTGAAGGTGGGTATCGTATTCGCGGTGCTGCAGGTCTTGGACAATTTCGTGATCTCCGTGCAGATCATGCGTGTTCGCATGAAGCTCCACCCCGCCGTCATCATTCTCTCTGTTGTTGCCGGTGCCAGCCTGTTCGGCGTCGCCGGCGTGTTTCTGGCCGTTCCTGCGGCCGGGCTCATCCGTCTCGGCGGTCAGTGGGCGCTGGCCAGGTATCGGTCGTCAGCGTACTACGCATCAAGCGCGCCCTCTGCGCCCAGCGAGGAGGAGTCCCCCGATGCAGCCTGAACTAGTCCAACTCGATATCCCCGAGAGATGCAACATCATCATCGGCCAGGCGCACTTTATCAAGACGGTGGATGATGTGTTCGAGGCTCTGGCCGGCGCCGCACCCGGAATACGCTTCGGTATCGCCTTCAACGAGGCGAGTCAGGACCGCCTCGTGCGACACGACGGTAATGACCCCGCCTTGGAGGAAGCGGCGGTGCGGAATGCCATGGCGTTGGGTGCCGGGCATGCCCTAGTCATCGTGCTAAAAGACGCTTACCCCATCAATGTCATGGGAGCCTTGAAGGCGGTTCCGGAACTCTGCGCTGTCTATTGCGCCACGGCCAACCCCGTGCAGGTGATCACCATGAGGGCGGGTGAAGGCCGGGCCATTCTCGGTGTGGCAGACGGGAGCTCCCCTCTCGGCGTGGAGGGCCCCAAGGAACGCGAGGCCCGTCATCGTCTTCTGAAGGACATCGGCTACAGACCGTGAGTGGTGTGCCATTGTGCATGGAAATGCACCAAGAGCACTCAGAGTCCGCCCACACCCTAGAGGAGCGCCCGGCTTCCCCGGGGCGCTTGTCTGAGCGCAGACCGCACGGTTCTCACGGGTAGGTCGTTCCCGTGAGAGCCGCCCTGATCAACCCCTCCTTCTCGCACATCTATGGCCCCTACCGCGCGGCTGCGCGGGTGGCGGCGACCCCACAGATGCCGTTGGGCATTACCTATCTCGCCGGCGCACTCCGGGCCGCCGGCCACGAGGTGTACATTCGCGACTGTGAGGTTCAAGGGTATCCTGATCCCCGCGCCTTGGTCGATGATATCGTCACGCTCGCCCCGGATATCGTCGCGTTGACCGCGACAACGCCCCTGTTCCATGACGCGAACGCGATACTCGGCGACATGAAGTCGAGAAAGATAGAGCTGCTCACGGTCTTGGGCGGAGTGCACGTGTCTGCCCTCATGGAGCGGGTATATGAGGAGGGATGCGCGGCCGATGTATGCGTGTTCGGGGAAGGCGAGGAGACACTGTCGGAGATCGTTGCGACGTGGGCTGCCGGCCGGCCCCTGGCGGGTATTCCGGGCACTTTGGTTCCGGCGCCCGGCGGCGCCGTGTATCGAGGCCCCCCACGCGCCCCAGCAGACATCGACAGGATTCCTCTTCCTGCGAGAGACCTCCTGCAGGCTCACCGCTACGTGTGGTCAGTGCCCGGGAGGGGGTTCCGGAGGGTCACCTCCTTGATTACCCATCGGGGATGTCCCTTCAATTGCGCGTTCTGCAGCGTCTCGCGTGTGTTCCCGCGAGACGTGCGATTCCGGTCAGTGGCAGGGGTCGTCGAGGAGATCCGTCACATCGTGGAGGACTTGGGAATCCGCCACATCATGATTCAGGATGATAACCTGACCCTGAACCGACAGCGTACCGAGGCTCTCTGTCGCGCGCTTATCGAACGACGGTTCGACATGACCTTCGAGGGCTATACCAGAGCCAATCTCGTGGACGAGGAGCTCTTGCGCCTGCTGCAGCGGGCAGGGCTCGTTCGCCTTTCATTCGGAGTGGAAAGCGGTGATCCGGAGATTCTCAAGGCCATCAAGAAGGGTGTCGCACTGGATGACTATCGGAAGGCATACTCTCTGTGCAAGGACATGGGTATTGAAACGAGATGCTCCTTCATGTTGGGGCACCCATACGAAACAAGGATGACCATAAAGAAGACAATAGAGTTTGTCAATTCTTTGGATGTATATCAAGCGTACATAAACATTTCTACCCCGTACCCCGGAAGCGAGTTATTTGAGATGGCGCTTAATGGTGTGGGTGGACTCACACTTCTCACAGAAGACTGGGAGATGTATCGAAGGTACGGGACGCCTGTAATAACAGTGAATGATCTCTCTGAAACCGATCTTCGTCGTTACCAGAGGATCGCCTATCTGCGGTTCTACCTTCGCCCGAAGACTATCTGGTACAATCTACGCCGCGCCGGCGCGAAGGCCGCGCTGGTAAATGCCTGGGCCTTTCTGCGGTCAGCGCTGCAAAGAGGCTGACGGGTATCCTCCTGCGGCGCCGTGGCGTATGCCCACGGCGCCGGATGCTGCATGGTGATCGGCCCGGCATCGTTGACACAGAGTCATGGGTTCACTGCATGCATCGGGAACGATCGGGATACGAGGCGACCATGGCGCGGATCGAGTCAGAGAGGCTACTCAGGAACGGTGTCGCGGCATAGGCGCGGCGGATGAGGTCAAGGTTGGCCTCCCGCGTGTAGGGTCGCCATTCGACACCGTGATCGCCAGGCGGGGCGTCGACGGACATCATCGCGACAGGCGTGGTGCAGGTGAAGTCTATGCAATCCATCACAACGACCCGGCGGGTTGGCATTTCGCGGGTGCGAAAGTAGACCGTGCGGCCGGTCTGATCGTACACGATGCTCCATTGCGTGAATTCCGGATGGGCGACGGCCTCCAGAATCTGAAAGGCATAGTCGACAGGATCGCCCGAGCCCGCATAGCCTTGGATCATGGTTGCGGCCCGCACGAAGCGGTTTTGGGATCCGCTGTCGTCGGGCTCCTCCTCCACTGACCCGTCCATGCGCGCCCGATGATAGACCAGGGCCGTTGCGTAGGGTGTATTGGTCAAGACCTGAACCGGCATGTCAGCACCGCAGTGCCCGATCTCGGCGCCCTTGAGGAACTCCAGGGATGCGGCGTCACCATGCCGATCTGCGACGAAGAAGTGAAGGGGAACCGTCGACCGGATCTGTACGGAGTCAAGGACGCCTCGGGCCTCGGCCACGGTGGCTGCGGTATCCAGAGCGTACTGAACCCACTGGGAGCACCCAATGTCCAGGCGGTCATCATCCGGAGGATACGAGGTGCCTTCCAGCCAGAGCACTTCCACCACCAGCCCTTGCTCGTTCATACCCCCTTGCGGCAGATCCCGCCCGTACTGGGTGAAGGTCACGCTCCCGTAGCGCGATGTCCATGTCGGGCTGCCCGGCACTGGCGCGAGGCTGAAGGGCTTCTCCACGCCCCGCTGGTTCACGATTACCAGGCCGACGCCGACATTCCAGTCATAGTTCTTTGCCACGATCCGCGCGCTGTCACCGAAGGCAAAACTGGTGCAACCAACGCAGGGTTCGGGCGCCAGGGCAAAGGCAAGAACAAGGGGCAGAATCGAGCGCTTCACGGCGAACCTCCTGACGGTACGTATCCTCAGTGCGGGATTGCCCGTGAATGAGGGTGTGAGCTCACCATGGGACAAGGTCGACGATCCGTCGCTATCCGCACGCTGCATGTCGCCTGCGGGCTCGCTTCGTGCGGGTCGAACGATGAGCCTATGGCGGTCTTGATGAGGAGAAGTCTGGCGGAAATCACGTTGCTGGAAGTATAGGACCTGTCATATATATGCATCGTCCTCTATGGCTCATGCGCACTCAGCCGGCGTGTGATCCGCGCGCGTCACGCGCGCGACAAAAGCCGTGCAAATCACCCTGCCTGGGGGAATCCGTGTTCCCGGCCACCCGCGTAGGGCAGGGCCTGGGTCGACAGTGCAATGGCATAGAAGAGGGATCTCGTGCCCGGTCGAGACGGCAGGCGCGCCGCCGGAAACCGTCGCCGCCGAGCACATGTGCCCCAGGAAGGCTCTTGTCTTTCGTTGTCTGAGTGCGTTCCATTCCGAGGTGATCCATCGTATTGAGGCGACGGGGCATGCACGATGACCGGCTTATCTGTCAAGGGAGCATCATGAACAGACACCGGGCCCTTTTCGTGGTGATGTGTTGTGTCGCGGCACGTGAGCTGGCGCACGCCGACCTGGAGATCGGAATGAACCTATCGGGACCCAGGGACTGGACGAGCGACTACGCCTTCGCGAACATCATGAAGCTTGGGAGGTCATGGGGCACCTGCAATATCATGTGGTATCCTGGCGGGCAGAATGTGTGGGATACCGGGCTGATCGACTCCATTCCCGTCGATGATGATGGCTATCCTCTGGAATTGCCTTTTGAGACCGACCATCCCGATGCCGATACCTCGCAGGCGGTCTTCTCCGTATGGACCAATACGCTGAGCCTGCCCCAGGGCATCTATGTCCTGCTCTATGACGGCCAGGGGGAGTTCGATTTCGATTTCGATGCGGAAATCACCGCGCAGGCGTCTGGCCGGCTGGAGGTGACGGTTCAGCCTAGTGCCGGCATCATGAAAATGGAAATCCTGAGTTCGACCCTCGGCAATCACGTCAGGAACATCCGGTTCCTCCTGCCGGGCACGGAATACACCCATGAGGATGATCCGTGGTCCGGGGAGTGGAAGGAGAAGCTGGAGCCCTTCACCGTCGTGCGGTTCATGGATTGGGGCTCCACCAACAACTCAACCATGCGTACGTGGTCGCAGAGACCAAAAGTCGATGACTATACCTACACTATCAACGGGATTCCCTATGATTGGATGGTTCGCCTCTGCAATGACATGGATGCCGATCCCTGGGTGTGCGTCCCGCATCTGGCCGACAGCGCGTATGTCTTCAATTTGGCGACCCTCTTCAGAGACAGCCTGGAAACTGATCGAACGGTCTTTGTCGAATACTCCAACGAACTCTGGAACTGGATGTTCACCCAGGCCCACTGGGGCCTTGATTCGCTGGACCAGAGCCTCCCCTGGCCTGAGCGGCTGGGCCCACGGATCGAGGAGGTCATGGCCATCTGGACCGGGGCCTTCTCAGGGCAGACGCACAGGCTCGTTCGAGTTGTCGGCTCCCAGACGTACTACCTGGACATCGTCGACCGGATTCTCGACCATGTTGATCCCGCACTGGTGGATGCATTGGCAGCCACCTGGTACGTGGGTTTGAACGGCGATTCGCTCGACTACTATGGCGCCGGCTTGACCGCAGACAAGGTCTTCGACCTGGCATACGAGGAGCTGCGGGGGGATCTGTCCTACTTCCTACGGGGCAACAAGGCCATCGCGGACGCCAATGCCCTGGCGCTTCTCTACTACGAGGGAGGGCAGCATTTTACGCCCAATCCCTTCGGCAGCATCCAGCCCTACAACCAGGTCTTGGAGGATGTGCAAACCGATCCAGAGATGTACGAGTTCTACTGCGAGCTCCTGGATACCGTGCGAGCCATCGACAGCCAGTCGCTGGCGACCCACTACAGCTTCATCAGCGGCTTGAGCGGTCGGTATGGCAGCTGGGGAGCATTGGAGAATCAGTTCTTCCAGTTTCCGCCCTACTATCCCATCGCGCCCAAGTACCAGGCCCTGCTCGACCACCGCTATGCCCGGCGTCCCGCCGTCAGTGTTCGCGTCGTGGGCGCGGATGCGGTGCTGTCGTGGCCCCGGGTCCCCAATGCGGATGCCTATACGATCTACTGGTCCGGCGAACCCCACGGGAGCTTTGGCGAGTTGGGCGCGACCGCGGATACCATGTTTGTCGATGGAGGCGCCGCGCTTTCTCCCATGCGATTCTACCGCGTGACTGCCACCACCGCAGGGTCGCCGTGAGAAGCGGCCTGCCCCGAAAGGGTGCTTCCATGGCCAAGATCGAGACAGACTATCTGAAGTACTTCTGGCCGATGCGCCACTATCTGGTAACCTGCGGTGAGCCGGGACGCGCGAATATCATCGCCGTGAGCTTCTGCATGCCGGTCTCCAAAGAGCCGCCCATGGTCGCCTGTGCCATCGGCACGGGCATGCACTCCTGCGAGCTCATCCGGGAATCCAGGGAGTTCGTCGTCAATGTTCCAACCGAAGAGATGGCTCGCCAGATCTACTACTGTGGGGTTCACTCGGGCAGAGACGTCGACAAGTTCAAGGAGACTGGATCGACCCCGATGCCGGCCCGCCGCGTCAAGGCGCCGATCATCGGCGAGTGCGTGGCCCATGTCGAGTGCCGCGTCGTGCACGGGCTCGTGACGGGAGACAAGACCCTGTGGGTTGCGGAGGTAGTGGATGCGTATGCCGACGCGGATGTGGAGGAAGCGCGCAGAACCGTCCGCTTCGCCGGCGGGAAGTTCCCGCATACGGTCTACGGTTCACAAAGATGATCACCATACTCCACGCGGGGCTCCTTGACAGGCGGCTTGCCATCTGGGCCGAGCGCGGGGAAACCGCGCCTGGGAGAAGAGTTCGCCGCACGGCGAAGGAGTTTGGTGACGGTCGTCTCCACCTCTTCTGCGGCGAGGCAGGCGGAGAGTACGGAGGTAGCAGCCGCGGCGGGGCTCTCCCTGCTCCCCTCCCGGGTGTTTGATCCGGAGACCTCCTGGTCATGCCTGAAGTGGCCGACCTCCCGCAAACACATCGCCGCAATGTTCTACCTTCTGGGTGAGGAGTTCGAATAGGATCCTTTCCTCATCTTCACGCTGCGAGGTCTCAGTCGTGAGAGCCTCATGGCGAAGCTCAGTGAGGTCACGCTGGCGCCGCCGAGGGAAAGGAAGACGAGCGGCAGGTCGCGAAAAGCGGAGCCAGCAGCTTTGGCAGAAGAGACGCCGTGCGCGAGCCCGCCGCCCGAGCCGCTGCCAACAGATGCAGCCGCATTCTGGGGGAGCTCCGGCGGCGACGCAGACGTCGTGGGTGGCTTTCCCCCTACGACCCTTTCCGCGGCGCTGCCCCGCCGCCTGGGCGCATTTCCCTTCTGGCGTTCCAGCCCACCCCTCATGGACACGCTAGAGCTCATCTATCGGGCCGCATCTATCGCGGCCGTGGATCTTCTGGCCACAACCACCGCCCATGATCCAGTTGAGGATCGCTGACGCGGTGCCGGGGCGATGGGTGTGCGGATCCCTAGCGCAGGAAGTAGATCAGCGCGACTCCCAGGCCGATGGCCACCACCATGCGGCGCAGGAGTTCGGGACGAACCCGCCCCGCGAGGCGGCCACCCAGTACGCCGCCGACCAGGGCGCCGCCGGCCATGATGGCCGCCGCCGGCCAGACCACCTTCCCTGAACACACAAAGAACACGGCGGCGGCGATGTTGACCGCGAAGGCGATGCCCTGCTTCAGAGCATTGAGCCGGGTGAGATTGTCATCGACCACGAGGCCCAGCACCGCCAGCACGATGACGCTCAAGCCCGCGCCGAAGTAGCCGCCGTAGACCGCCGCGCCGAGCACGGGGAGTGTGGACAGCCAGCCCACCTCGCCACCCTCTCCGGCTCGTCGTGCCCTGCCGGATTGCTGCGCGACCCACCCGCGCACCCGCCCCTGGAAGGCCAGCAGCCCGCATGCCAGAAGGATCAGATAGGGGACCAGACCCCGAAACAGGCGCTCACCGCTGGCCAACAGAAGCAGGCCACCGATGATGCCGCCGATGGCGCCGGCCGGCAGCAGCCGCCAGAGGCGGCGGCGCTGACCGCGGAGGTCGGTGCGCTGGGCAAGAGTGCCGCCAAGGTAACCTGGAGAGAGGGCTACGGTGTTGGTTATGTTAGCGGCAACGGCCGGGATGCCTACTGCGGTGAGCATCGGGAACGTGATGAGGGTGCCGCCTCCGGCGATAGCGTTCACCGCGCCCCCGGCCACGGCCGCGAGGACGATCAGGATCATATCACTCAGCGCAAGCGGATCCATCATGCAGCTCCTTGGTCGACTCAACACATGCGGGCCCTGCCATGGTACACGGGAACGGTGCTCCCCCGCAACCGCGAGCGCTCGCGTCCTCAGAGGAAGACAGACCCGGATCCTCGAACGGTGCTCGGGAATACGAGGCTGGGCCCAATGGTAGAAGGGATATGGCCCTCAGTGATCGGACTTGTTTTTGCCAGTTGCGAATGTCTGTATGCTGTCTGCGCATCGTGTCACTCCCTTGTGGAGGAGGTCTCTCATGAATCGATGGTCTCACACCCTGGTGTGCGCACTCGTTCTGCCCGCGATGGCGGGCGCCACGCCCCAGTTTCCCCGACACCGTCCCGCGGTCACAGTGCCGGTTCGTCACACGATCATGCCGTGGGGCATTCCCGAATCCCCGGTGGCCCGCGTTCCCGCGGTGAAGACACCCCCGAACCATTGCCCGGTGACCTCGCATGGGTCCAACGCCGTCGCCGCATCACTCGACCTGGCGAGTGATTTCAACGCCGAACGCGGGTACTACGTTGTCGCAGAGATCGCGAATTCCGGCACCAATGACCTGTGTGATCTCCTGGTCCGCTTCTACCTTGGGGATCCCGACGGCGGGGGCGGGCAGATCGGTGCTGATGTCGTGATTCCCTCGCTGGCGTCCGGCGCGGTGACCCGCGACTCGACCCAATGGGAGGGTTTCACGGGCTCGGGAGTCCTCTACGCCGTCGTTGATCCCTCCGATGAGATCATCGAAAGCGACGAAGACGACAACCGGGCCACCATCGCCGTTGTGCTCCGGGACGACGTGCCCTGGGTCTGGCAGGTGGTCAACGGCTACTGCAACTACGCGGCTCTCACTATGCAGTTCAACTTCCTGGGGTGCGACCACACCCTCTATGAAACCGTGGAGTTTACCTCGGCGCCCCACTCGGCCCTGGCCATCGACGACCGTTTCTACGTCCCGGGAGGGCTCTTCATCTGCCAGACCGAGAGCGACTATGATTGTGCGGGCACGATTCGCAACCTGAACACCGATTTCGAGTTCCTGGGTTCGTGGGCCGCCTACCTGACTGAGCTTTCTGCGCGGGTGGATGCCGGGCTCCCCACGGTCACCAGTGTGGATCCGTACTACCTCCCGCAACCAGACTATGATGTCCTGCGGGAGAACGGCCTGCACGGAGGCCATGCGATCGTGGTTACCGGGTACGCCGACTCCGCGGGGGTGATCAACGATCCCGGCGTCGGGCTGGAGTTCATCGAACCCGGCATGCCAGAACCTGAGAAGCGTGGCGCTGACGTGGTCGTTGACTTGGCCACGTTCCAACAGGCGGTCGAGAATACCTCGGGCGGGCCGTATGTGCTCATCTCCTACTCACCGCGTGGCCCGATTCCGCCGGAAGACGAGATCAGGGCTGCTGCATTCTACCAGAGCATCGACCGTCTGGCCGGTGTGTCGTACGATCCCGGGTTGTCGCAAGGGTGGCCGGAGGATTGGACCCCCGTGTTCGGCATGGCGGCCTTCGACTCGGTGCAGGGCGACATGACGGTGCACACCTTCAGCGCCTGGTTCTATGAGGTCTTTCAGTATGCCGGCGGCGACCTCGAGCAGACTATCACATTCTTGGCGTCGGCGTTCGGGGACGGCATGTTCTGGACACAACTCGGATGGGAGGCATCGGCGGAGTACTTCGCGACGCTGGGCACCACGGATGGAGACGAGATGGCTGCCATGTCCGGCGTACTGGCTGACAGGGCAGGGTCGATCCTGGACACCTACATCGCGCTGCTCTGGACACTCATCGCCAATGGCGGTGATCCCAGCGCCGCGGGGCCATATCTGGCAGCCATGGCCTATAGGCTCGTTGACATCAATGAGCTGGAGCCCGAAGTGCGTGCAACCCTCATGCGTATGGTGGGTATGAGCGGAGACGCGCCAACGATCCCGGCGCTCAACCTGAGTATCGCGGCATGCCCCAATCCATTTACCTCCAGTGCACAGATCCGGTGGAACGTCCCGAGCGAGACAGCGGTGAAGCTGTGCGTCTACGACATTGCGGGCCGTCTCGTCCGGACACTGCGGCCCGTTGATGGCGTCGCCACATGGGATGGAAAGGATTCTGCCGCACGGCTGACCGCTTTGGGCACCTACGTGATTCGCGACGAAGCCGGCAGATCGCTGCGGCTGGTGCGGACTGACTAATACCATTTTGGCATCCTTCATAGTGCGAAGGATGCCGTAGGTGTGCGATTGTCATTGCGAGTCCGCCCGAGGACGAGGCAATCCCGGACGCAGGGGAGATCGCCGCGACCCCGCGCCTGACGGCGCAGGTCCTCGCGATGACCGGAGTGTCCGGCGCATGAGATACTTCGCATTCGTCGTCGATGTCGTATGAATGCCGCGCTAGAATTGACACCCAGGGTCTCCAAAGACGCCAAGAGGGGACTATTCTAATATTAGAATAGTCCCCTCATCTGGCTTCGGTCGTGATCTCGTTCGCCTCGGGTTGCGCGCTTCGTACTTCGGGCTTACGGCGGCCTCCGCCGCCTATCGCCTCCCTCTCCACCCCCTCATTTTTCACTCCTTCACATTTCCCGCCTCACTCAGCGTTGCGGCTCCGATGCCGCGCGTTCCTCCCGCGCCTCTTCTGTCCACGCACGCTCCTGCTCCACGCGACTTCGCGCCGCCTCGAGTTCCTGCAACTCCCTCTCCCGAAGTTCGGGGTAGAGATAGGAGTCTGTCCGCGCCGCTTCACATACGTCCAGGCGCTTCTCCTCGAACCCCTTACGCTTGGCGACGACGCGGTAGCCGAATCCCCCTGATGCTGACGGGTCGAGGGGATTCGCAACGTCGAATCCTGTCATACCACGCTTGGCTGCGAGCCCCACGCACTGCTCATCGTAGGGCTGCAAGAAGACTTGCATGGGATGATCCGCGTCGACCGTCACCGTCTCCAGGAACACAGGGTCTAGCTCGATGTGAGCCCTCCCATTGACCAACTGCCCTTCCCCGAAGTCCTCGAACCAGTTCTCGGGGCTCTCTTGGCAGTACATGAGGGTCGGCCCCTGCGACGTCTTCACCACGCAGCTCTTCGTACCGGAGGCCGCGAAGTTGCCCGAGGAGTAGACGCCATAGCCGGAGGTGGAGTAGGATATCCCATACACCCCGGCGGCGGGGCCCAAGGTGCTGGTGGCATTACCGAGAACGCCGAAGCCGATGGGGGATAGGCTTAGCCCTCTCACCCCGGCGGTGCTGCCGCTGTCGGCTGAGGCAACGCCCTCCACCCCATTGCCATAACAGGAGTAAGTCAGCCCATACACCCCACACGTCGTACCGCGGGTGGCATTGGCAACGCCCTCCACCCCCCTGCCGGAGGTGGAGTCGCTTTCGCCGTATACGCCGTAGGTGGGACCGCTGCCGGCTGAGGCGTGGCCGTACACGCCTCGGCCCTGACCGGAGGAACTCTCAAACCAACCTCCGTAGGTGTAGCCCGAGGTGGCGGAGGCCAGTCCGCAGATGCCCATGCCATCGGCGGACGCGCTCAGGCCATACACGCCGCAGGTATAGCCCGTGGTGGTGGAGGCATAGCCGAAGACGCCCGTGCCGGAAGTGGAAGCGCTTGTGAAACTACCCCCGTAGGTGGGACCGCTGCCGGCTGAGGCGTGGCCGTACATGCCCGTCCCCGAGGTGGAAGCGCTTTCAAACCTGCCCCCGTAAGTGGTGCCGGTGGTGGCGGAGGCCCTGCCGTACACTCCCCTGCCGCCCGTTGACCCGCTCTCTCCGTATATCCCGCAAGTCTGTCCGGCGGTGGCGGAGGCATAGCCCCAGACGCCGCGACTGAAGTCTACGGTCCCCAAAGCCTCGCCGATCACCCCGTACTCGGGAGCTTTCCCCACAACGCCGGCGCCACCTCCTGTGGAGCTGCTCAGGCCATACACGCCGTATGCTAGCCCGGTCGTCGCGGTGTTCACCCCATAGACGCCTCGGCCGGAGGAAGACGCCGCCTCCCCCCGGATTCCGTCTGCGACGCCGAAAGTTGCCACCGCCTGACCGCGAACT
>JAFGKV010000216.1 GCA_016928395.1 Candidatus Fermentibacterota bacterium | reverse complement strand
TGTGCGCTCGGCCAACAGCAATGGGCCACTACCCTCCGGAGGACCGCCCCGCGTGGCTCGACTCAGGAAGTATGAATAATCCGGGTTGGGGGTGACCGCAACAAACTCGCGGTGAACACCGAGAATCCGGCGCAGAGACAGTACACACAGCGCTAGCCCACTCGCAAGGTAAGCATGTTGAATCCACCACGGCGTATTCTGGATTGACACAAACCACCACAAGGCATACAGCATAGGAGAGCACAATGACACAGCAATCCTGCCAGCCCGCCACCTTGGGGAGGATTGCCAGAGACGGGTGTAGACGTCGTATTCAAAACCGCACTCAGGGCATCGGTGTTCGCATGGGAGACCGATGAGCGAGTATTCACAAGCAGGGCATTTCAGCAAGAGAGCTTGGTGGAGCATTAGACTACTCTCGGTTGTGATCCTACTGTTAACGCCTTGAAGCGGACAACGTCCTGGATAGCCATCGCGTGCATGCGGAACGATCGGTTCTCTATACTAGCAGCCCGTGGAGAAACTGTGGAACCGGCGCCAAAGCCGGTGGTTTCCACGGTCAGGATCGGCGTTTCCGAACCGCTGATTTCCCTTTTACCACGGGCTGCAAGCTTGATCCTGACATTGAAAGGATCCTCTCGCAACTCAAGAAGAGACTTGAGGCACTGTTGAGGAAGGCGCAGGCGACCAGCGAGAAGACAAGTACATCCCCTCCCGCCACCTCGGCACCGGCGATCTGAGTCGAGAGATTCCAACGCCCTTGCCGGCGCGACGCCGGCGGGCACGTCAGACAGACACATGATCTCAGGTTTGCCTATCCCCTCAGCGCCTGGACATGCGCTGCGACGCAGCGCACGAGCGCGTCCAGGTTGTAGCCGCCTTCGAGGACGCTGATGATGCGGCCCTGGCACCACTCGGTGGCGAGCGACTTCAACTCGCGGGTCATCCAGGCATAGCCGTCCTCCGTGAGCCTCAAGTCGGCCAGCGGGTCCGCGACGTGGCCATCGAACCCGGCGGAGATGATCAGGAACTCCGGGCCGAAGGCGTCCACGGCGGGCAAGACCTTGGCCTCGAACTTCGCCAGGTATTCTCCCTCCGTGGTTCCCGGCGAGAAGGGGATGTTCAAGGTTGTGCCCAGACCGGGCCCGTCGCCCTCGTCGCGCGCGGCGCCCGTGCCCGGGAAGAGCGGAAACTGATGGAGCGAGACGTAAAGCACGTCCGGGTCGCGCCAGAAGACGTGTTGCGTGCCGTTGCCGTGGTGGACGTCGAAATCGACGACAGCCAGGCGGCCGATACGGTATTTCTCTTCAAGGTAGCGAACGAGAATCCCCACGTTGCTGAAGATGCAGAATCCCATCGCCCGGGGCGGCAGGGCGTGGTGGCCCGGCGGCCTCATGGCGGAGAAGGCGGTGTCCAGCTCGCCCGCCATGATCGCGTCCGCGGCGGTCAAGACCGCATCGACCGAGGCGAGCGCGGCATCGTAGCTGCGGGCACTGGCGGGTGTGTCGCCGCCGTCCAGGAGCCCCCCGCCGCTGCGGCAAACCTCCTTCACCCAATCGTGGTATTGTCGATCGTGAATGCGGCAGATCCACTCGGCGGTGTCGTGAGGTTCGACCGGCCGGAAGGCCACTCCGTCGATCGCGTGGGCGATCTTCTCGGGCCTGAGGCGATCGGCGCGGAGCATGTGCTCCGCGTGCGCACCTGTGTCGTGCTCAAGGCTGATCGGGTCCCAGTAATAGGCTGTGCGACTCATTGTATGCTCCCCCGCTGGGATGCGCAGGCTCGCGGGTGCCGCAAGAGCCTCTGCGGGCTGAACGATAGCGTGGAGACGGCTCCGACACAATTGTCGACAGCTCCGCGAACATCCCTTCACCACTCGAATCGGCTTGCCGTCCCGCCCGCGGGGCTATCAGCCCGTGGTGAAAGGTAAAACAGCGGTTCGGAATCGCCGTTCCTGACCGTGAGAAGACAGGCTTTGGCGCTGGTGCCACAGTCACGCCACGGTCTGCTATCGGAGCTGCGGCGCAGGCGTCTAGCCTGTGGTCCCCCAGGACTGTAGCATGGACATACCGTCCGCGTCAGCACTGCCGGGGCGCATTTGCTAGGATCTGCTTCTGGTGTCTCGCGCCGGCGCTGTCCACAGTACCGTGCTGCCAATGGGGGCCGGGGTAGGTTGTGGCGGGGCCCGGTGGGTCATTCGGAGAGTCAAGGCTACATGGCTGACCGCTCGGAGAGAGAGCTATTCGAGGCCGTCCTGGCCGGGGACGATCAGGCCTTTGAGCAGATCTACGACCGTTATCAGCAACAGGCCCGCCTGATGGCGTGGCGCGTGTCGCACCGGCCGGATTGGGTCGATGACCTCGTCAGTGAGACTTGGTGCCGTTCGTTCCGGCTCCGGAAGGTCTATGACCCGGGCCGACCCTTCGCCGTCTGGTTCGCAGGCATTCTCCAGAACGTGTATCGTGAGCACTGCCGCAGATCCCAGACCACGCTCGACCGGGCCCCCGACGTGATGGACGGCCCCGCGAGCCAGGTGGAGGAGCAGACCCCGGAGACCATCGCCGCCGAGGCCGAGTTGCTGGCGCAACTGAACGATTGCGTCAACCGGCTGGATCCGCAGGATGCCCGGATCGTGCGGATGCGGTTCTTTGATGAATGCACGTTACGTCATGTGGCACAAGAAGTTAGCATCCCAGAGTCCACACTTCGGGAGGTCCGTCTTCCCGCGGTCTTCAAGGCCCTGCGACGTTGTCTGGAGAAAAAAGGCATCCGTTTTTCGCAACTTTTCCCTGCGCAGGGGGCTGAGGAGGAGCAATAAGAGGTGAGGAAGCAGGCATGAGTCGGCAAACCGACAACATGAAACACGTGCTCGCGAAGCTGGGGGAAGCCCATCGCGAGGGTGTGTTCTCTGGAGACGCGACACGATATCCCTGGCGAACCGCTGAGCCTGAGGCCTCGTGCCTCACGCACCGGCGCTTCGCTTGGGCGCGTGTGGCGGCTCCATTGGCGGCCGCGGCGGCTGTCGCCGTCCTGTTTGTCGGCCCCAGCCTGTGGGGTCCTCGGGCCGTTCACAAAGTGGCCGAGAATGGCCCTGGCAGCGACACCCTCGTAAAACCGGAGTCGCCCGCTGTCGTCGAACCGGTCCCAACGACGGCGGAGTCCGTCAGTTGCGACTACAACGGCGACGGGCAAGTCGATGGCAGGGACATCCAGGCCTTCTGGGACAGCCGACGGGGTACCGATGGAGACATGCGCCTCCTCAAGGAGGAACTCCAGCGGTGCCTGCTATCGGGCAAGTAGGCCCGACCGTTCTCTCTCTTGCAGTGTGAGGCCGTGCTGGCGTGTACCGGAACGCCATCTCGGCCTCGCATTATTTTTGCGCTCAATCTGGAAAGAACCGTGCCCGATCGCCAGCCCCTGGCGATCGGGCACGTTGTGCAGAAAGGAGCTTACGACAGTTGTATGGGATCGCATCGGCGTGCAGGCCCGCCTCCCAAGGGGCCGTGCACATCAGCGGTGCTGAGTACCGATGCGATAGCTTCTAAACAAGCGACGCGGATTGCTCCGTTCGGCATAGCCGTTGCCCTGATAGTCCCGATAGTATTCGACGTAGATCGTATCCTCAGGCCCTTCAAGGGGTCCGTATGTCGCGGGCCAATCGCTGCGCCCGATTCGAGTCGCCAAAGCCGCCGAGCGATCGTGACCGAGCAGTAGGTCCGCCGTCGCTGGGATCTCGATGTCGCGAGGCGTGCCGACCGAACAGCCACTGCTGAGTCCGATTGCCGCCAAACAAAGGATGCCGATTCGTCGGCACGCTGCTCGCCACATCGCTCTCTCCCTCCCAGGTTCCCCTCTGTCTCCCCCCGTTAGCTCTCCAGCCCACAAGGTGGGCAAGCCCTATGCCATCGTGAGGCCGGACCAGTCACACGCGTCTACCTTCTCCGTTCTACGCAGCGTAAGTACTTGTCAGGTCATGCCTTACACCGGCACGCACGGGCCGTGGGGTACCACCCATTCGGCTTCGTTTGGCCGAGTTGGCAACCTGTGCGGGATGTCCGGCTCGGGTTGATTGTGTCGACGTGCCTGCCCGTAATGCGCTGCACCAGGGGGCGGATCTCGCTCGCCACCCGTAACTAGATGTAACAACTGGACTTGCCGCGATTCTCACGGCAACATCGTCGCATGTTGCCGCCGCGCAACAGGGCGGCGAGATGTGGGGACGCCTCGCGCCTGGAAGTCTCCTCCGAATGAAGCCTGGCTTGTGGCATGGAACCGAAGGCGGCTTGCCCACCCGTGCGGTCCCTCCGGTGGGCGCGTGGGGCATAGACACTGGCAGGCAAGCTGCCAGTGTCTGGACTTTGGCACTTTGGGGTCTTGATGGGGTGTCGGCTCAGGCTGACGACCTACCGGTGGTAACGATTCCGTCTT
>JAFGKV010000215.1 GCA_016928395.1 Candidatus Fermentibacterota bacterium | reverse complement strand
CAACGGTTCCTCGCAGGCCTCCGTAGGGGAGGGCGTCTCTGCCCTCCCGCACGCCGCTGGGCACCTCTGGATGCTGGTCGGGCCCGATAGCCGATAGCTGACAGCCGATAGCCAACAGCCGATAGCCAACTGCGGCCGTACTCTCCACCTCGAAAGACCTGGGTGCTCCCGCATCCAGAGGCCTTACTGGTGTCTGAGTTCATGTGTGGATCGAATTCAGCCAGGGATTGTCGGGGTTGAGAGGTGTCTCCGGCTGTCATGCGGTGTTCACGACGACCATATCGATGCGTTCGGGGATTTTCAATCAGACGAAAACCGCATACCGGCGAACTGGGCCAGGGTCGTTGTAGACAGATAGCGCATCAGCTCAGCTTCCACCCTGGCGATGACATCGCCGAAGATGCAGGTGGTCCCATCACAGGCCGGCCTTCCCAGCAGGCAGCCGCTGGGGCTGAGGGGGCCCTCGATGGCCTCAAACACCTGGGCAAGGCTGATAGCGGAGGGATCACGGGTCAAAGTGAATCCCCCATGGGGGCCACGGACCGATCGCACGAGGCCGGCCCGGGCCAGCCATTGCAGCACCTTTGCCAGATGGGCCTGCGATACGCGTAGGTCTTCGGCTATCCGAACCGTCGGAACAAAGGAGTCCCTGCGGGTGGCAAGCAGCACTGCCGCATGGAGGCCCAGAGAAGCCGCGTCACTGATCTTGATGAGTCCTGACATCCGCGTTCCTTTCGCTTCAGGTAATCCAGTACGAAGATACCGAGTCTGGGTGCCTGGGACTCTGGGTTCTCTCCCGTTCCAGGACCCCTGTCATGCACCCGATGCTACCCGCAGCCTTTCTCAGCTCGCCCACCTCCACCGGGATGCAGGTGACTCCGGCCTCCCTGTAAAAGGACTGACTCACGGGACACCCCGCGGGCATGAGCACGCGGCGGGGGCCCGCGACCACGAGGTTCAACGCGGAACCCTCGATCAGCTCCCGTTCATCGGGCATGAAGCGCACGTCAAACCCCTTGGCGCGGAGCGTCTCTACGACCTTGAACGGTACGCGATTCGACCAGACGAACGCAAGATCGCAGTCGACGATGCGGAAGGTGCCCATCAGGTGCATGGCGCCGAACGGCAAGCCTACCACCACCGTGTTTACATCCATCTCCTGGAGGATTCTGATCACCTGTCCTGCCCCCTCGTCGTTGGTGCGCAACCCTGTGGATAGTATCACGGTCTTCGGGTCAATCCACATGGCGTCCGCCCCTTCGAATACCCCGGTTCCGTGCACCATGCCGACCACCGGGATGCCAAGCTGCCCCAGGCGCTGCGCAACAACGCACTCCTCCCCGGCGCGCACCGTGGAGGCCGGTCTGCCGAGAATGATCCCTTCGGGCGTGGAAAACAGCAGGTCGGCCACGAAGAGGAGATTAGGCGGGGGCGTCGCGGCGGGTTCCACCAAGTGAACCATCACTCCCTCGGAACGGTATGCCTCCGCCAGCGCATGGTGTTCTGCACGCGCGACTTCGGGATAGGGACGCTCCAGCATCTGCGCCAGATTTGGGTCGTCGATCGCAGCCCACTCTGGCCCCGGGCAGTGGAGCAACACCGCCCGCAACGGCCTCCATTCCGAGTCAATGCCGCAGGTGCGCCAGATTCGGCCCAATTCGTCCCCCGTCGACTGCGTGCGGGGCGACCAGCCGGCGCCGCCGTATGCGGCTTCAATGCGGTCGGTCATGAGATACTCCTTCGGCATGGTTTGTGGCGTCGGACCCGCCTGCGCATACGCCCGAGTCGATTCTGAGGATACGGCGGGCGCGGGATCCACAGGTGAACAGAATGTCCAGCACAGATAGGTCGGGCAGAAATGGCCCCCAGAGTTGAGGATAGGTTGGGGGCCTGGTCTGAATCAGCCGGAGCCTTGCGCCGGCGTGGCGGAGCACAGTGTCATCCAGGTGCTTCTCCGCACCCCCGGGCACCACGATCTCGTCGGCGCCCACATGACGGATCAGGTCTGCCAGAAGGCTGCTGCCCGTTCCTTCGATGCCCATTTCCGACTGCAGGATCATCTGAACGGTAAGTCCCAACCTACCCACTATGTACGCGATCAGGGCGGTGTTGAAGGATGCGATGTGATCATGAGGGCCGTCATAGAGATCTTCCAAGAAAGGCAGGTGGTCGAGGAAGAACGGCGCGTGGGCATAGGCGGCCTTGAGGCTCTGTACATGTTTGTGACGCCATTTTCCCTCATCGCAGATTTTGACATCGGCGATTCGCTGGAGGCCGAGGCCCTTCTTCCACACCGGCACCGTCAACCACAGCTCGCCATCGGCGTTCTTGAATCGGTTTCTGGTGATCCACGTCGTCCCCCGGGGAAACTGCACGAGATCCAGCACCACGAGGAGATCCGCTTCTGCCACGACCCGGAAGTAACCGGCATGGGGCGCGAAGTACGGCCGGAGAGCGGCGACGGTCATCGATCCGCCCGCATCCCCGCGGCCCGGCCGCTAACACACGTCAGCCAGGGTCGTGCTCTCCAGAGTAGTGGAGACATAATCGCGGATCCGACGGAACACGCCCATCAGGTTCTGTTCTCGCGCAATGGGTGTCTTCTCGTAGAAGTACTCGCTGACCGATTCGGTAGGCGCCAGGGCGCCATCCAGGAATCTGATAATCTCGGCCAGAGTGATTTTTCCCGGAGGCTTGGCCAGGCGGTAGCCACCGTGCACGCCCTTGGAGCTCCGCAGATATCTGCCTCGCTTGAGGGCCAACATGATCTGCTCCAGGAACTTGGGCGGTATGCCCTGAGCGGTGGCGATTACCTCGGAAGGGATGAACCCGTCCTGGTTTTCTCGTGCCAAATACACCAAGGCCAGCAGCGCGTATTCACTACGCGACGTAAGCTTCATAGAGCCTCCCTTGGGCGTGGATGCACGGGCGTGCCGGCGAGATCCCGACGACCCCGACACCCAGTGCCATGCACTTGATTAGGGAAGATACCGCCCCGCGTCAAGCCTCACCACGGCCCGGCTCACCCCCGGGCGCGAGCTCATTCGCTCCTGGCCAGCCTCTCTCGACCGTCCCGTCGCGCCCCCGAATCCCGCAGGCCCCCCTACCTCTTCACTCATTCACCTCCCCCGGCGCTCAGCGTCGCCCCGGGTGGAAACGGTAGACCGGCGGCGCGATCGTGCTATCTTGCCGCCGTCAGGTCAAACGACCTTGTCCCCGATACGTGCATGCCATCCCTGGAGGTCTGCCCGATGGATCTCGCTCGAGAGATCGCCTCGCTGAAAGCCCGGCGCAATGCAGTGATTCTGGCCCACAACTACACCCTGGGCGACGTGCAGGACATCGCTGACTTCCTTGGCGATTCCCTGGAGTTGGCGCGGAAGGTCACTGCCACCACGGCAGATATCATCGTGTTCTGCGGGGTTCACTTCATGGCCGAGACTGCCGCAATCCTGAATCCGGGAAAGACCGTACTCATGCCTGATGCGTTCGCAGGTTGCCCCATGGCCAATATGATCACGCCGAAGGAGCTGGCGGCCCGCAAGGCTGAGCTTCCGGGAGTGAAGGTCGTCACCTATGTCAACAGCACCGCAGCCATCAAGGCCATGAGCGATATCTGCTGCACGTCGGCGAATGCCGTGAAGGTCGTGCAATCGATGGGTAACGCCGAGATTCTTTTCGTGCCTGATCAGTATCTTGGTCACTATGTACAGACCCAATTGGGTAAGAAGCTGCACCTGTGGCCGGGTTTTTGCCCTACCCACCGGCGCATTAGGCCGCGGGACATCCAGGAAGCCCGAAACGCGCACCCCGCGGCCAAGGTTACCGTTCATCCGGAATGCATGCCTGAGACCATTGCCATGGCGGACCATGTCGGCAGTACGTCGGGGATTCTGCGCTACTGCCGGGAGTCAGATGCCGACGAGTTCATCATCGGCACCGAACTGGGCCTGCTCCACCGGCTGAAGAAGGAGAACCCGAGCAAGAGATTCTACCCCGCGACGGAGCTATCTGACTGCCCCAACATGAAACTCACGACTCTGGAGAAGATCTTCTGGTCACTCAGTGACATGGAGTATGAGATCACAGTCCCTGAGGATATCGCCGAGCGGGCCCGTGCCCCCATCGAGCGAATGCTGGAAGTGGTGTAGCCTGGAGGCAGGCTACAGGGTTCAGGGTTCGGGGTTCGGGGTTCGGGGTTGAGAGTACAAACGGCAGTTGGCTATCGGCTGTCAGCTATCGGCCCGCCCAGCTCTGCGAGGAACCGTTGCCTCGTAGGGGCGACCGTCCCTGGTCGCCCGCCCGGGAGAGTGCTCGGGGTCGGTATCGCTATCGTTGTCGTAATCATAGTCGCAGTCGACGCGCCGGGCAGTCGCGCACGAGGACGTGTACGAGCTTTGCATGTTCTCTCACACAAGGGTTCAGGGGATGAGCCATGAGTTGCAGGTCAGCAGTTGGCGGTTCAAAATCGGCAGTCTGGAGCGAGATCCTACACTCGAAGCACGCGAGACGAAGGAGACATGTTTGCGAGTACATGGTTCTGTTGATGTCATTGCCCGACTGGTTCGGGCAATCCAGTCCGAGAATTAGGATGCAAGATCTGGATCACCCGCATAGAGCGTGTGATGACATTCTCGCCTCTTTGAGAGCAGATGATTCACGATGTTCTCTCAGACCCGAGAAGCCTGATCTCGCCGCCCCATCAGAGGCCGGACAGCTGAGAGCCGACAGCCGACAGCATGAAGTGTAGCTCCCCCCCGTGAACCGTATACCTTACACTGTAAACGCCGAGCGAAGCGAGGCACGTTATGACTGACATCGTCCCCCGCTGGGAATGGCGATCCTTTGGGAGTGATTTTGGCGGGGCCGAGGCCCGTATCGCCGCGGCTGAGCAGACCCGCGCGGTAGACAGCGAGGAGTTCTACATTCTGTCGAAACGCAGTGGCGTCAATGTCAAGATCCGGGCGGGCGTCTTGAACGTGAAGGTCCTTCTACAGACAAACGAGGAGGGGCTGGAGCAGTGGACTCCCGCGCTCAAGGCGCTCTTCCCGCTGGATGCGGAGGCGCTGGCGGAGGCGCTGCGGCTTCTGCGGGTACCGCCGACTCAACCTCTGACAGGTCCGTTTTCGCTGGAGGGGCTGCTGGAGCTGGTGAGGCCCGAGGGGGACCTCCTGGCGGTGCACGTGACAAAGCAGCGCGCGTGTCACTCGGTGAACGGCTGCAAGGCCGAGATCGCCGACCTCACGGTGGACGGCGCACCCATCCGCACCGTGGCGGTGGAACACGAGAACCCAAGGCTGGTCGGTTTGACCGTGCACATGCTCGGGCTGGAAGGTCGGGAGAATGTCAACTACATCCGCGGCTTGAAGCGCCTCAAAGGCTGGGAGGCATAGCGTGATGCGCGTGGCCTCCATCGACGTCGGCTCCAATTCAGTCAAGCTCCATGTCGCTGAGCTGGGCGACGGCCCGGGCTGGCGGGTCCTCTGCGATCGAACAGAGATCACCCGCCTCGGCGAAGGCCTCAAAAATACCGGCGTTATCACACAGGCGGCCATGGAGCGGACGCTGGATGTCTTGGGGCGATTCGTGAACGAGGCCCGCGGGCTCCGGGTCGAACACATCGCCGCGGTCGGCACCATGTGCTTGCGCGAAGCCGGCAATGCGGCCGAGTTCATCGGGGCAGTCGAGGCGCGGCTGGATCTGTCCATCGAAGTGATCGACGGCGAGGAAGAGGCCCGCCTCTCGTACATGGCGATCATCTCCGGCTTGCCGCTTCCCCAGGGTGTCGTTGCCTTCGATACCGGCGGGGGTAGCACCGAGTTCATCGTGGGTCGCGGCAGCGCAATCCAGCGGCGTTTCAGCCTGAACCTGGGAGCGGTTGCGCTCACCCAGGAGTTCCTTCTGTCTGACCCGGTCTTGCCCGACGAGCTGTCGGCATTGCATGCGCATCTGGTCCGTTCGCTGAGCCCGCTGACTCCTCCCGGCAAGAGGTTTACCGTGGTGGGCATGGGCGGCACGCTGACGTCCATGGCGGCGGTGAAGCTGGAACTGGGGGCGTATGATCCCGAGCAGGTTCACGGCTCCATGCTCACGCGCGTCGACATCGAATCCCAGGTGACGCGCTATCAGGAGGCCTCACTGGCCGAGCGTCGGGCTATTGTCGGCCTCCATCCCAAACGGGCCGACATCATCCTCGCCGGCGCCTCCATCGTCTTGTCCATCCTGCGTTATCTTGATGTTGACCACCTCCTGGTCAGCGACCGCGGCCTCCGCCACGGCCTCATCTTTGACCGGTTCGCAGGAGGCTTGTAGGCCACCCGAGAATCGGGAATAGGCCCGGGCGGCGAGTATCACGACCGCCCCGCTGTTCTTACACACGCCTGGGTCGGAGACTTCGGAGGGGGAGCCTGCCGTCCTTCGTCTGCCCCTCTCGTGGCTTCCGCGACGAATGCCCGCAGCCTCTAACCGCTCCAGCACCCGACGCCTCTCCGGTTGCACCAGACGTGACGCTTGGTTGATGGCAGCGGCTCAGCACGACGCTGCGCGAACAGCAGGCTGAGGCCGCGAACCTGGACGCGCCATCGCCGCCAACCTGAAGGGGCTGGTATGTGGGATTGAGTACAGCCCGGCCTTCTCAACCGCCTCGTTTGAGAGTATACCCACGCACTCGTACTCGGAGGTACGCCTCTCGAGAGCGATACCGATACCGACTCCGAACCCCGTCCTCCCGCGGGCGACCAGAGACGGTCGCCCTACCCCGGCAACGGTTTCCCGTAGCCCTGGGCGGGCCTGATAGCTGACAGCCGATAGCTGACAGCCGATAGCTGACAGCTGACAGCCGATAACTGACAGCCGATAGCCAACTGCCGGCCGTACCCTCCACCTCGAAAGACCTGGGTGCAGTCGCATCCAGAGGCCTTACTGAAAGGAGAACCGAATCGGGCGGGCATCTGCCGGTGCCGCGGCACAGTACATGTGTCTCGTCTCACCAAGGGGGCAGTTCCCATCTGCTACGCTGATCCGATTTGTTGCAGTCTCCTTGACAGGGTGGTGCGCTGTAGTATACTAATCCTCCATAGGACGGCTTGGCAGTCCGCCCGCTCATGAGGATTGCGTCATGCCACAGGAGCCCCGCTCCCCGTTCTCTGCGTATCTTGTGCGTCCACGGCATCAGGCTGCCGGGCACCCCACCCCTCTATGCCTGACTCGCTCCCTCGGGGTGCTCCCCCTGTGAGTGACGGGCCGTTCCGTCAAGCCGTTCATCACATCTTACCAGATCTGCCTCACTCCATCAACCCCGGTCACCCAACCAACGGAGGTCTTCCATGTCCAGTAACCTCGCGCGGTCAGCCCTTCTGGTCGTTGTGCTCGTGCTCGTCCAGAATCCGGGGCAGAGTCAGGCCACGATCTACACGGTGATCAACACCCGAGACAGCGGACCGGGATCGTTGGCTCAGGCACTATGGGATGCCGAGGGACATGCAGGCTTCGATTCAGTCTACTTCAACATCCCCACCAGTGATTCGGCATATACGCCGGGACCTCCCAGCCGATGGATTATCAGGCCGAGTGCCTCGACACTGTCTTTGTTTGATGACGTGCTCATCGATGGATATACGCAACCAAGCGCACAGCCCAACACCGTTGCCTCTCCGGGCGCGACCGACGCGCTCCTCAGGATCGTACTGAGCGGCGTCAACGCGGGCGCATCCGCCAACGGATTGCACCTGCTCGGCAGTTCCACGGTACGCGGTTTGGTGATCAATAGTTGGAGCGGCGCCGGCATTTATCTGGTCGGCGGTCCCACGGTAGTCGAGGGCAACTACATCGGCACCAATGCAAATGGGGTCACTGCCTACGGAAATGCCATCGGCATCGATGCCCCCCACGGTACGCATACCATCGGCGGTACGACACCTGCCGCACGGAACGTGATCTCCGGCAACACAACCGGAGGAATCCAGATCGGTTCGGCAGGCTTGACGGCCGAGATTACCGTGCAGGGCAACTACATCGGCACCCGGGCCAGCGGCATAACCGCCCTGGCGAACGGCTCCGGCACGGGGTATGGCATATCCATCGATTATGGTCAGAACCACCTCATCGGAGGCACGACGGCCGCAGCCCGGAATCTCATCTCCGGCAACAACGGTGACGGTATCGTGCTCTCGCAGCGGTCCACTGGCACCATTATCAGTGGCAACTACATCGGCACACACGCGGATGGGATCGCCGATCTCGGCAATACCCGTCACGGTGTCTATCTGATGTACAAGACAAGCCCGGGCGGATCAACGGACGCGGTGATCGGCGGCCCGAGTTCAGGAGCCGGCAATGTCATCTCCGGGAACGACGGGTGTGGAGTCTTTGCGTATGGAATCAATGACGTGGTCATTCAGGGCAACTACGTCGGGATCAATGCCGCGGGGTCGGGTGCCCTTGCCAACAGCCAGGACGGCATAGGCCTGCTCCTGAGCGATGCCACCTCTGTCGGCGGCACGGGGTCAGGCGAGGGCAATACGATTTCCGGCAATTCGTGGAGCGGCATACGGCTGCGAAACAGCGAGTACACACTGATACGGGGTAATCGAATCGGGACTGACGTCGCGGGAACCGCCGATGTCGGTAATGGTGGCCATGGGGTCTATGTGAATAGCAACCACACAGAGATTGGAGGTAGCTCGAGCGGGTATTGGAACACCATCGCGTTCAACGACTCTTGTGGCGTCGGGATCTTCTGGGCATACTTCAACGGGGTTATGGGGAATTCGATCCACTCAAACGGCCGGTTGGGCATCGATCTCGCCAAGTCGGGCGACCCTGCCAGCGGCTGGACCTACAATGACTACCAGGATCCCGATTTTGACTCAAACTACCTGCAGAACTACCCGGTCATCACCAGCGCGAAGAGCAATGCCGCCCTGACGGTCATGGAGGGCACCCTCAACAGCACGCCCAGCACGACCTTCTACCTGCAGTTCTACTCCAACCCCACCCCTGATCCAACGAACTACGGTGAAGGAACGACCTGGCTTCGGGACACCATGGTGACCACGGATGGCAACGGTGACGCGGCATTCAGCGTCACGTATTCACCACCCTTGACGCTGGGTTCGTATGTGTGTGCGACCGCGACCGATCCAGACGCCAACACCTCCGAATTCGGCGCGAACAGAGAGGTCAGCAAGCTGACCCTGACGGTGGTGAACACCAACGACGCCGGCACGGGCTCGTTACGACAGGCGCTCCTGTATGCCAACGCCTCGGCAGGACCTGACACCATCCTGTTCGACATTCCCACCAGTGACCCGGGGTACGTGGTCGGCCCTCCCTCTTACTGGTCGATTCAGCCCGACTCGGCGTTGCCGGTTCTGAGCGATACAGTGATAATCGATGGCTATTCCCAACCGGGAGCTCAGCCGAACACGACACCTGCTCCGGGAGCGTCGAATGCCGCGCTGAAGATTGAACTCGACGGATCCAGTGCGGGAGGATCGACAACCGGCCTGGAAGTGTCTGCAGGCGGCTGTGTGGCGCAGGGCCTGGTCATCAACCGCTACGGATCTCCGGGTATCCTGATCAACACCCCTGGCGGTGCTCACATAAGGGGCTGCTACATAGGCACTGACGTGAGCGGAACCAGCGATCTCGGGAATGGGACTGATGGCATCGTCGTCATGAGCGGCACCAACACCCTTGGCGGAGCCTCACCCGGTGACCGCAATATCATTTCGGGCAATAGCAATCATGGCATTTGGCTTGTTTCTGCCACAGCATCGAACAACTCGATCAAAGGTAACTTCATCGGCGTCGATGTGACCGGCACGTCGGCGCTGGGCAACGCAAACCGTGGGATCTGGCTATTCCTTGACCCCAGCAACAACACCATCGGGGGCACCGGAGCAGGGGAAGCCAACATCATCGCCAACAGTGGAAATGCTGGCGTCGGCATCCATTCAGCCACGGGGAACACCATTCGAGGCAACTCGATACTAGACAATGCCGGCCTCGGCATTGACCTGAATGACGACGGCGTGAGCGTCAATGACTCGGCAGACGTCGATACCGGGCCCAACAATGTCCAGAACCACCCCGTGCTGAGCTCAGCGTATCCGGCGGGATCGACCACCCGTGTACAGGGCGCCCTCAACAGCACGCCTAGCACGGCGTTCACTCTAGACTTCTACGCCAGCGCTGCCGCCGATCCCACCGGATACGGCGAAGGGGCAACCTGGGTGGGAACGGCGGGTGTCACCACGGATGTCAATGGAGACGTCTCCTTCACCACAACTATCTCCACGGCAGTGGCGATCGGTTGGTACATAGCAGCGACGGCCACCGATCCCGGCGGGAACACGTCGGAATTCTCGCAGTGCGTCATGGTGACTGATCCCTTCGTTGTCATCACTACCAGTGACAGTGGACCAGGGTCGCTTCGCGAGGCCATCACCATGGCCAACAGCATCGCGGGGATGGATACCATCACCTTCGACATCCCGACGTCGGACCCGGGCTACGTTGCCGGTCCGCCGGCCTACTGGTCCATCGCCCCTGCCAGCAATCTCCCCACGATCAACCAGGGGGTGATGATTGATGGCTACACGCAGCTGGGTGCGCAACTCAACACCGTGGCGGCACCCGACACGTCGAATGCCGTGCTGACCGTTGAACTCCGCGGCAACGGTGGTGCCACGGGTCGCGGCATCCAACTGAACAATGTAAGCAACTGCGTGATCAGGGGCTTGGTCATCAATCGCTTCCCGGGAAATGGTATTTTCATCAATGGAACCGGTGCCGGCCACCTCATCGAGGGGAATTACATCGGTACCGATATCACGGGTACGCTCGACCGCGGGAACACGACCACGGGAATCCGCATTGAGGGCGGGCAGAGCAACAACATCATCGGCGGCACGACACCTGGAAGCCGGAATGTCATCTCCGGCAATAACACTGATGGTATCTTCCTCT
>JAFGKV010000214.1 GCA_016928395.1 Candidatus Fermentibacterota bacterium | reverse complement strand
GAACTATTTCTATCGGATTACGGCGGTGGATGCGGCGAGCAATGAGTCGGCCGCCTCCGCAGCCACGGGTGAGTTCGACTTCGAGATTCAACAGTAGCCTCGACCGGCCTACGCAACGGGGAGCGGGCGTTCCCGCTCCCCGTCAGGCGTCGGCCTCCATCTCCCGTAATCCGAAGCCCCTGCCGGGAGCGATGGCCGGCGTGGGGAACTCCGTCTGTGTCACCTACTCGAACGATTACCGCAGTGCGAGTGAGGTCGCCTGCGAACGGCGAGCACGTCCGTCGGGCATCTTGGTTTAGGTGCCTTGGAACGTCGGCGCGGCCTATCCGTCGCCCTCGGGCGCCTTGACCTTGGCGGGTCATCGCGAGATGTTCCTTGCCGGAACCGGCATACTTTGCCTTGTCCCTTCGGCCGGAGATCGGAGCTGTCTTGATAGAACTTGCACCGTACCGCAAGCTTGAGAAAGCGTTCCTCGCCGGGCTATACTCCCCGGCATCGTCGGCGTGGGAGATCGAACAGTCTATGGATGAACTGGGTGGCTTGGTGCGCGCAGCCGGCGCCCGGGTGGTGGGTTCGGAAGTGCAGAAACGCTCCCGTCCCGGCGCGGGTCACTTCTTTGGTCAGGGTAAGGTCAGCGACCTTGCCGCAAAGGCACACGCTGCAGAGGCCGATACCCTGGTGGTTGATCAGGATCTGATGCCGGCCCAGGTGCGAAACCTGGAGGCCGCGATGGGTATCAAGGTCATAGACCGTACCGAGGTCATCCTCGACATCTTCGCGGCGCGGGCGCGCACCCGCGAGGCAAAACTCCAAGTTGAGCTGGCCCAGTATCAGTACCTGCTGCCCCGGCTCACTCGCATGTGGGTACACCTCTCCCGCACGGGGGGAGGAATCGGTACCAGAGGCCCGGGAGAGACCCAACTAGAGACTGACCGGCGAACCGTTCGTGGGCGCATTGCCGCCCTCAAGGGTCGCCTTCGTTCGGTGGAGCGCCATCGGCACCTTGTCCGTGAGCGGCGACGGGATTTGTTTCGGGTATCGCTCGTGGGCTACACCAATGCCGGCAAGACAACCCTCATGAACGGCCTCACCAAGAGCTCACTGCCGGTGGCGGATCAGCCCTTCATGACCCTCGATCCGACAACCCGCCGCCTCCACCTTGGCGACGGAGTGAATGCCCTACTCACCGACACCGTGGGCTTTGTCGATCGACTCCCCCATCACTTGGTGGCTGCCTTTCATTCCACTCTGGAGGAAGTGGCCCAAGCCGACCTGTTGCTGGTCGTAGTCGATGCTGCCACCATGGACATGGAACGCCGGCTTGGTGTGGTGACGGCCACATTGGAGGAGATCGGTGCCGCCCATGTGGATCGGATAGTGGTACTCAACAAGATCGACCGCCTGGCGGAAGGCGCCGAAGCCTTGGTTTCGCTGCATGGACCTGGCGCTGCGGCGGTCTCGGCTCTGACGCGGGAGGGGCTCTTGCATCTTGTGCAACTCATGCGCGCGCGTACCTCGAGATCGGCGGATGCGGCGAAGGCATCGGCTTCAGTGCGGGCCACATCGTGAACACCACGGTCGGCTTTGGGGTGCTGGCCATAGCTACTGCCGTCCTGGGGTGGCTCGCCGAAGAGGCTTTGCCCCGGCGACCGACCGGTGGACTCAAGGGGCTTATCGTCCTTGGATTGGTCAGCGGGTTTTTCTTTGGCTGGCTTGCAGACGCGTTGCAGGTTGGGCCAGGGCCATCGCCCGGCGGCATCAATCTCCTGGCAGGCGTGTGTGGATCGGCCGCCTCTATCATGACAATCTCACTCGCGACGCTGGCTCACTACAGGCGCAACCGTCCATGACGATGCAGGCGTCTACTAGGGCCGTCGCCGGAGTTCTACCTGTTGTACGTAGTTGGGATTCTTCTCTACGCGGAGGTGGAAGATGAACGCAGGCTTCCTTTGTATCGCTGTCAGTCTGCCTTTGACGCTTACTGCCGCGTCCGACACGCACTGTTTACCCCGGCTATGGGAACCCATGGCCATGGTGGCTGACGACTCGGGCCGCGTGACACTGTACTACGGTGATGAAGGCGGGCGCCTGCATCGCCTTGATGACAAAGGCAGTGGGTTTCGTGAGACGAAGCAGGTGGGCGTTTCGGCGGCGGTGCGCGCCCTGGCGGCGGCGGATCTTGACGGGCTTGGCGGCATCGACATCGTAATCGCGACTTCCGATGGGCAACTCGCCGTCTATGACGGGGAGACCTTGGCGTCACTGTGGCGGAGTCAAGATGAGACCTACCCCTCCATCACTGCCCTCGTGGTGGCAAACGTTGACCAGGATCCCCAGTTGGAAATCCTCCTGCTGACGGGTGGTCGACTCGTTATCGTCGACGGCGCAAACCACTTCAAGGAGTGGACAAGCGCTGACGCGACCACCGCGACAGATTGCCTCGTGGCCGATGTGGATGGCGACGGTGAGCTGGAGATTGTCCTCAGCTCGGGAATCGTCTTGAGCACCGTGTTCTTCCAGGCGGAATGGGATCTGGGAGAATCCTTTGGGCGTGAGTTGTTCCTGCTAGACATTGAGGGTGACGAGACTCCAGAGCTCGTGGCCCGCAGCGAGACCGGAGGCATGCGCATCTTCAGCCTCAAGGACCGCCGCGAGATCTGGTAGGAGCTCGCTCCGCTCACAGTTCACGGTTCACGGTCATCAGTTGTCATTGGGGCCTCTGGATGCGACTGTACCCAGGTTTTCGAGGTGGAGAGTATGGTTGGCTGTTGGCTGTCGGCTGTCAGCTGTCAGGCCCGCCCAGCGCTGCGAGGAACGGCAGGCATTGTAGGGGCGGAACTCCGACCGCCGCCCGTGTCGGGCCTGAAGGCCCTCCTACTCTGTCCATGCACCCCAGGTCGCCCGCCGGGGGCGGGGCTCGGGGTCGGTATCGTTGTCGTAGTCGTAATCGACGAGCCGGGCAGTCGAGCACGAGCACGTGTGTGAGATCACAGCTTTGCATGTTCTCTCAGACAGGGTGACAGTTCACAGTTCGCAGTTATCTGTTTCGCTGCCCGGACTGCCTCCTGATCGTATCCCCGTCATTGCCCGACTCGATCGGGCAATCCAGGCAGGAGCATCTGGACCCAGCTCTGGATCACCCGGTCATACCGGGTGACGTCCTTCGTGCTCCTCACCACACCCGCTCGTTCCATGCCCTGGGTGAGAACGCCGCACCACCGCTTCGCAGTGAGGATGAGCGTCAGCCCCGTCCCGTAGCGCTGGATGCTGGGGCGGCTTTGCATGAAGTCACAGCTTAGTTGTCGGTTTTCGATTCAGGCCGGACTCCTTCACTCCTCTGTTTTCGAACGCCTTGCACGCCACACATCTTTGCACGATGCCCCTGCTTCGCCCGGGCGTTCACAGACTTCTGTTCGCCAGCATGCGAGTCCGCTGGCCGTCACGACCCACGCGGCGCTGAGTTGGCCTCCGGCTGCTGGTATCGCCAGACGGGCGAAGTCGTCGATCACAGCCTCCATCGCGGGCGGCTCCATCAACCGGAGACTGCCATACGCGCAGAAGACGATTGCCTGGGTCTTCTCGGTCACATGGGCCGCCAACGAGTCCTTCACCGGGCTGGCAACCGGTGATTCGGACGAGGCGCAGACTACCAGAAGCCCTTCAAGATCCAGCTCCTGACCTGACCGGTTGAACACGTATCGTTCACCAGACACGCCCTCCCTGATGATAATCTCCTCGCCGCAGACTGCGGCATCAATCACCGAGGCCGGAATGCGGCGTCGCAGCGAGATGACGTTATTGGCGTCCACGACCGACGAGATGCTGGCCAGTGGAGCGCCGGAGCGAGCCAGGAATTCATGCGCGGGCCTGTTCCGGCCCGCGGGTCGGAACCCGCCGGCTCGCAGCAGGTCACGAATGCCCGCATCCCACCCCTCGGGGGCGGCCATAGTCGACGCGGAGATCTCAAGCTGTTCCCGTAGGAATTGTGGTGACGGCCCCACCGTGATTCCCTCGATGCAGCAGCACCCAAGAACTGCATTCAGATTGCTCGACTGCCACCGCGGATCGCGCATCATGGAGCGCCCTCCTTTGCCTCTTGACCGGCGGGAATGGAAACGCATAGTTTGCCTTTCGTCCGCGACCCGTCAATCCCAGGCCCCCGGCCAATGCTACCCGCCTCCAGCCCTGAGGGAGTTATCCAATGCCAATGGAACACATTACCGCCGAAAACTTCAACGAGAAAGTCATCCAGAACGCCACGCCGGTGCTTCTTGATTTCGGCGCCGCCTGGTGCGGGCCGTGCAAGACCCTTGAACCCCAGGTCGAAATGATAACCAAGGAGTATGACGGAAGTCTTCTGGTCGGCCATGTGGACGTGGGAGAACAGCCCGACTTGGCCGCTCGTTACGGGGTTCTCGGCGTACCGACGCTTCTGTTCATGCACAAGGGCCGGGTCGTGCAGCAGTTGTCAGGTGTTCCTTCCCGGGCCAAAATCATCTCGGCCATCGACAGCCTCATCGACGAGGCATCCGACGAGTGATTACGGCGGGCTTCGTTCTCGCTTTGGTGGTGGCCCAAGTGCAGCTTGGGGCGCCGCACGCTGCCGGCCAGGAATCGGTTCTAGTTGCCGCTTCGGTAACGCCGTCCCAGGTCGAACCGGGGGGCGAGATGCTTTTGGTCGTGAAGGCCACCGTTCCGAAAGGGTTTCATATATACGGAGTGAGGCCCCCGGAGCTCTCGGGCTTACCGACTTCTGTGGAGCTGGAAGACTCCTCGTCGTTCACCCCCGTCGGTTCTCTCCGTGAACCCCGGCCCACGATGCACTACGACGAGATCTTTGAGGTCGAGGTGCCGTGGCACGGAGGAGGAGTGGAGTTTGGCCTGCCAGTAAGAGTGTCTCCGGCGCTTGAGCCGGGATCCCGCATGCTGCGGGGCCTCTTTGGCTACCAGCTCTGCGACGAGACATCGTGCAGGATTCCCGCAGAGGTGCCCTTCGAGGTGAATCTGACGGTTTCGGGGCCCCCCTCATCAGTCGCCCCCCCGCTCCCCTCCATCGTCCCGCCGATTACCCTTGATCTCTCCGCACCGGACGAAGCGACGGCGCAGGAGGCTGGTGGCGTGAATGTGGTGGCTACTTTTGTGGGCTACGACCCCTCAGAGGAGCGGTTCCTTGCCTTCCTGAAGTCGCGACAGGGCGTGGCGTCGGAAGCACGCACAGGGATTCTACCCTTCTTGGGCGGCGCCATCCTCGCGGGGCTTCTCTCGCTCCTGACACCCTGCGTTTTTCCCATGATTCCCATTACCATCAGCTTCTTCAGCCGCATGGCATTGGGCAGCAGACGCGAGTCGGTGATGCTGGCTGGCGCGTATTCGGGCGGCATCGTGTTCGCCTACACTGCCATCGGACTGGTAGTGTCGATACTGCTCGGTGCCGGCGGCGTCCAGAACATAGCATCGAGTCCTCTCATGAACCTGATCCTGGCGGCCGTGCTCATTTTCTTCACGCTGAATCTGATGGGCATGTTCGAGATCCGGGTGTCATCGGGAGGGATGAGTGCGACCCCCCGCCAGGGGAGAGCCGGTCGAATCATCACGGTGCTGCTCATGGCTTTGGGCTTCACCTTGGCCTCGTTCACGTGTACGGCGGGCTTTGTTGGCGCCCTTCTGGTTGCGGCGTCGCAGGGAGAGGTCTCCTGGCCGTTGATCGGCATGCTGGCTTACAGCATCTCGTTTGCATTCCCATTCTTTCTCTTGGCGCTCTTCCCCGGCTGGCTGGCATCGCTGCCCCATGCCGGAGGGTGGATGAACCGGATCAAGGTGGGCATGGGGTTCTTGATCTTTGCTGCGGCGTTCAAGTTTCTCTCCAATGCCGATGCCGTGCTTGGCTGGAACCTGTTGAGTCGCACCACCGTGCTGACCATCTGGGTGGCAACCTTCCTGTTTCTGGCGCTCTATCTCCTAGACAAGCTGCGTCTGCCCCATGACGACCCGGAGCCCGGTTCCGTTGGTGTCCCCAGAATGTTCCTGGCGCTGGCCTCGTGTGCATTGGCGATTCACTTGGCGTTTGGCCTGGGCGACAGACCCGTGTGGGGGGCTTTGGACGGTCTACTCCCGCCTCCTGAGCGATCCGAGGCCGAAGCCTGGTCGGAAGACTATGATGCCGCTTTGGACCTCGCACGGCGCGGTGGCAAGCCAGTATTCATCGATTTCTCGGGCTACACGTGCACAAACTGCAAGCTTATGGAGCACAAGGTGTTCACCCTTTCGTCCGTGGAGGAGGAGTTCAAGAAGTTCGTGCGGGTTCGGCTTTACACCGATGGCGGTCCCGACAAGAAGCGCAATCAGCGCCTTGCCCAGGAGCTGGGGGGAACGCTGGCTCTGCCGCTGTACGTGATCCTTGATCCGGGGCGGTAGCGTGGCCGCTCGCGATGGACGGGGTATAGGGTTCAGGGTTCAGTGCGGCCTCTGAGGACGCCGGGCTCCCTCAGAATTCTCAGGGTTGAGAGTACGGCCGGCAGTTGGCTCTCGGCTGTCAGCTATCGGCTGTCAGCTATCGGCTGTCAGCTATCGGCTGTCAGCTATCGGCTGTCAACTATCGGCCCTCAGCTATCAGGCCCGCCCAGCGCGACGAGAAACCGTTGCCGTGGTAGGGGCGATCGTCCCTGGTCGCCCGTCGGCGGCGCGGGGTCGCTATCGTTGTCGTTGTCGTACTCGTAATCGACGAGCTGGGGCAGTCGAGGGCGTGTACGAGTACGTGTGCGTCTATGAGGTTTGCATGTTCCCTCAAACAAGCCCGGACTGGCGAGGCCGACTGTCCTGGATCCCAATGCTCCTCCTCTTTGCGCCGATATGCAAGCAATTGACGCTCGCGCCGGCATGAGGTTGATGTCCGGAAGTCCCCGTCGATGATGGCTGATCCTCGGATCTTGGCATAGGGTACTATCTCAGGGGCCCGTGCCACCGCCCCATGCCCCATAGGGACACCAGATGGGTCACCCAGGCAGTTGAGGGGGAGGAAAACCTTGACGCGTTTGGCCATATCTGCTCTCTTTGTGATGCTCAATCCTCGATATTCTCGGGTGTTCATCTAGATGCTGGTTGAAAGGAGTCTGCCATGTTCAGGCTCGTGAGCCTTCCCATCGTGGCCGTGTTGCTCTCCTCCCTGCTTTCTTGTGGTGGTGATTCGAGGAAGGAGGATGCGAGCACACTCCCCGACGCGGGACGGCAGATGACACAACGGGCCGAAGCAAAGCGGGCGTTTGACGCCCTGGAGATGGAGTTGGTGGAGAACGCAGGCTTGGTATTCGAGGATTTTCGGGTTGATCCTGACAGCATCCGCGTCACCATCAGCCTCTCGGACGACGCTATTGCAGTGTGGCGTGAGACGGAGAAGGCCCTGGGGAGACCGCCTTCGCTTGCGTGGGCAACGGTATCGGCCCGCTTCTACCGCGGCGGCGAGCTTTCGGCAACTCATTCCCTTCGCTTCGCGCAGGTTCGGAAGCTAGGCCCTGCTCAGCGGCTCATCACAGTGTCGCTGGCCCAGAACCCCATGCGCGCTTCCCGCCAGACCCCCCAGATTCCGGTTCACGAAGGGGAAGTGCAGTGCACCGTTCTGGGGGTGCGGGTAGAATAGCTCACGGTGAACACAAAGGAGCACACCATGTCACAGAATCTTGTACTCTCGATCCCACAGGGGTTCGTCGTAGCTACGAGTCTGGGTATAGAGGGCTTGGCGCGACATAAGAGCCCGGGCTCCGGCAAGTACTTCAGGGGAAGGTCTGTTTTCTTTGACTTGGCCATCGAGGGTGCGATGCCGCTCTTTTCCTACCTTGACGAAGGTGGCTGGCGTGATCCGAAGCGCGACACCCACGATGCTTTGGCGGCACTGGAGGCCGGTTCACGTACCAAGACCGCCCTGTCCAACAATGGATTCTCTTGTACGCCCCTGGATGCCCATCGCCGCTGCTTCCTGGTGAAGACAGGCGGCCAGGTCTTGGAGCTTAATCCCGGCGGAGAGGTTGCGCAGTATGCCACGCATGAGTGTCACGAACACATGACGCCCGACGAGGTCGCCCACGCCATCGGCGCGAGAGGCTCAGTGGCGCGTACGCCCCGTCTCTACATGGTGCTCTCGCCCATCGAGTTCATCGTGCTTTCCAGCCTGACTCCCGCCGAGTATGCATGGTATGCCACCCATCGGCCGGGCAAGATCTTCCGGCAGATCGCTTTCGCGGAGCTGAATTCAGATCCGGCGCATCTGGCCGCAGAGAGCCGGTTCACCGATGCCCGTGCCCTCCTCGAGAGCGAGCCCGAGAAGAAGACGAAGACCATCGTCACGGAGAACTGCCTCAACAATGTGGCCCTTCGCGCTTGGGTCGGCTACCAGGCTGGGTGCGGTGGGCTGTACGCCGGTGATCGTAACAGGCTGCGCTTGTGGTCGTTTCCCGCAGAGATCCCGGAGGCGTGGGACAAGGTGGAAGGCTGAGCAGTCCATCCGGGGCCGGCGGGCTTCGTTTCTGGGGCCGATGCCCGCTCCCCATCGCCTGGGCGCTGATCAGTCTCGGTGCAGCTGCCTTCTGCGGCGCCGCGCACGCACGGCATGTCCAGGCGCGGATCGAGACAACGGATCCGCTGCCGGTGACTTCTGGCATTGATGTGATCGGTAGGAAGGGAGACATCTGCTGGATTGTAACCGATCCGGCCACCCTACATCGGTTGCGTGGGTCAGGGTACGCCGTCCACGTGGAGATCGAGGACCTTGAAGCTCGCTACGCCGCGGGGATCCGCGGCCCGGCATGGGGGATCTACCACACGCTTGCCGAGGCGAAAGCCTTGTTGGACAGCGTGCATGCCGCGTGCCCGGCCATCACCGCCGCGCCGTTCTCTTTGGGCACTAGCCACGAGGGTCGCCCCATCTGGGCGCTGAAGATAAGCGACAACCCACACCTCGATGAAGACGAGCCCGAAATCCTCATCGATGGCCTCCACCACGCGCGGGAGGTGATGTCTGTCGAGACCATTCTTGACTTTGCGCGTCTTCTCTGCTCTGGCTACGACGATGATCCTGAGATACGTGCCGTGGTGGACCAGCGGCAGATCTTCCTTGTTCCCGTGGTCAATCCTGACGGCATGGTCTACAACGAACAGGTCAATCCCCAGGGCGGGGGCATGTGGCGCAAGAACCGCCGAGACAATGGGAACGGGACATTCGGCGTCGACCTCAACCGCAACTATTCCTATGAGTGGGGCCGGGACGACGGGTCATCCGCGGATCCGGCCAGCAATGTGTATCGCGGGCCGGCCCCTTCGTCGGAGCCTGAGACCCAAGCCATCATCGCGTTCATGGTATCCCGCAGACTCGTGACCCACCTCTCCATGCACTCGTTTCTCGGCGCTGCGCTCATCCCCTGGGGCTACACCAGTGCCCCCGCTCCCGATGACGATCTCCTGCGCACTTGGGCGCGCCGGCTCAGCGCCGACAATGGCTATGCGGTGGCCCAGCCTGCCGAGGTGCTGTACCTGTGTAGTGGCATGACCACCGACTATGCCTACGGAGATACGGAGGCCAAGAACCGCATCATCTCGTCGACCATTGAAATCGGCGGCTCGGGCTTCTGGCCTGCCGAGCATGAAGTGCCCGCTCTGATCGAGGAGTGCCGGGCGCCGTTGCTCCACGCGTCCCAGAGCGCAGGGATATGGCTTGCGGTGGCGGATTGGGGCATTGGCGGCGGCAATGGCGACGGGCGAATCGACCCCGGCGAGACCATCCGCGTGACCTTCGCCATGGAGAATCGGGCGGTAACCGCTTCCGCTTCCCCCGGGACCATCTCGCTCACGACCGATGATGCCTACGTGCTGCTACATACTCCCGGTGCTGCCATCCCCGGGCTGGCAGCCCAGGATACCGTGCAGTGCTCTGATATCGTGTTCAGCGTTGACGATTCGGCCCCCCAGGGCCATATCATCACCATGATAGTTCGTGCACACACCTCTGGTTTTGTGGGCGAGGAACGTGTGCGGTTTAGGGTGGGGCGCCCACCGGCGCTCTTCTTCGATGACTTCGAGGGTGATTTGGGCGCCTGGGTCCCCGAGGGATCCTGGGGCCTGACGGTGGAAGACGCGAACTCACCTGTTACCTCGCTGACAGATTCCCCCGGTGCCTCCTATGAAAACTACGCCGATTCCGCGGTTCGCCTCGCCCATGCGGTGGATCTCTCGTCGGTGCCGGGAGCAGAGCTCTCGTTCTGGCATCGCTACAGCACCGAGGAGGGATATGACCACTGCATTGTCGAAGCCTCCGGCGATGGCGGGGCCGCATGGCGGCAGCTTGGGCCCCAGTACAGCGGGAGTGCCCCGTGGCGCCAGGTTGCCCATGGTTTGGATCAATTCCAGGGGTCGACCTCCTTTCTCCTTCGGTTTCGTCTCGAGACCGACGTGTCCATCACTGCCGACGGGTGGCATATCGATGATGTGCAGATTGCCGGCCCGACCCCGGGCAACACGCCGCCGGGGCCGCCGACTCCCCTCAACCCCCCCGACGGCTCCCTAGTGGTACTGCCGGTTCTTTCGGTCGCAGTCAGTCCCGATCCCGATGGCGACTCCCTGACATGCGGGTTTTTCCTGTACGGTGATTCCCTGCTCACGATGCTCATAGCGGCCTCGGGCGAAATTCAGGTGGCAGACGGCGCGGGATCATGGAGTCCTCAGCTTCCCGGCCAAGGCGTGTTCTGGTGGCGCGCCTTCGCGTTCGACGGGACCGAGCGCGGCCTGCTGAGCCCGGCGTGGCGCTTTGGCGTGGGCCTCGGGCCGTCTGAGGAGGCGGATTTCTTGCCCACCTACCTGGCTACGTTCCCCCTCCCTTCTCATGGGCGGACCGTCCTCGGCTTCCATCTTGCCCACCCGTCCGAAGCGACTCTCACGATTCATGACCTGGCGGGCCACCTGGTCGCAACGCCTGCTGACGCCGACTTCCCCGCCGGCCTCCACCGCACGATCTGGGACGGACTCACCGACGACGGGACGCGCTGCGGCCCCGGCGTCTACCTCGCCCGCCTCTCGACACCGAGTCTCGTCACCACGCGTGTGCTCGTGCTGATCGACTGATGGGGAGCGTAAGGACGAGGGCGGTGTGCGCCAGTGTATGACCGGCGCGAGGCTTTCGCATCGGGATTGCCAACCATCCACCGGGCCAGGAAGGTTTTCCCGACCTCCTGGACAATGACCCTCCCAGTCTTCCACCGACGAGGCCCCCATGAATGATGATCTCTACCGCGCATTGGCAGAGCACCTGGATCGCCTTCCCGGCGGATTCCCGCCCAGCAAGACCGGCGCCGAGCTTCCGCTCCTGAAGAGGCTGTTCACTCCTGAGGAGGCTGCCCTGGCCGTCCACGTCACCCTGGAGAGGGCGGAGCCCGCAGTGATTGCCCGCCGGGTGGTCTTGCCGCTCTCTGAAGTCGAGCCGCGTTTGGAGCAGATGGCCCAGAAAGGGCTGATCTTCTCGGTGAAACCACCGCAGGGTTCCGTGCTCTACCAGGCCGCTCCTTTCGTGGTCGGCATCTACGAGTTCCAGGTGAACAACCTCGATGGGGCATTGATAGGGGATCTGAATGAGTACTGGGGCACCCTCAAGCGGAGGGCCCCTGTCCGGACCATTCCCCAGATGCGTACCATTCCCGTCGAGGCCAGCATTGCTACGCAGCGGGAGGTCTTGGCCTACGACCACATCGAGGGGTTGTTGGCTGCCCAGGATCGCTTCGCAGTGGCACACTGCATCTGCCGCAAGGAGGCCACGCTGAGCGGCCGCGGCTGCGATGCGCCAGAGGAAACCTGCCTGGTGTTCGGTGACTGGGCTGACTACTATGTTCGTACCGGGAGGGCACGGGCGATCGATCTGGCGGAGGTTCGACAGATCCTCACGGCTGCCAATGACGCTGGTTTGGTGCTGCAGCCGAGCAACTCCAGGGAGATCGCCTTCATCTGTTGCTGTTGTGGTTGCTGCTGCGGGATTCTCCAAGGTCTGAAGCATCGCCGGCGACCCGCGGACGCGGTGGTGAGTTCGTTTCTCGCCCAGTTCGAGGCCACGCTCTGCAGCGGCTGCTTTATCTGCGTGGACCGGTGCCAGATGCAGGCCCTTGCGGTTGCTGATGGCCAGATTGAGTACAGCGCCGAACGCTGCATAGGGTGTGGCCTGTGCGTCACAACCTGCCCGACCGGCGCATTGACGCTGGTGCGCAAGCCCGAGGCCGATGCCAGCCGGGTTCCAGAGACTCTCGAGGACACGTGGCGCGTCATCACTGACGCCCAGGCGGCCCAGCGGGACCGCGCCAGGGGTTAGGGCCCTGACGGCCTCGCCAGTCCTCAGGGTTCAGTGCGGCCTCTGAGGGCGCGGGCGCACTCAGGTCTTTCGGAGTTGAGAGTACGCTGAGTTGTAGCCCCGTCGCTCTGCGCCGGGCGACACGTCGCAGAGCGACGGGGCTACAGCCTGATGCGGTTCATCACGAGCCCTTTGAAGGCGGACTCTCAAACAAGTGGGGGCCCCGGGCGTGCCCGGACGATACATGGTGCAACTTCCACACCTCCCCCGTCATTGCCCGACTCGTTCGGGCAATCCAGGCAGGAGCATCTCGGCCGAGTCCTGGATCACCCGGTCAAGCCGGGTGATGACATTCGGGCTCCTCATTCCTCCG
>JAFGKV010000213.1 GCA_016928395.1 Candidatus Fermentibacterota bacterium | reverse complement strand
GGCCGGGGCCGTCAGAAGCGCAGGATGATTCGCTTAGAAGGCGTGGGAGAGGGTAACCCCGAACAGCGTCGCGGAGTTCTCGAAGGTTCCCGTCTGGTAGGATGCCGAGCCTCCTGTGGCCGCGCTGGGCATGACAAGATTGTCCACATCGCGGTCATCCATCATGAGGTGCAGGAAGCCGATGCTCAATGACGACGGGCCCTGGCCGATGGTCGCGCCCAAAGTGATACCGGTTCGGTCGGTGTCGGGCAGTTCGGCGCCGATGGTTGAGTCAGGAATGGGATTCTTGTCGGTCAGGAATCCTGCGCCCAGTTCCAGCCACGGGGCGAACTTGTACAGGGCACCGACTCGTATCGCCTGGGTGTCCTCCCAGTCTTTCGCCTGCGGTTTGTTCAGCGCGGTAAACGTGTCAAAGACCACGGAGAGCGTGTCATAGCTTGACCACATGGTTATATCATAGTCGGCGGTGAGGGTGAGAGACGGCATGACCTTGTACGAGACACCGAGCTTCAGGGTCGCGGGCAGGGTAAGGGTCGTCGATCCCTCATCCATGGCGTTGCTGATGGGTGTCTCCGAGCCGAAGAGCATCCTGGAGACAGGCAGGAATGCATCAGGAGTGCCATCGCCATTGGCATCGTAGGGGAGTGTTCCCCTGCTGATGTTGGCGAAGCTGGCATCTCCCTCGAAATCGATCTCGATCTCACTGCGGTAACTCACGCCGATACCGAGTTTCTCTTCCATTAGACGGCCCATGAGGGCGCCGTTGAATCCCATACCGGTACCCGAGCCCTCCATATCGAGTGTAAACAGCTTGTCACCCTCGAACTGGGTCGGGTTGCCATCAAGGTCGACATAGTAGTTATAGGGCGCCTTCATAAGAGACACGTTTGCCCTGGCGAAGGTAAATCCTGCGGCTACCGACATGCATGGCATGACCTGATAGGCGATGTTGGGATTCACAAACAAGGGGCTCAAGCCCATGACCATGACATCGCTGGCGAAGGTGGAACCGGCGGGCCAGCGCTTGGCCAAGCCGAAAGGCGAGTTGATTCCCAGACCCAGGCGCAGCTTCTCCATGCCGAGGTCGCTGACGAAGTACATGTGCACCGGCATGAAGATGTCGTCCTTGGCTTCTTCGCTCACCTCTGCGGTGAGACTTCCGGAATTCGTGCCCGTGAACTTGGTGCCCGGTACGGATATCGCGGTGAACCCGACCGTGCTCTGATGACCCTTGAGGAATGTGATGCCTGCGGGATTGAACCATACGGCACTGGGGTCATCGGCGAGGCCTGTGAAGGCCACGGCCACCGACATGGCGCGCGAGCCCACCTCCGGAATCTCAAAACCAGAGCCCCACGCCGCTCCGATGCCGAGAGAAAGCATAAGGATGACGACGACGACGCGATGATGCATCTTCTACCTCCTTCGAGTTGCCGAAAACCACATCCGGGGCGTCATTCTTGCATGTCGCTGGCCTGAGTGTCAACTGTCTTGACGAAGGGAGCCTCGCATAGTGTCCTATATTGACATTAGGGACCTGACGGTCACCTATGGGGACACACCCGCCCTCGATGGGTTCTGCTTGTGTGCGCAACGGGATGATCGGGTGGTGATCCTTGGGCCATCGGGAAGTGGGAAGACAACGCTCCTGTTGGCGCTGTGCGGTCTTGTTCCACTTGTGCGAGGCGCCATTGGGCTGGGAGGCAGGAGAATCGAGAAGCTTCCACCCGGGAAACGCCGAATCTCCATGGTCTTTCAGGATGGCGCGCTCTTTCCCCACCTCACGGGTCGTCAAAACATCGAGTTGCCCCTGAAAGCCGCGCGGCTTTCGCGCGACGATCGCGACAGACGGGTGCAACGAATCGCCGAACTGATGGGTATCGAGCAGATCGTGGCTCGAAGGCCCGCCGCAATGTCCGGCGGGGAACGGCAACGGGTGGCTATCGCCCGTGCGCTCGTACGGGAACCCGATCTCTATGTGCTTGACGAGCCCTTCGCATCGCTGGATCCGGCCCTTCGCCACCGAATGGGTCAGGAAGTCTTGGATATTCACGAGCGTGTCGGCGCCCCGTTCATCCATGTGACCCACGACCAAAGCGAAGCACTCACCATGGGAACCAAGGTCGTTGTCGTGTGCGATGGGCGAATCAGGCAGGTGGGTACGCCAGGCGAGATCTATGACGAGCCTGCGGATCTGTTCGTGGCGGGTTTCGTGGGGTTTCCCCCGATGAACCTGATTCGGCGCGAGGATATGCCCAAGGATCTGGGAATCGTCCTGCCCGACCTGGAGTCCTTTGGAGCTGGCCCCGTGGTTATCGGATTCCGTCCCGAAGATGTGCATGTCGAGCCGGGAGGCCCCGCGCACCTGGTGTCCCGCCAGATTCAGGGACACGAGCAAGTGCTGATGTTCCAGACATCGACCGTGCGGCTTACTGCTCGTTTGAAGCGGGGAAAGCCCCTGGAGGGCGAGGGCTACCGGCTCTCACTGCCCCACGGCAGGCTCCACGTGTTTGACCAGGTTTCGGGAAGACGCCTGGCATGAGGGGCGACAGGCGATTGTATGCCCTCGCATTGGGCGCCCTGGCTTTGGTGGCAATCACCGATGTCCTGCCGTCGTTGTACGTGATTGCCATGAGCTTCTCGCCCGTTCGGGGCTCGCATGCAGGTGCGTACCGCGTTATCCTTCGGGATTCCGTATTTGCTCGATCTCTTCTCAATACCGCGCTGTTCTCCTTGGGGAGTGCGGTGTTTCAAATCGCGGTGGGGCTGGCTCTGGCCAGGGCGATCAGCCATCTTTCGCGGAAGGCTCAGACCTGGTGGTTTATGGTCTTGCTGGCCCCGTGGCTCATGTCGGAGATGGCGTCGGTCGTGCTCTGGCGAGGCATCCTGATGGCGGATGTGGGACACCTTGACCGTTGGGTTCACACGCTGGGGCTGCCCTCGTTGCGGCTTCTGGCGGGGTCAAGGACCGCCCTGCCTGCTCTCGTCATTGTGGCCACGTGGCAGGGTATCGGTTTTACCACTCTGTTTCTGTTGGGTGCGCTGTCAGCGATACCGCGCAACCTCTATCGGGCCGCGTCGGTGAGCGGTCTCGGATCCTGTAGAACACTGGTCTGTCTTGAACTTCCCCTGCTCACGCCCGCGTTGGCAGCCGGTTTCGTGGCGGTGGCCATGCGGTCGGCGGGGCAGTTCGCCCTTCCTGCCAGGCTCACCATGGGCGGCCCCATGCATACGACGACCATGGCCAGCACCTACCTGCTGGAACGACTCCTCATCGATCCGACGCCCGCCATCGCCGCTGCAGGCGGCAGCGTGGTGCTGGCAGCGTTCGTCTTGGTTGGCATCGTTGTCTGGCGTCTGCGATGGGCCGGGGCCGCGGCAGCATGAGGGCACGTCGCCTGATGTGGACCATCGGTCTCATCGTGGTTTTCGTGTACCTGGTTTTCCCGGTGGCGGTCGCCATGGCGGTGGCACTATCCCCCCGGGGTGAACCCGCCTTTTTGGGGCCCATCGCCTACCCGCGCGTCATCTCCTTGGACAACCTGCGCGTGGCAATCGAACGTGGCCGGGCTCTTACCTGTTTCGCGAACAGCGCGTCCGTCGCCTGCCTCTCCGCGCTCATGGGCACGGTGCTGGGATTTCCCGCCGCCTATGTGCTGGCACGATCCAGGTCGCGATGGAAGCCGGTTGTCCTCTCGGCGCTTCTCATGGTCCGGATGCAGCCCAAGATGCCGGCCATGGCGGCATACTATCACCTGGTGAGCATGGCGGGCCTGCTCGACAATCCCGTAGCCGTTGCCCTTGTACGAGGTGGCGGCGTGCTTCTGTCCGTGTGGCTCATGAAGGCAGCCATCGATGGGGTGCCAAGGAGTCTGGAGCAGGCGGCACTGTTGGATGGATTCTCTCCCTGGCAGGTAGCACTGCGGGTGACTCTGCCCCTTTCCGCGCCCGGCATCGCTGCGGCGTTCCTACTTGAATTTGCGTCAGCCTGGAACAGCTTCTTACTTCCCCTCCTTTTCATGAGCAGCCAGCGGCGCATGACCGTGTCGTTGGGCATTGATCGGTTCCTGTCGGGATACGCCGTTGAACCGGGGCCATTGATGGCGTTCACCCTTGTGGTGAGCCTCCCGCTCCTTCTGGTGTTTCCCCGAATGCTTGTCGCGGCGCTGGCCCCACTGGCCCGCGGACACTCCTCCGAGAGGAAACTACATTGGTGATGCGCATCGGTATTGTTGCGTTCGTCTTGGCCTGCGTGGCAGCAGGCTGCGGGCGGCACTCAGGGGAACTCGAGGTGATGCTGCCCCCGTGGTTTTCCCCGGACGCCTCGCATCCTTCCATACAACGCGTGTTTGATGAGTATCGTGCGAAATACCCCGCGCTGTCCCTCCGCTTTGGCCCTGGCAAGGCGAATCTGCTCCTGGAGAAGCTCCTCCTGATGGCAAAGGAGGGCCACCTTCCGGATATCATCATGTTCAAGACGGCGTGGACTATGGATTTGGTTTCCCGGGGGATTCTCACGCCACTGCCTCCTGAGTTGGCAGAGGCGGTGAAGGAGAATTGCCTTGGCATCCTAGTGCCTGTGGTGAGCAGCAACGGGCGTGTGTGGGCCGTACCGTATGACATGGATGTCCGGTTGATTCACTATCGAACCGATCTCGTTGACTCCACGGGTCTTCCTGCGCCTCAGACCGGCTGGACGTACGACGAGTTCATCACCCTTGCCCAAGCGCTTACTAACGACGCTAATGGTGATGGTTCCGTTGATGTCTGGGGATTCGCAGCACCCGGGGCGCGCTCGCAGAGCACAGTGGCCCAGTTCCTTCCTTGGGCATGGGCCTTGGGAGCAGAGCTGCCCCTCGCTGACAGATGGGTCGTCGACCAACCGGCGATAGCTCGAGCCATGGGTATCTACGCGGCGCTGGTGGACTCCCTCGAGGTTGCCCCACCGGATCTGCACACTCTGGAACAGGCAGATGTGTACCAAGGTGTCGTATCCGGCCGGTTCGCCATGGCGGAGGGCGGTTCATGGGAGATCTCGATGATACGGGACAACAGTGCCTTTGCAGCGACGATTGCGCAGGCGCCGCTGCCTGTGCTGGACGGGGGACGCATCGTCACGTGTGCGGATGGGTGGGCCTTCGGGTTCACTACCTCGGACATCCAGAGGACAGCCGTCGCGGCCCCTCTTCTGGCGACGCTCTTCTCAGGTTCCCACCAGCGTCAGAAGCTTATCGATCACGGCTGGCTACCGACGATTTCGGAGGGGGTCGCCTGGGTCGAAGAGGAACTGGGGTCGGCTGTGGCGTGGTCATTAGGTCATTGCCGCTCAGTTCCCGGCGGTAGGGGATGGAGCGCGGCATCCAACGCGATCATCGATGCACTTCAAGAAGTGCTTGCAGGAAAGGTCGGGCCGGAGACGGCCCTCAAGAACGCCCAATTCAGATTGGAGACATTCGCGCCATGATCATAACGCAGACCCCGTTGCGGATCAGTCTCGCCGGAGGCGGAACCGATTTTCGAGATCACTACCTGCAACATGGGGGAGCGGTGGTCAGTTCTGCAATCGACAAGTATGTCTACGTGATCATCAAGGAGAGGTTCGATGAGCTCATCATCGTCAACTACTCCAAGAAGGAGATTCGCGAGACTGTGGGGGATGTGCAACATGAGCTGGTGCGGGGCGCCATGGAGATGACTGGCATATCCCACGGCGTAGAGATCACGACGCTGGCGGATATCCCATCCCAGGGAAGCGGTCTTGGGTCGTCCAGCAGCGTAACCGTCGGTTTGCTTCATGCATGCCATGCCTATCGCGGCACTCTGGTCGACGCGGAGCGTCTGGCTCGGGAAGCATGTGAGATCGAGATTGACAGAGCACAGAAGCCCATAGGCGTTCAAGACCAGTATATCGCGGCCTTTGGGCACCTACGACTCGTGGTGTTTGAGCCGGGCGGAGCGGTCAGTGCACGCCGGCTGGGCATGAGTGAATCCCTAAGGCGGAAATTGGGTGGAAACCTGCTGCTGTTCTATACGGGGCGCACGCGCTCATCCGCATCGATCCTTGAGGAGCAGAAGGCAAGGGTGAATGCCAACAAGGGTCTACTTGACAGGCTCAAGGCGATCGCGCTGGAACTGGCGGAGAGTCTTGAGAGAGGTGAGGCCGACGCGGTCGGTTGGGCGCTGAGGGAGAGCTGGGATGTAAAGCGCGCGCTCGCCTCAGGCATCACTGACTCCAGTCTTGACCAGCTCGTACAACGTGCGATGAAAGCCGGCGCTGTGGGTGGGAAGATCGCCGGGGCCGGCGGAGGCGGGTTCTTGTTGCTCTATGTGCCGGGGCCGCTCCAGGACCAGGTGCGGCAGGCACTGCCTGAACTGCGGGAACTGCCCTTTCATCTTGAGCGCGACGGCAGCAAGGTCATCTTCAGCCTCCGGGGTTACGAGACAAAGTAGCCGCCCGCCATGATTCTTCGAGCAAGGAAGCTGATACGGCATATAGGACTGATCATATATAGGACGAGTCCTATATATGAAGCAGCCTTGAGCGCGGGTGAGAAGCGGCAATGCGGATGGGGTCGTGGCAACAGATGCGAGCAAAGGGACTTTGAGTTGCTGCGGCCACGATGGATAATTCCTCCGGCAACTTCAATGGATGGCGGATAGCCTGAGTGCCTCACGCGGGAGCGACTACATGAATCACACCGTATCGATCGACCTCTACAGCGACACGGTAACGAGACCGACCGCGCGTATGCGTCAGGCCATGGCGCAGGCCGAGGTCGGCGACGAGAAGGAGCGGGCGGATCCGACGGTGAACCTTCTTACCGAACGGGTAGCGGAGTTGCTGGGCAAGGAGGATGCCATCTTCCTGCCATCGGGCACCATGTGCAATCAGGTTGCGTTTCGCGTGTGGTGCCGGCCCGGAGATGAGATCATCATGGATACCACCGCCCATACCCGCCACTTCGAGACAGGCGGGCCTGCGGCCCTGAGCGGCGCAAGCACGTACACGGTGGAGGGGAGGCGAGGGGTGTTCGACGCGGCGAAGGTTGCTGATGCCATCCGGCCGGTGGGGGATGATCACTTCCCCAGGTCGCGAGTGGTTCTGGTGGAGCAGACCTCCAACATGGGAGGAGGCACCATCTGGCCGATTGCGACGGTGAAGGAGGTATGCGACCTGGCGCACGGGCACGGGCTGGCCTGCCACATGGATGGCGCACGGCTCCTCAATGCCGTGGTCGCGACGGCCATACCGGCCAGCGAATGGGCAGCACACTTCGACTCGATCTGGATCGACTTCAGCAAGGGGCTCGGCGCACCGGTAGGAGCCGCCCTGGCCGGTTCAGAGGAGTTTATCCGGGATGCATGGCGGTGGAAGCTCCAATTTGGGGGAGGCATGCGTCAGGCGGGCATCATCGCCGCGGGAGCATTGTATGCCCTGGATCATCACGTGGAACGACTGGCCGAGGATCACGCACATGCGAGCGTTCTGGCGGAAGGCCTGCAGTCCATAGGGGGCATCACCGTCGAACCGGTCGAGACCAACATGGTTTTCTTCGATGTCTCAGGCCTGGGGATGACGGCCGAGATCTTCCATGATCGGCTTCTGCAGCAGAGCGTGAGAGTCTCCTACATGGAGAAGAGCAGGGTCCGGGCGGTGACGCATTTGGACATATCCCGCGCGCAGGTACTGCAGGCCATCGACATCATCCGGGAGCTGGCGGAAGGGCGGCCGTCTCCTGGGATTCGTGAGAGGTGAGGATCCGCGGCGTCTGCGCGCCGCCAGGAGGGCACGATGAGACCGGATGCATACTGCGGGCTCTACTGCGGCGCCTGTGAGGTCATGGCGGCCAACCGGAGAGGCACCGTGGCCGATGTGGCCAGGGAGTGGGGGAGGAGCGAGGAGGAGTTACGCTGCGACGGTTGCAAGACCGATGTGTTGGCAGTGTACTGCCGGGACTGCACGTTTCGAGCCTGTGCCCGGGAAAAGGGCGTGGAGTTCTGCTCGGAATGCGGCGACTATCCATGCAAGGCATTGCTCGCGTTTCGGGATGATAAGGCCCCCCATCACTCCATCGTGGTGCACAACCTCGAACGGATCGCGGTTATTGGAGGCAGGGCCTGGTGCGAGGAGCAGCGTGCCCGCTGGTCATGCCCCGCGTGCGTCGAGCCGTTTTCCTGGTACGCGGAGAAATGCCCCTCATGCGGTGGGCCAGTGAAGAACGCCGTCCAGGATGAGAAAGAGCTGAGGCTTTGGGGCGAGTAGCTCCCGGGAGTGGGGTCGCGGGATCAGGGAGTTGCTCTCGGCATCATCATTGACGATGCCGACCTTCTACCGCCAGCTGCCGGTATTCTCGCGAACACGCCAGATCGTTGCGGTGCGCCGCACCGGTGGACGGGAGCCCACCGAATCCCGCGATCAAGGCATCTGGAGAGACCGGGCGCGCAGGCTGTCGATCCAGCCCTCCTGCATGATACGCCGCGCGGTTCGTTCCGCCACCAGCCTGTAGCCCTTCTCGTTGAAGTGCACCTTGTCCTCTGGGTAACCAGACATGAGGCTATCCCGCGCAGCAGTTGGATACATGTCCCTGACATCGAGGAGCGGTAGCCCTACCCCGGCGAGCTGCTCGAGTCTCTCGTTGTAGAGCTTTGGCCCACGGTCAGACTTCGCGTGTTGCCTGGTGAGAGCCAGGAAGTGGGCGCCGTGCGCCGAGCACCAACGGGCCATCTCGCGGACATTGCGCTCATAGTGATCAGGATCGACTCTACGGGGATAGGAAAGCGAAGTCGTCGGGGGGCGCACGATGGCCGGTTCGGTCTCGGGGCCATGCAGCGTTCTGGTCCAGCGGATGAAGGCACTGCGGTCCACAGCTCTGCGGACCGCATACATGGACCCGCCGTGGAGCAGCGCAAAGACCCGGTCGCTGTACCCGCTGGCTGGGGAATTGTCACTGCTCGCGCCCCAGTACACAACGATGTCAGGATCGGTCCTGGCGAACTCTCCCTTCAGTACACGAAGCGTCTGGAAGGAGGTATGGGCAGGAACACCCAAATTGAAGGCCACCATGCGGAGATCAGGGTGATGTGCCGCAATGTACCCGACCGTGGCATCAGGGAATGCCCAGCCGGTACGGGCCTGGCCGGCGAAGACCATGGAATCACCGACAAACGCCCAACGGATCTCTCTCCCCCCCCGACCGCTCGCTCCGCGGCCTGTCCGGTGACGGAGCCCACGCGGTACAGCGAAATCCCCGTTCATCGGTCAATAGTTCGGTGCCGGGTGGTTCTGAATCCCACGATCGGAGTGTAGCTGAGGGCTTCAGGGTCCAGAGATAGTCCGGATGCCACCGGATATGCCAACGGGTATCCCGAAGAGCGGGGCAGCGGAAGACCACGGGATCCTGAAGTCGCCCGCCTGGCAGGTGGGCGACACGGGCAATCGCCTCACCGAGGGTCAGTACGCACCCGCACACCAACGCAATGGCGGTCGCGGCACGACTGAGGCGAGACACCGCAACTGCCCTACGGCCTGCGCCCGCACACTTCCCCGATCCATGCCCGCAGGTCAGCGACCATCGGGTCGGGGATCTCGTGGCCAACGGAGTATATCATCAGGCGGTGGTCGACACCCGCCTCGGATGCAAGACGCCGGGCAGCCTCGGCGGCCTCCGGTTGCACGGCGCCATCCCCCTCTCCATGACCGATGAAGAGTGACACATGATGGTCGGCCAGGGCCTTCATGCGCGCGGGGTCACGATGGCTGTCGGGTATCCATCCTCCCAAGGGAGCGATCCCGGCATAGATCCCGGGATGCTCCAGCGCGGCGACGTAGGTCATGGCCGCACCCTGGCTGAAGCCGATGAGGAAGATCTTGGTGGTGTCTACCGGTTCGCCCCGTGCGATTTCGTCTATCATCTCACGCAACCACTGGGCGTAGAGATGGGAAGCGAGGACGGCCTCGGGAGCGGAGGTATCGCCCCGGAGTTCTTCGGGCCAATACTGGAACCCATCCTGCATGCCGGGCACGGGATAGGCAGCCTGGGGCGCCGCATAGATCACGCCAGGCAGTCCGAGACGCTCGGCCATCGTGATGAAACGATCCGGATGACCGCCCCGGCCATGGAGGAGCACGACCAGGGGGCATAGGCCACTCTCCGGCTGATGCTCGGGGAGGCGCAGGAGGTAGGTTCCCAGCCTCGCCTGGGCGAGATGCCGGCGGCCGGCTCGGGCAGCATTCTCATCGTCGGCACGCAGCGCCATCTCGTCGAGGATCTGGGTGAACCCAGGAATCTCATGAAGGGATTCGAGATCGGGGTCCTTGGATGTCCACTCCCTATTGTGGTAGCCGGCCGCCATGGCATGATGCAGGGCCTCAATGGCGCGACCGTTCTCCCCGCGGAGCGCCAGGGCGCAACTGAAGTTGTACCAGTCTACCGCCTGATTCGGATCGGCCTCAAGCCATCGCTCGAACAACGACACCGCGACGTCATAGTCACGGTCTGTCAGTGCCTGGGTGGCTTGCTGGCCTAAGGTGGGGTCGCCGGGCTTGGCGGCATTGGCAATCGAAACCAGCACAAGCGGCAGAAGCAGGACAATCAGGACGCGATGCACGAGAGACCGTGCTGCGTTCATGGACCACCTCCAAGGATACCGCATGCCCCACGACACGAGTCCGACATGCGATGGGTGTAGGAATCCGGGCGGTGGAGTCGAGGACACTCACCCCCGCCAGTATTTAGATCACCCCCGCCTGTACGAGGCGGGAAAAATGTTCGAAAGACCGGTCCCACGTACGCTCCGCATCATCGGGGAAGCAGCAGGCAGGCAGTTCGCGCATCCTAAGGTGATAGGCAATGCACTCGCAACAGATGCCCTTGCGGGAGCACGGTTCATAGCTGCAGTTGCAGCGGGTGACGTTCTGGGATTTGCGGCACTCCATAGCTGCTCCATTGAGTGTCGGGTAGACAATCTTACGGATACAAAGAGAGAAGAATATGAACCCCCAGTGCGCCGCGCAAGAGTTGGGCAGTCAGCAATCAGCCTTGGGCAGTATACAGAATCCAGAAGGCCCATTCATTCATCGTTCCAGCATTCCAGCATTCTAACCCCGAACCCTGTCGCCTGCGAGCGAAGCGAAGCTCACCACAGAGGCACAGAGGACTCAAAGGGGCAAAGAAGTAAAGAGGTGAAGAGGTGAAGAAGAGAGCGAGTCGGCAGTCCGGCCTGAACCCCGAACCCTGAACCCCGAACCCTGAACCCTGTCGCCTGCGAAGCGAAGCGGACCCCCTCACGCTATCTCTTCGCTCCATCTCCTTCAGGAGAGGTGGCACGCTCCAGCGCGGCAAGCCATGCGTAGGCTTCCTCGAAGGAATCGCCGCACATCTGTGGGCTCGGTCGGAGGCTGACACAGACTGCGGGTCGCTCAGGCCGCCCCATGAGCCCGCAGAAATTCTCTGTCGTCAGGTGTATGCAGCGCATTCCCGCAGGCTTGCCCCCGGGCATTCCGGGAATGGGTGATGAGATGGACAGGGCGATGCAACAGGCCCCGCATCCGGCACGGCATTCTACTGCCTTCGCGGAGTCGGTGGCACCGCCCAAGGATTCTCTCATGGATCCACAGATCCTGCAGCCGCTTCAGGGTTCCCCTTCCCGTGAAGCCAGCGGTGGTACTGCCGTAGGTCGCGATTTCTGATGGCCCGTCTGGTCTGGCTGTCCAACTGGCCTATCCCCGCGCCGATTCGCAGCATTTCGGGATACTCCGCCATGGCAACTACGTCGCGCCAGTCAGACATGGCGATCGCTGCCACGCGACGGAGCTTCTCCAGGTCGCCGTCGCTGAGCTTGAGGATCGCCAGGAGTACGCGGTCACCTCCGGTCTGCTGCGGTTCCAGGCTGTGACGGTGGAGGATCGCCTCGGCTTGCACCCGTGATGCATTGTCACGAAAGATCTGGGTCAGTTTGCGCTGCACCACGGAGCGTGGCGAGTCATTCACCGGACGCAGGCCCTTGGCCGTAGCGCGAGGAGCACTCCGTGATCCGCTGAGCCTAGCGCGATGGAAGTGACTTCCACCACGCCGAGGGGTCGGCGACGGCTATCACGTCGAGCATGGCGCGAGCCGAAGCCGTCGTGATGCGAGTGCGGACACTGTCAATCCAGTGCTGCGCATCGGTATTCCCGCGCACCACCAATTCCCGCGCAGTATACGCCAGTTCGAGAATCTCTGCGTCCTTGGCGATTCTCCCAGCGACCGTCGACGCATGCTCGACTTCGTCCCACATGCCCAGGATCATGCGGCCCGGCTCACCGAGCTTTGCGACCTGATCAGCAGCGGCGCGACGCTCATCCAGCGTAACGTAGCGCCGCTGCACGGTATCGGCATCGCCGGTGCGTGCTTCATGCATATCGTGGAAGAGGATCATGGTCGCGACTTGGTTCGGGTCTGAAAACCCCTCCCTGCACGCCACGAGGTATCCAAGAACAGCGGCGCGAAACGAATGCTCCGCGACACTCTCGGGGCGCTCTCCGATCCGCAGCCACCCGTGGCGGGTCTCACGGCGGAGCTGGCCAACCTCGAAAATGAACTGCACGGTCGCGGGAGTGGAATCAGAATCTGGACAGGTCATCTCGCCTTCCTTCCGTGTCATCACCCGCCGGGGACGCCGTGAACCGGCACCCGTGGATTCTGCTGAAAAGGCCCCTCCAGTGCTCGCTCAGCCTTCCTCATGGTAGTCGTCTTCGGTGTTCGTCGCCCAGATATTGTCCCTGGATACTCGCCCGGCAATCAGATTGTCCACCGCGGTCATGGCGGACAGCATGGAATGATCCTGGTTGTTGTAGCGGTGCATGCCGTTGCGGCCGATCAGGAACAGGTTCGGGAACCGGTCAAGGTAGTGCCGGACCACCTCGAACTGGGCATAGGTGCCGAAATACGCCGGATAGGTTTTCGGCACACGAACCACCACGGAGTCGAGGATGTCGGACCGCGAGATGATTCCCAGCTTCTCCATCTCGTCGGCGGCACTGGCAGCGATGCTGGTATCGGGCATATTCCAGAACTCGTCATTCTCCGTGCAGAAGTACTCCAGGCCGAGCCAGACCGTGCGCGGGTCCGCCACCAGATATGGGCTCCAGTTGTTGAACACCTGGATCCGGCCCAGACGAACATCCGGTTCCTGCACGTAGATCCAGGTATCGGGAATTACGTTATAGGGTGTTGGCACGCGGCTCCTGTTGCAGACCAAGAGCCGGGACAGCAAGAGACCAACGGTGACGAAATCACGATAGACGAGCCCGCCCGCCACGCGGCGTACTTCGGAGGGTACGTCCGCGCGGAGTCCGCCGACCAAGTCCCTGACGGGCATGGTGGAAATGACGAGGTCTCCGGTGATGCTAATCGTCTCATTCGTGCGTGAGTCGCGGACAACCAGCGTACGCACCCGGTCATCGTCATCGGCCCTCAGCTCGAGTACCTCGTGGTGAAGCCGAACCTCGCCGCCCATGGAGCGAACGAGACCGGCCACCTCCTCCCACATCTGGCCCGGCCCCAGTTTGGGATAGAGGAACTGCCGGATCAGACTGGTCTCGACGCCGTGCTGGGCCAGGGACCGGTTCCGTGTCAGGAGACCCCTCAGCCCATCGGTGACTGCCTTCCCCACCGAGAGTCCCTTCACGCGTTGACCGCCCCACTCCGGGCTGATCTGAGAGCACGGCACGCCCCACACCTTCGCCGTATAATCCCGGAAGAAGGTTGCATAGAGCTCATGACCGAATCGATTCACGAAGAAGTCTTCCAGGGAGCGCTCAGGCCGGATAGGGGCCAGTCTAGCCCGGGTGTAGCCCGCCGCGATCCTTGCCATGCGCGCAAGTCCAAGGTTGGACACGGTGGCCGGCTTCAGGCTCAAGGGATAATCGTAGAACTTCCTGCCGTAGAGGATACGTGACACCCGGCCGCGGGCCAGAAGTACCCGATCCTCTGTCTCCGGGTCAGGCGCACCGGGAGTACTGGAGAGAGGCACTGCACGGTTGAGAAGTTTGTCATCCCAGGACGGTTGCCCCTGCAATGGGAGGATATTCTGCCACCATCGCATCACGCGGTCTGACTTGGAGAAGAAGCGATGGCCACCGATATCCAATCGGTTGCCGCGGTGGTTCACCGTCTTGGAGATGCCGCCGATATCGGCCGTAGCCTCCAGCACTATGGGTGTGACATCAGTGCGGCGAGCCAACTCGTAGGCCGCAGTCAGCCCTGCGGGGCCGGCTCCTATGATCAGCGCGATACGCGGCATACGTGATTCCGCAGAACAGTCATGAAGACTCCTTCCAGAGACGCAGCCGGAAACGAATCAACTCCCGGAACGCGCGAACGATGACCGAGGGTTTCGCGCCGGACGGGTTGCCCGCCACCCGGGGACGATGCCCTCGGACGGGGACCTCCGCGATGCGGAATCCGGCTCGTTTCGCGCGAACCAGAAACTCGGCGCTGAAGGTGGCTCCCCGGGATTGTACTTCGTCCCTCAACCGCTCGATGACCGACCGGCGCATGAGCTTGAAGGCGCAATCGATGTCGCGGGCCGTGTAGCCGAAGAGGAGCGTGATCAGAAGGCTCCACCCCTTGCCGTTGAGACGGCGCATGAACGGATCGCGGCGGGGGGATCGGTAGCCCACCACCAGATCGGACCCCTCGATCCGGGCCAGGAGATCCTCCATTTCCGCGACATCGAACTGGCGATCACCGTCGGTGAAAAAGACAAGTTCCTTTGTGGCGCCGACCAGGCCATCGAAGACTGCCGCCCCATAGCCCTTGTTCTGGGCATGCTGCACCAGGCGAATCTCCCGATGGAGGCGACCAAGCTCTCTCACCGTGTGGGCAGTCGTATCCGCACTGCCGTCATCCACCACGATAATCTCGAAGTCGCTACAGAGGCCGCGCACCGCGCGGAGAACGTCGCGCAGCATCCCGGCGATGTTCTCAGCCTCATTGTAGGCCGGGATGACGACAGAGAGACTTGGGCCGGCACGTTCTGAGGTCACAGGGAGGACTTCCTTACTGCTCTTGTTTCGGGACACGGTCGAGTCTTACCCGGCCGAAAGGGGCGACCAATACCGGGGCTGGAGCCTCTCCCGGCTTCTCCCGAGGAGAAGGCCGCACGGGTGTTGAAGCATGCCAGAGTGTCGGCGCTCGGGGAATGCGTAATCCGCGAACCCGAGTGTGCACTCAGGCGGGTTCCATTGCCGCGCGGCCGGCAGCAAACGCACGCTCATTCACCGCGATGGTCTTGGGTGGCACCTTTGACCGGATCGCCGTAAGCCAGGCATCCTCGGGGAAATCCAAAAACGCCGACAATGCACCGACCATGACGGTGCTTACCGCCTTGGCAGACCCTGCCTCTTCGGCAAGGCGCAATGCGTCCAGAGCGTAGACCCGGGCAACAGACCTACGGAGCGCCTCCAGAGGGTTCTCGGGATAGGATGCCTTGCCCGTGGCCACGATGGGCGGCACGATGATCTGAGTATTCACGATCACTATCCCTTCCGGCTTGAGATCATGCACGGCCCGCAATGCCTCGCCCTGCTCGAAGCCTAGCAGGATGTCTACGGCGCCTTCCGGCACCATGGGCGAGTGCACCGTCGCACCGAAGCGCACATCGCTGGTCACGACACCGCCGCGTTGGCTCATGCCGTGGACTTCCCGCTTCTTCACCACGAACCGCGCGTCAAACGCCGTTTGCGCGATGACCGAGGATGCCAGAATACCGCCCTGGCCGCCTACCGTGGCAAGTCTGATATTGGTTGTCGCAGTCATGCAGGTGCCTCCAGATCTACGATGGCGCCTACAGGGCAGACCTGTTGGCATACGGTGCAACCGATGCACACACGGGGATCGATGAACGATTTGTGGCGGCCCTTGTCGGTGGTCTCCTCCGCCAGGCTGATGGCCGGGCAGCCGACCCTCACGCAGGTGTGGCACCCGATGCATTTCGCATGATCCACCCGAAGGACTTTGTAGTGGCGTTTCGTGGGCATGAGCGCACATGGCCTCCGCGAGATAACCACCGATACGCCCGGGTGTTCCACGGCGTGGGTCAAGGCCTCCTTGATTTGGGCGAGGTCATAGGCATCGGCCACGGTCACATGCTCGACGCCCAAAGCGCGCACCAGCCCTTCCAGGTCTACCTTGGGAGTGGCCGTCCCTTCCAGGGTTCCCTCTACCCCCGGATTGGGCTGGCCGCCGGTCATGGCCGTGATGCCGTTATCCAGGATGATAACAGTGATGCTTGCACCGTTCCACCGGGCACCCAGCAAGGGCGTGATGCCCGAGTGAAGGAAGGTCGAGTCACCGATGACGGCGACCACGGGGTTTTCCGGCGTGGAGACCGTGGCGACACCAGCGGCCATTCCTATGCTGGCGCCCATGCAGATGCAGGCATGGAGCGCGCTCAGTGGCGCCAGGCCACCCAGAGTATAGCAGCCGATGTCTCCAAAGACATTGGCCTTCATCCGGTTTAGCACATAGAAGGTCGCCCGGTGAGGACAGCCTGGGCATAGGGTTGGCGGGCGCGGCACGCCGGCCAGAGGTTCCCGACTCGCCACGGGGTGGACACCGGGAAATCCTGCGGCGGCCAAACCCTCGGCCACGCGGCCCGCCGAAAGCTCCCCTTCACGGGAGAAGAATGCCTTTCCCCCGATCAGCGGTATGCCTTCCGCTCTGGCCTGCAGTTCGATATAGGGTTCCAGTTCCTCACAGACCACCGTCTTGGGATGGTGGGAGACAAAATCGGCGATACGGGTCAACGGCAGGGGAAAGACGATGCCGAGCTTCAGGATCGGGATTGTGTCGCCGGTAATCTCCTTCACATGGCCATAGGTCACGCCCTCGGTGATGATGCCGAACTCGGGTGTTGCGCCCCCTTCTTCCCTGGTCAGCGGGCTCGTCTCCGCGTAGTCTCGGAGGGCGGGAAGCCGTTCGTGCAGTGACCGACGCCTGAGTTTCCTGAAGTTGGCGGGCAACACCACGTTGTTGGCGAAATCGTTGGCATACCCTCCGGGCGTATGCGTCATCGGTTCGGCCGTCACTACGACGGTCTCCGAATGGCACACATTGGTGGTCATGCGCACAATAGCCGCAGTCTTGAATCGCTGGGATACCTCGAAGGCCTCGCCCAGAAAGTCATACACCTCCTGGCTGTCGGCCGGTGCGAAGATGGGCAGATTGGCGAACAGACCCATGAACATCCGAGTGTCCTGCTCGTTCTGCGAGCTATGCGCGCCTGGATCATCCCCCACAACCACCACCAGCCCGCCGTTGAATGTCGAGGCGAAGCTCAGCAATGGATCGGCCGCGACATTGACACCCACATGCTTCATGGTCGCTATGACCCGAGCTCCGGCCATGGAGGCACCAATGGCCTTTTCCACTGCGGTCTTTTCGTTTGTCTCCCACTGGGTTCTGTGGGAACCCTCGATGCGCACCAAGGCATCCAGGATCTCGCTACTGGGTGTGCCTGGATACCCCACACCGAGATTGCACCCGAACGTGGCAGCGGCAAGCGCGCAGGCTTGGTTACCGGTGAGTAGCAGGCGGGTACCCGCCGGAGGTATCTGCAAACGTGTGGCCATGGTGCCTCCTCAGTGGGGTTGCTTGGACGAATGGCGAACACTGTAGTGCTGGCGACGTTCGCGCACCTGGCATCGCCGTCGATCTCCTGCAGGGGAAACCGGCTCGTGCTTTCTTCGCCGCAACGCCGGTACAAGATAGCGAGAGGATCCGCATCGGCCACCCTGGATCGCGCAGGGGTGGAGGAACCTCAATTTCGGTGTTAATTGGCCGATTCTTGTTTCTCCGATCAGAGCACTCCCGAGGAATGCATGCCCCGCATCGCCATCGTCGACCTCAGCTTTCATTGGCCTCCTACCGGAGGATCGTGGGTCGACGTCGCCCATATCGCATCTGAATTGGCCGATCATGGCGCGGCTGTCCGCATCGTGGTCCCACGGGTTGACACCGGCGGCTTACGGCGGGGACACATCACGGAAGCCCCGCCCGTGGAGGTCGAGCAGGTACCCGTATCCCTGCATCAGTTCACGGCTCTCGCTCTTCCGAGGATCCTGGAGTCTCGCGTGCGGGCGTGGCGCCCGGACTTCGTGATGATCACCAACACATTCGCCATGGCGCCGTGGGTAGCGAGGGTTTTTCGGGATCTGCCCGTTCTCCTGAGAATCTATGGGTATGAGATTCTGTGCCCGTTCTATATGTCACTGTGGCCCAAGGGAAAGGTAGGGCAGTGGGCGCTCTCCAACCCGCGGGCCGAGATCTGCAACCGCAACTATCTGACCTCGCCGTGGGCCTGTACAGCCTGTGCCCTCCGGGGAATCGGGAGAGAACTTCTGCCCCGCTGGATGAACCCGTTCAGCCACGAGTATGTGGCCAGCGGCGGATGGCTGCCGGGCTACCACAAGGCGGTGGGGAAAGCCTTCGACGTGGCCCACCGCATTCTGGTCTCAAATGAGTTCACGGCAGGCATTCTGCATCGCTGGTCGTCCAAAGTCACCGTGGTACCGGGAGGGGTTGATGTTGGGCGCTTTTCACCCGGCCGGCCTTCGGGCGAGCCCTGTGTGCTGATGCCGGGACGGGTTGAGGATCCCCGCAAGGGCTACGCCGTGTTCAGGGAAATGGTTCACCGGCTTGTAAAGCGGGGCGTCTCGCTGCGAGCCATGGTGACCGACCCTCGCTATGACGGCAACAGCCCTCATATCCGGAGTGCCGGATGGGTGCCGTACCATGACATGCCCGCCCTGCTTCGCTCATCGCGTGTCGTGGTCGTACCCACGATGTGGCCGGAACCCTTCGGGTTGATCGCCCTGGAGGCCATGGCCAGTGGTGTGCCGGTGGTGGTTCACCGCATCGGTGGGCTGGCGAACCTCGTGGAGGACGGAGTCAGCGGGCTTGTGGTAACACCTGGTGATGTCGAAAGCCTTGCGGATCGAGTGGCGACACTCCTCAATGATGACGGCCTCTGGCTCCGTATGTCACAGGCGGCTCGAGAACGGGCACTGACGTTTTCGTGGCGCACAACGGTCGAAGCCCATTACCTTTCCATCTTTGGCATGATCCCCAGGAGCGACGCGTGAACGTTCTCATCGGCAATGCACCGTGGTACCGTGACGGCCACTATGGCGTGCGCGCGGGGTCGCGATGGCCCCATTTCGAGCGCAATGAGGCGCGATACTACCCCTATCCCTTTTTCATGGGCTATGCGGCGTCTCTGCTCCAGCGACACGGGTTCGAGGTGCGGCTTCTGGACGGGGTCGTGGAACGGATGACAGAGGACGCGTTCATCACCCGCATCGTCGCCGAAGACCCTGATCTGGTTTTTCTCGAAGTCTCCACGCCCAGTTGGGACACTGATAGTCGAGTGATCCGGCGCATCCGGGAGGCTCACCTGCGGTCCTCCATCGTGCTGGGCGGCATCCATGCATTCATGTTCGACCCGGCGTTCTTTCAGGCGCGACCGGAAGTACTGGCCACCGCCCGCGGGGAGTATGAGGGCTCTCTACTGGACATAGCCCTCCGTATGCGGCAAGGGGCCGATCTCAATGGTATTCCCGGCATCGCCTGGCGGAGCGGGGGAGGAGTGGTCGTCGAACAGGATCGACCGCTTTGTGCGGATCTCGATTCCCTGCCCTGGCCCCACCGAGCCCAGTTGCCCATGGAACGCTATGTTGACGGCTTGCTGGATCTTCCCCAGCCGTGCCTTCAGATGTGGGCCAGCAGGGGGTGCCCCCATCGCTGCTCCTTCTGTGCGTGGCCGCAGATCATGTATGCGCCGGGAAAGTACCGAGCCAGAGATCCTGCCAAGGTGGTCAGGGAGATGGTGGAAGACGGAAGAGACAAGGGATTCGCCTCCGTGTACTTCGACGATGATGTCTTCAATGTCGGTGATCGACGCATGGCGCGCTTTGCCGAGCTCTTGACTGAGGCTGAGTGGACAGCGCCCTGGGGTATCATGGCCCGGGCGGATACCTGCAGCGACCGGATGTATGAGGCGCTGCGCCGCGTCGGGCTGTCGGTGGCCAAGTTTGGGGTGGAGTCTGCCGATCAGAGCATTGTTGAAAGGTGCGGCAAGGGTCTCGACTTGGCGAGGGTCCGAAGCGTGATGGCAACCTGTAGGTCTCTGGGGATCCGTACGCATCTGACCTTCATGTTTGGCTTGCCGGGCGAGACGCACGACAGCGCCCGCCGTACCATCGATTTGGCGCTGGAGCTTGCCCCAGACACCGTGCAGTTTTCCTTGGCGACTCCCTTTCCCGGCTCAAGCTTCTACGACGAGCTGAATCGCGGTGGGTATCTGGTGACCGATGACTGGTCATTGTATGACGGGTACTCGCGGTCAGTGGTTCGGACCGACGCGCTGAAAGCTGAGGAACTGGAGGACTTCCTGAAGCTTGCGTACCGGGAATGGGAACGGCGGGCAGTTGGGGGAAGACCTCGGGGATGGGCGCGGCGGGTTCGCGGTGTGATGACGCGCATGCTGCGCCTGGGATAGGAGGATGTCCATGCGGAACCTGGTGACCGGCGTTGCGGGGTTTGTCGGGACCAATCTCGCTGCGGAATTGCTGGCGCGCGGCGAGGACGTGATCGGTATCGACAATCTGAGCCGCCGAGGCACGGAGCATAATCTGAAATGGCTACAGGGGCTTGATTCACGGCGCTTTTCGTTTGTCCAGGGCGACATCCGAGATGCCGCCCTCCTGGCCCGAATCATGCCCGGTAACGACGCGGTGTTCCATCTGGCGGCCCAGGTAGCCGTGACGACCAGCATCACCGACCCCCGGGCTGATTTCGAAGTCAATGCCTTGGGAACGCTCAATGTGCTGGAGGCATGCCGCCTTCAGTCTTCTCATCCGGCAGTGGTGTTTACGTCCACCAACAAGGTGTATGGCGGTTTGGAGCAGTATGAGGTGGTCGACTCGGGTGATCGCTGGCGTATCCCGTCACTACCCCAGGGGCTTACGGAGGATACGCTCCTCGACTTCCACAGCCCCTACGGCTGTTCCAAGGGTTGTGCCGACCAGTATGTGCGCGATTACGCGAGGATCTTTGGCATCCCCAGTGTCGTGTTTCGGATGTCGTGCATCTACGGCCCTCATCAGTTCGGCAATGAAGACCAGGGGTGGGTGATGCACTTCGCGGCATCATGTCTCAAGCGCCGGCCCATCAACGTATATGGCGACGGCCGCCAGGTCCGCGACATTCTCTATGTGGGCGACCTGGTCGCCGCGTTGCTTCGTGCCCGGGACGTGGCGCCTTCGGCGCCCGGTCTTATCCTCAATATCGGGGGTGGGCCGTCTCAGGCCATTCCTATTCAGGCGGTGCTTGACATGGCCTCAGCCCGCGGCACGCCTCCGGTGTCCGTGGACTATGGGCCGTGGCGTTGGGGAGATCAGAAGGTCTACATAAGCTGCATCGCCAAGGCCAAGGAGGTGCTGGGGTGGAGGCCGCAGATGGGGGTTGACGATGGTGTCGAGGCCATCTTCCGGTGGGCCGAACACAATTTGGATCTGTTTCCTTGATCCTGGCTGCGGTTTTCGTCTTGGCGGCTTCGGCAAGCCCCATTGAGCGCGACATTGCGCAGGTGGTGGCCGTAGGCGGCGTCCACGTCGAGGATGACAAAGGGGCAGTGCTGGTCTCCTGGCACAGCGATGATCTCCGGATTCCCGCATCGGTACTGAAACTGGCCACAGCAGCGGCGGCATTGCACGAGTTGGGGCCGGAAACCCGGATTGCCACCGATTTCGCGTATGATCCGACATCATGCCGTCTTTGTGTGATCGGTGGGGGAGATCCCTTTCTCGTGAGCGAATCGCTGGGCAGGGCAGCGGATTCTCTGGTGGCTCGCGGGGTCGCCGAAGTTGCGCACATGACGGCCGATGCAGGCCTTTTTGTTCAACCCCTCAGGGTGGACGGAAGGGGAGCCAGTAGTAACCCATACGATGCGGGGATTTCCGCCTTCTCAGCCAACTTCAACACCGTTGTCGTGTCCATTGATGATGCGGGTGGCGTGGGGCCCGGAGAGTGGGAGACACCTTTGACCCCCATGGCCAGGGAGATGGGCCGACGTGTGGGCCGGCCAGGAGTGCACCGGCTTCCCATCCGGGACGGCGTGACGGCGGCGCCTCTCTACGGGCTAGAACTGCTACGCGAGCTGTTGCGTGAGCGCGGCGTGACGGTGGTTGACAGTATGGCGCTCGCCCCGTGCCGTGGGGAGTCGGCTCTTGTCTATCGTCACCATAGTCTGCAGACCGTGGCGGGCACCGCCGCGGCTATGATGGAATACTCAAACAACGTGATCGCCAATATGCTCCTCCTCAGCGCGGCCTCGCGCCACTTCGGCCGACCGGTGGGTATGGCAGATGGGACTGCGCTTCTGAGGGGTTTTCTCGCCGACGAGCTGGGATTGTCAGGGTTCGAGGTGCTAGAGGGGTCCGGCTTGTCGCGGGGAAATCGAATGACACCCCGCCAGGTGGTCGCAGTACTCCGCTACCTTCGTAGCCACGGCGCGGGATCGTTGCTGCCCCTCCACGATGGCGTGAGGGCCAAGACGGGCACCCTCAGTGGTATTACGTGTCTGGGGGGGTATCTCGATCTACCGGATGGTCGCGTAGCCAGCTTTGCCATACTGCTGGAGGGGCCTTTGGGTCTGCGGGACAAAGTGTTCGGGACAGTGCGCCGCGGTCTCGCCTCGGCGGGCTAAGCCCCAGATCACTGCGCGAGCAGTTCAAAGGGTTCAGGGTTCAGTGCGGCCTCTGAGGGTGCGGGGCTCCCTCAGAATTCTCAGGGTTGAGAGTACGCTACACAGTGGCAAATCGG
>JAFGKV010000212.1 GCA_016928395.1 Candidatus Fermentibacterota bacterium | reverse complement strand
TCTTGTTTGTCCTTGTACCACAACAAGATAAACCAACAGGTGGGAGAACCCTAGCTCACAATCGCTCAACTTGGGCTAATATTAGAATAGTGGTAGCAGGACGTGCGCCGGGCAGTTGGGTGTGGTCGACGGCCACGCGGGCGCTCTCAGAACATACTGCGTGCCATGAGCAGCAGCCCGAGCAAGACCAGCGGCACGCCGACAATGGCGCCCACCACCGTAAGGGAGAGCGCGACGCCCGCAATCATGAGCACCAGGCCCAGGACAGCGCCCACGATCCGTCCAGTCACCACGATGATGCCCGCTACCAGCTTCCACACCGCCCAGAAGGGCCATAGAATCCAGGGAACCGTTCCATTCGAAGACCCAGGCATATCACCTCCCACGTACGTGAAGCCACCGTGTCGCCATACAGGCCTCGTGCGCATGCTTCGATCCTGCGCCACCGGGGCAGTTCGGAACAAGTGTACTCCCGCAGAGAGCGTATTGTTCACCCGGCAGCGCTCGGGGCAGGAGTGTTGGTGGGTTTCGACTTGGGGCACGGCTCTTGTGCCCATCGCCCGAACAGAGCCAGGGGCAGGAGCTTGGAGGAGTGCGCATGACGCAGGGCCAGCTCGCCGGCCTCCAGCCGGCCACCCCTGTCGCCCAATGATTCCCGCATGAGATTGGCGATCATGAGCGATGACGCGTCAAGGTTGTAGAGGGTCAAGATCACGAAGCGTGCATCGTCTGCGAGGAGAAGGCTGCAGGTATGGAGGAGTTCGGGCAACCCCAGCTCCACCTTCCACACTTCGCCCGACGGGCCTCGTCCGAATGAAGGAGGGTCCAGCACGATGGCGTCGTAACGCCGCCCACGGCGATGCTCCCGCCTCACGAACTTCAGGGCATCATCCAGGATCCACCGGATGGGGGCATCCGTGAGGCCTGAAAGCTCCTGATTGCGCCGGGCCCATGAAAGCGCGGGCTTTGACGCATCGACATGGGTGACGGCGAACCCGAGGGATGCAGCGTAAAGAGTGGCTACGCCGGTATAGCCAAACAGACTGAGCATGGTCGGCTGGGAGCCGGCCGCCGCCCGGCCGCGCTGACCGATCCAGCGCCAGTGGGCTGACTGTTCGGGAAAGACGCCCACATGCCGGGACGTGTCGGCCACCCTTGCCTCAAGGGTCAGCCCGTCGAATCCTAGAATCCACTCCCGGGCCTGGTCTTTGGCGAGATGCCATCGACCCTCTGCGTCACACCGCGCACCCGCGGCGTTCCAGGTGCTTTCGGGTAGATCAGGTGACCACCAGGCCTTGGGCTCATCGCGCACCACCACCGAGTCACCGAAGCGTTCCAGCTTGCGACGGTGGCCGGAGTCCAGCAGGGAGTAGGCTTCCCAGCAGTCATGCAGCACGGGAACGGTCATGACGCCTCAGCGGGAGCGTTGGGCATCTTCACCGGCACTACTAGTGCGCAAATCGCTCGCATCATCCCCCTATCCCCATCATTCCACCGTCCCATCCATTCAAGGGGAAATCCCTTTGCGAAAGGGAGGAGCGGCAGTCGACGCTCATCCGATGATCGACTGAACCCCGAACCCTGAACCCCCGAGCCTGCTCGCGAAGGGAGCCGTCCATTCATCCATCCATCCATTCCACCGTTCCTTTAGGCCCGGGTGAGCGGGCGGTACTTGATACGGTGCGGCTGGTCTGCGGTGGCGCCGAGCCGTGCTTTGCGGTCGGCTTCATACTCAGACCAGTTGCCTTCGTACCATTTGACGGTGCTGTCGCCTTCAAAGGCGAGGATGTGGGTGGCGATGCGGTCGAGAAACCACCTGTCGTGGCTGATCACGACCGCGCAACCGGCGAAGCTCTCCAAGGCCTCTTCGAGAGCCCGCAGAGTGTTGACGTCCAAATCATTGGTCGGCTCGTCCAAGAGGAGCACATTGGCGCCCTGGGTCAGCATCCTGGCCAGGTGCACTCTGTTGCGCTCTCCGCCGGAGAGGGAGCCGACCTTCTTCTGCTGGTCGGTTCCAGTGAAATTGAACCGGGCCACGTAGGCTCGCGAATTCACCTCGCGTGTTCCGAGTAGGATGATGTCCTGTCCCCCGGAGATCATCTCCCAGACCGATTTGTTCGGATCGAGGACATCGCGACTTTGATCGACATAGGCCAGCTTCACGCTCTCGCCGACACGAATCGTGCCCGAATCAGGTCTTTCCTGCCCCACGATCATGCGGAACAGCGTCGTCTTGCCCGCACCGTTCGGGCCGATAATGCCGACGATGCCCCCGGGAGGCAGGGAGAAGCTCATGCCGTCAACCAGAACCTTCTCGCCGTACGCCTTGGCGACATTGCCCGCCTTGATCACGAGGTCGCCCAGCCGGGGACCGGGTGGAATGAAGATCTCCAAGTCCTTGGCGCGCTGTTCCGACTCCTGACGAAGGAGGCTCTCATACGAGGAGATACGCGCCTTGCTCTTGGCGTGGCGACCCTTCGGGGACATGTGAATCCACTCCAACTCCCGCTGCAGGGTTCGCTGCCGTTCGCTCTCGTGTTTCTCCTCCTGCTGTAGATGGGTACGCTTCTGTTCCAGCCACGACGAGTAGTTTCCCTTCCATGGAATGCCCTGGCCCCGGTCCAGTTCCAGGATCCATCCCGCGACATTATCCAGGAAGTAGCGGTCATGGGTTACGGCGATGATGGTGCCGGGATACTGACGGAGATGTCGCTCGAGCCATGCAACGGTCTCGGCATCCAGGTGATTGGTCGGCTCATCGAGCAGCAGGATGTCCGGTTTCTGCAGGAGAAGACGGCACAAGGCGACGCGGCGGCGTTCACCGCCGGAGATCACCGACACCGGCGTGTCCTGCGGCGGGCATCGCAGGGCGTCCATGGCCATCTCCAGCCGGGAGTCCAAGTCCCACGCGTCCAGCATGTCGATCCGTTCCTGCACGATCCCCTGGCGTTCGATCAAGGTGGTCATCTCGTCGTCATCCACGGGTTCCGCGAGCCGCCCGCTGATGCTGTTGAATTCCTCCAGGAGTTCCGAAGCCTCAGCCGCCCCCTCCCGCACGATCTCCCCGACCGTCTTCGACGTGTCAAGCAACGGTTCCTGCTCCAGGTGCCCCACCGTGTATCCCGGAGAAAGAACGGTTCGGCCGGTGAATGAGGTGTCGACTCCGGCGAGAATCCGGAGCAGGGATGTCTTCCCAGAGCCATTCAGCCCGATGACTCCGATCTTGGCACCGTAGAAGTATGAGAGGTAGATATCCTTCAGGACCGGCTTCTTGTCGAAGTGCTTGCTCACACCGACCATGGAGTAGATGATCTTGTTTGGCTCGGAACTCATGCTGCGGCTTCGCCTCCTTGGGCTCTCGTTGCGAGCGGGGTTCAGGGGCTCGCTGGGCGAGGGGTTTCGGGATTCAGGCCGGACTGCGTGCTCCGCTACGCTACGCAGTCCTTGGTTGTCACAGTCTTCAGTTCTCAGTTCAAGCCCCCGGACTGCCTACTGCTGACTGCCTACTGCTGACTACTGCCTCGTGTTCGGGGCCAGTATCGCTATCGTTGTCGTTGTCGCAATCGTAATCGTAGTCGACGAGCCGGGCATTCGAGTCGGAGTACACGTGCGAGCCTTCCATGTTGTCTCACAGATGCAAATCTCCGCTCGATGTTGGACGTTCGATGAACCCACCATCTTTTCAATCATCGAATCATCCGTCTATCCGGCGTTCACTTCCTAGCGGGTACGGGGCTCGCCGATCTCCACGCGGTTTCGCCCCAAACCCTTGGCACGGTACAGAGCGACGTCGGCCAGTCTCACGCATTCGTCGGGAGTTTGACCCTCAACGTGTGCGCTCACACCGAAACTCATGGTGATCGGCGGATCTCTCTTTACCCCGGGATAGGACTCCTTGGTGATCAGCTCTCGTAGCTTCTCGGCCACGACCCTGGCACCCTCCAGATTGGTTTCCGGCAGAAGGAGAAGAAACTCGTCGCCTCCCCAACGGGCCACCAGATCCTGGCGCCTCACGCCCGACCTGAGTCGTTCGGCCACCGCCTTGAGCACCTCGTCACCCACCGGATGCCCATAGGAGTCGTTCACACGCTTGAAAAAATCTAGATCGCCGACAATCAACGCAAAACTCTCGCCGCTGCGCTCCGTACGGGTGAGCTGGTACTGAAGATGTTCCGCGATGGCCCGCCGGTTGAGCACATTGGTCAGCGGATCCGTCCGCGCGGCCAGGGCCAACGCCTCTTCAGCGCGCTTTCGCTCCTGGATCTCGTAGACAAGCCTCTCGTTGGCCTCGGTGAGGTCTTTCGTCCGTTCAGTGACCCGTGATTCCAGCTCCTCCTTGGCCTTCTTCAGCGCATGGGATGCCTTACGGTGTTCCTCTGTGCTGTGCTTCAGCCGGGTGGACATGGTATTGAACGCCTGCACCAGGTGATCGAGTTCATCGTTGGTGTGAATGTCAACCTCTCCCTCCAGATGCCCCTCCGCCACAGCGTTGCATCGGGAGATGAGAATGCCGACGGGTCGCGTGAACTGGCTGGAGAGGAGCCGGCTGAACAGAAACGCGAGAATGAGAGAACAGGAGAGGGAGATGAGCCCGGCCACTCTGATCGTACCGAGCTTCTCCTCCACTTCATCGGCCCGCATGTCAACTCCAACCAGGAACTCACCCAGCCCGTTCTTCAGAGGCGCATACCCCGACATGAACGATCCCCATTCGTCCGTCCAGATCCGCCGATCAACCGAGGCACCGCTAAAGCCCGCGCGCAAAGATGGGATCACGGTGGTATACTCGCGACCCGGGGGAGCCTGCTCCGCGGACTCATCGGAATCGACAACAAAGTAGATCCGCTCGTTCTCAAGGCGCATGATGTAAAGAAATGCGATGTCGGGATTGGTCTCCCTCAGATCCCTCAGCTTGAGCAAGGCCTCGTCGTACTCCGGACGAGCAATGTCCGCTTCCGTTCGGATATCCCGTATCGTTGGGGCATCGACGACTTGACTCACCAGTGCGGCGGTGTTCTGAAGCCGAAGCTGAAGATTCTGAAGAAGACTCCCCACGGCGCTGAAGTAGAAGTAGGAGCCCACACTTCCCGACACCAGCACCACCGCGATGAAGTGACTGAGAAAAAGTTTCGACTGTATGGGGAAACGGCTCTTCATGGGTTCACCTCTTCTGTCGAGTGCACATCTCGCTGGGCCGAAGACTGCACGAACGAGCATTCGGCATCGTGCGGCGCCTTGCATCCGCAGTGCCCGCAACCAAGACCGAAATGCTAGGCGTGTTGAACGCTGCCGTCATGTGCCTACTGCCTCGTCTTTGACTGCGGGAGAGCATGACAGCGAAGCCACTACGATGGTGGCCGAGAGACGCTGTACTTGACAGCTCCTGGATCTCACACCTCCCGTGCCGCAGACCACCAAGGCGCCGATGGCCGCGGCATCTTCCACGATCCATGTGCATGGGCGCTCGAGAGTGACACGGTACCCCGGCACTCGCATCGCAGCCAGCACCTCCGATTCGATATTTCAATGTATGGCATGACCTAGTGCGACGCAAACACGATCGCAGGTCAGGGTCGACACCTCTGGAGGCCTTTCGGTCGCCAGTCTCCGAAGAGGGTTCGAGGGCACCCGCGCACCATCCGAACAACGATCGTCGCGTGTCGTCGCGTGTCGGTGATGGTCAGGGCAGGAACCGCCCGCACGATACCTCCAGTGAAGCTCCCCCACCGCGCTTCTTGAGCAACGCAGTTAAGGGCCTTCGGTTGACATGGCGCGAACTGCGCATTGTTTCGTCAGCCAACCCACGACGATACCCAGTTATCGGGAGGTCCATTGACTGCCGAATCCCTTCCCTTTCGCGAGTTCCCCAAAGTACTTCTCCACGATCATCTCGATGGCGGCTTACGGCCTTCCACCATTGTCGAGCTGGCCAAGGCTGTTGGCTACGACCGCCTCCCCACCGATGACCCTTCGGAGCTTGCCGTCTGGTTTCACCGGGGCGCCAACCAGAAGAGCCTTCCCGTCTACCTGGAGGGGTTCGCCCATACCTGCGCGCTCATGCAGACAAAGGAGAATCTCTCTAGGGTTGCCTATGAGATGATCGAAGATATGAAGGCGGAGAACGTCGTCTACGTGGAGACGCGTTTTGCCCCGGTATTCCATATGAACGGCGGCCTTTCCATGGAGGAAGTGGTCCGCGCCGTTCTCGACGGACTGAACGCAGGATCGCGGGATTTTGGCGTGGACTTCGGGCTCATCATCTGTTCGTTGCGTCACATGAAGGACTCCCTGCGGATTGCGCAGCTGGCCGTGGCCTTTCGCGACCAGGGCGTTGTAGGGTTTGACCTGGCGGGCGAGGAGGGCGGGTACCCCGCCAAACGTCATGTCGAGGCGTTTCACCTCATCCAGCAGGAGAACTTCAACAGTACGATTCACGCCGGTGAGGGGTTCGGCAAGGATTCTATCTGGCAGGCCATCCAGCTCTGCGGTGCCCATCGCATCGGGCACGGTGTCCGTCTGATCGAAGACATGATGGTGGAGGAGGGCCGGGTCACCCAGGTTGGCAGGCTGGCGCAGTACGTGCTGGACAAACGTATTCCCCTGGAGATTTGCATCTCCAGCAATCTTCACACCGGCGCAGTCCGCAGCATCCAGGCCCATCCTTTTCGGCTGTTCTATGTGTACGGTTTCCGCGTCACCCTCAATACCGACAATCGACTCATGAGTGGCACGACGCTCACCGACGAGCTGGAACTGGCCCATCGCGAGTTCGGCATGGGATTCAACGATTTCGAAAAGTTGACCATCAATGCCATGAAGAGCGCCTTCATTCACCATGAGGATCGCCTTCGAATCATCTACGAGGTTATCAAGCCCGGCTATGCACGGCTCCGCAGGACCTCGCTGGAGGGGCGCCTGAGTCCGATGGGAACCGACTACTGACCGGTGATGAACGCCGGCTTCGCATCCCGCCTGCAGGAGTCTCCCTGCGTTTTCTGTTGTGGGGGTCTCGTGGGTCGACGGGTGGGCAGTTGACCTGCCTGCGCACCGCAGGCAACGACGATTGGAACTGATACCAATGGATTTCAGCGGCATGATCATGGGAGTCAGCGGCGCTCGCGGAATCGTGGGTGAGACCTTGACTCCCGAAGTGGCGTGTCGTCTCGCCTCATCCTTCGGTCATGAACGGGGGGGGAGCATTCTGGTGGCGCGGGACTCGCGTCCGTCAGGAGCGGCGATTGCTCAGGCCGTGTGCGCCGGCCTGGCGTCCGTCGGATGCGCGCCCGTGGTGGCGGGCATCTGTACGACCCCGGGTGCACAGATCGGGGTGGAAGATCTCGGCCTCGCTGGTGGCATCATGATTACCGCCAGCCACAACCCCGCACCCTGGAACGGGCTGAAGTTCATCGGAGGGGACGGGGCGTTCATTACCGCGGAGGAGGCGGACGGGGTGTTTGCCCGGGCGCGTGCTGGTGGCATGGTGCTGCGAGGTTGGGATGGGTGGCCGGCGCCGGCGGATGCCCCCGATATCACCGTCCTGCAGATCCGTCGAATCGTCAATTCTCCGCTGGTAGACGTCTCGGCCATTCGGCGGCGAGGCTTCCGCCTCGTGGTTGACTGCAATCACGGCGCCTCGGGCCCCTTGATCCGTGCCATGGCAAGCCTTATGGATCTGGAGATCCACGTGTTGGGCGAAGAACCCACAGGGCGCTTTTGCCATACACCGGAGCCATCGCCCGAGCACCTCGGCGCGCTGCGCGAGGCGGTCCGCGAAGACCAGGCTGATCTCGGCGCCGCCATTGATCCCGATGGCGACCGGCTCGCTTTGTGCACCACTGACGGGCTGCTTCCCGAGGAGGCCACGCTGGCGTGCGTTGCCGCGGCCCTGCTTCGGCCGAACGACGCTCCAGTGGTCACCAACTTGTCGACGAGCCGGATGGTGGAGGATGTTGCGGGCCGTTTCGGCGTCCCGGTCATTCGCACGCCGGTTGGTGAGGCCCATGTCGTATCTGCCATGAAGGCCTTTGGGGCGACTCTGGGGGGAGAAGGCAATGGGGGCGTAATCATCCCCGGAGTTCACTACGGCCGGGATGCCGCAGCCGGGCTCGCGGTGCTTTTGAGCCATCTCGCCCAACGCGGCCAGACCTTGGCTGGCCTCTGGAACCAAATCCCGCGATACGTCATGATCAAGCGGAAGGTCCGAGTCGCACCCGAAACCTGGGACACGTTCCCTGGGAGGCTCGAACGGGAGTTTCGCGATTTCACTGTGGACACGCAGGATGGTGTCCGGCTCAATTGGCCTGCTCGGTGGGTGCATGTTCGACGCTCCAACACCGAGCCGGTGGTTCGCATCATTGCCGAGGGATCGGCCGGGGGAGAGCTTATGTCGATAATCGAAACGATAGAACGCATGCTTGTAGGAGGAGGGGCATTGCCATGTGCGGGATTGTAGGATATGTGGGTGCACAGCCGGCCATGCCCTTGCTGCTTTCCGGCCTGCATCGGCTGGAGTATCGAGGGTATGACTCCGCGGGGATCGCGGTGGTTTCCGATGGTGCCTTGGAGGTGTACAAAGAAGTCGGCAATCTGAGCCGGCTCCAGGAGATGCTTGCCGGGGTCGATCTCCCCGGAAGACTGGGCATTGGTCATACCCGGTGGGCGACCCACGGCGAACCCACGACCCACAACGCCCATCCTCACACGGACTGCAGCGGGACCATTGCCGTGGTGCACAATGGCATCATAGAAAACTGCGAGCAGCTCCGGCGCGAGCTGATTGCCCGGGGCCACCGGTTCCGCTCCGACACCGATACCGAAGTCTTCTGCCACCTCATCGAGGAATACGCCGACGGCGATCTGCTTGAGGCGGTGGGAGCCGCCATAAGCAAAGTCATCGGAGCCTATGGGATCTGCGTGATCTCATCACGGCACCCGGGTCTTTTGGTCGCGGCCCGCAATGGGAGCCCCCTGATCGTCGGGGTGGGAGACGGGGAGAACTTCGTGGCCAGCGACGTCCCCGCCATCGCACCCTACACTCAACGGGTGATCTACATGGAGGATGGCGAGGTGATTGCGGTCACCCCCGAAGGAGTACGAAGTATCGCCGGCAAGGACGCCCTGAGCGCCCGGGTGCATTCCGTGGGCTGGGAGCCCGGGGAGATTGAGAAAGGCGATTTTCCCCACTTCATGCTCAAGGAGATCCACGAGCAGCCCGAAGCCATCGAGCGCACGGTCAGCGGCCGGCTCATTGAGTCAGAAGGCGACTCTCATCTGGGCGGCCTGAACATGACACCCAATGAGCTGCTCGGTGTGACGCGTATTGTGATCATCGGGTGCGGCACTTCGTGGCATGCGGGGCTCATCGGCGAGTACATGCTGGAGGAGAACGCCTGCCTCCCCGTGGAGGTCGAGTATGCGTCCGAGTTCCGCTACCGCAACCCCGTCATCCAGCGCGGCGACCTGGTGATCGCCATCAGCCAGTCGGGAGAGACTGCCGACACCATTGCCGCCGTGCGAGAGGCCCAGCGGCGAGGGGCGAGGGTTCTGGGAATCGTGAACGTGGTGGGTTCCACCATCGCCCGCCTCACCGATGGCGGTGTCTATCTCCGGTCAGGACCGGAGATCGGCGTGGCATCCACCAAGGCCTTCACTGGCACCCTGGCGGTGTTGTTCATGATTGCCCTCCACCTAGGCCGTCAGCGGCACACATCCAATGCCGTGGGCCGGACTCTGGTGCGGGCCATGCAGGCTCTGCCGAGCCAGATGCGGCAGGTGCTCGCCCGGGAAGAGGAGATCGCTGAGCTGGCAACCCGGTTCGTGGATGGGCGCAATGCCTTGTACTTGGGGCGGGGATACAGCTTCCCCGTGGCGCTGGAGGGCGCCCTGAAGCTCAAGGAAATCAGCTATATCCACGCCGAAGGCTATCCCGCAGCCGAGATGAAACACGGTCCCATCGCTCTGATCGATAAGAACATGCCCGTGGTGGTCGTGGCGCCGCAGGATTCGGTGTATGACAAGGTCGTGAGCAATATCGAAGAGATCAGGACCAGGCGCGGGCAGGTGATCGCCGTGGCTACCGAAGGTGACACGGCCATCGCCAGTAAGGCAGATCACGTGATCTACATTCCCCAGACCCTTGAGATTCTGACCCCGCTGCTGGCGGTGGTTCCCCTCCAGCTCCTGGCCTACCACATCGCGGTGCTCCGCGGATGCCCGGTGGATCAGCCGAAGAATCTGGCCAAGAGCGTCACGGTGGAGTGATGGCCGCGCCTGATCCCATCATCATCGGCCTGGCCGGAGGTACCGGCTCGGGCAAGACCACGGTGGCTCGGATCATCGCCCGATGCTTCCCCGAGGGTACTGCGGTCATCTTGAGCCATGATTCCTACTACCATGACTACAGCGGTCTCTCGGAAGACGAACGAAGGAGCATCAACTACGACCATCCCAAGGCGTTCGACACCGAACTGCTCATCAACCATTTGAAAGGACTGCGCGCAGGGGAACGAGTGGAGCGGCCGGACTATGACTACACGACTCACTCCCGCCGCCCGTCCGGAGTAAGGTTGGCGCCCTCTGCGCTGCTCTTGGTGGAGGGGATTCTTGTTCTGGAGTGCAAGGCGCTCCGAGATCTCATGGATATCAAGCTGTTCATCGACGCTGACGGCGACGAACGCTTCATCCGCCGCCTGAGGCGGGATATCGATGATCGCGGCAGGAGCATCGGTTCCGTGATAGACCAGTATCTGGGCACCGTGAAACCCATGCATCTGGATTTTGTTGAACCGTCAAAGCGCTACGCGGATGTGATCATCCCCAAGGGGGCTCATAACCGTGTGGCCATCGACTTGGTCGTGTCGAGGATCAGAGCTATGCTGCTTGAGCGTGAGTCGAAGAAGCGCGAGCCGGGCGTCCCCAGCCCCAGCTAATTGCGCGATGGAGTGAGGCTGCTGCGGCAGGATCACTCATCACTCATGCAGCGGGAAAAGCCAACCCCTACCGTGAGACGGGACTGTCGTATGTCATGTTTCATTTTGCCGAGCGTCGCATCGGTATCCCGCCGTTTCACGCCCCGGCGGATGCGGGGAACGGTTGCGGCACGGCGCGGCTCACTCCGTCCGCAGTATGAGACACGTGCATGAGTACCGGCATCGTGAGGCTTTTCGTAGGGCTGTTGGCGGTCTACCTCGCCATGGCCGGTGGTCATCTCTACACAGCAGACGACTGGAGCCGATTCCACGCTGCCCGGTCCTTCCTGCTTCACCTCTCGCCCGAGCTTCCCGACAAGCCCTACGTCTATGGCGTGACGGGATCCGGCGGCAGGATAGTGAGTCACTTCCCCCCGGGCTTATCCATGGCGGTGCTCCCGCTTCTCGCGGCGGGACACGCCGCGGGGCGGCTTGTGCCCAGCCACCAGGAGCACGTAGAGCGGACGGCCTGCTCGCTACTCAACCAAGCGGTTGTGGCGTGGCTCATGATCCTCTTGTACCGAGTCATGGGTTGTGCCGGTATCGCGCCCCGACGGCGGCTACATCTGGTTCTCCTGGCAGCCTTTGGCTCCCTGGCCTTTCCGTATGCCAAACACTTCTGGGCCGAACCGCTTCAGGCCGCCCTCTTGGTGGCGGCAATCCTCACGCTCTATCGCCTCCAGGGCGGCGATCGGAGAGTCCGAGACTATGCAGTGTTTTCGGCTGCCCTGGCGGGAGCGCTTCTTGTGAAGTATGAGACCGTGGCGCCTGCTGCGGTGATGAGCGGCGGCCTGCTCCTGGTTGCCCCTCCCCGGGGCGGTGCGCGTTGGGTCGGAGTCGTTGCGCCCTGGGCTGCGGTCGTGGTGGTGTTGGGTGCATACAATCTGTGGCGTTTCGGTTCGCCCTTCGACATGGGGTATGGAGGCCTGGTCATGGCCCAGAGCGCGACAGACGTGGTGGAGGCCGCTGCCTTGAATCCTCTTCGTTGGGCGTCGCGCGCCGCGATGCTGCTCGTGTCTCCAGGGCAGGGGCTCTTCGTGTTTGTCCCGGTAGCGGCGGTGGCCTTTGTCCGCGCCCTTTGTCCACCCCGAGACCGGGTGCTGGGTATCGGCTATGCGGCCGGCTTTTCCATGCTGGCGCTTTACGTGGCCCTGGACCGGTCATCCACATGGTGCTGGGGTCCCCGGTACATGTTCAGCTCCATGATCCTGTGGTGGCCCGCGCTGGGGTTTCTCTCCGGGCGGGCTTGGCGGCTGGCAGGGGTGCTGGGAGCGGCGGGAGTCGTCGTGGCGCTGCTGGGCGTGCTGGTGAACTTCCACGATGCTATCGAAGAGATCAAGACAACCAGAGGCTTCGGCGGCTGGGAGTGGGTTGCCCACGTGCAACGAGAGCCCGCCCTGAGCCCGGTGATCTGGCATGCCCGGCTCGTGGGGCCCTACCTGAAGCGTACGGTGGATGATGGGCTGGAGCGCGGCGGCGATTTGGAACCTCCCGTGACCTGGCGGCATCGTCATGTGGACATCCTGTGGTTTGCCTTGTGGGCCGGCGGCTTGAGCCCCATCATACTGGCCATACCCGTGGTATTGCTGGGGTTGGGTTCCTGGCACTTGGCTACATGTGGCCGGAGGCTGTCTTGAGAGATCGCCTAACCAACCGCCTGCTCATCTTCATGGCGGGTATCGGGCTCATCGTCCACTGTCTTCTCCTGGTCCGCTACACGGTGGACGACGCGTTCATCAGCTATCGCTATGCCCGCAACTGGGTGGATGGTCATGGCCTCGTGTTCAATCCCGGCGAGCGGGTGGAAGGGTACACTAACTTCCTGTGGACCATTGTGCATGCCTTGGGTTTGCGCGGGGGGCTTGACCCGGAAGTGCTCTCCAAGGTTCTTGGAATCGCCGCGGCCGTAGGCACCATGGTGCTTATCGCGGCTTTGGGGCGCGCATGGGGCCACGGAAGGGTGCCCATGGCCGCGTTGGGCTGCATTTTCTGGGCATCAGCGGGCGCGGTGGCCATCACGGCGGTGAATGGTCTTGAGACGCAGATGTTCGCGGTGCTTGTCACCTTGGGCGTGTTCCTCTATGCCACCGCCGAGAACCGGTCCCGGCGCTTGATGGGGGCAGTGGCCGCAGTGTCGGTCTCAACCTTGGTGCGTCCCGATGGGGCTCTCCTGCTCCTGGTCACACTTGCCCACTACTACCTGGGGCAACGACGCCGGGCGTCCTTGGCACCCTTGGCGTTGGCACTACTGATGACCTGTCCTCACCTGGTGTGGCGATTCTTCTACTACGGCTCCTTCGTCCCCAATACTCTCGGCGCCAAGACCGGCGGAGGGTTGCCGCAACTCGTTCGAGGAGTGGAGTACCTGAAGAACTTCGTCAACGAATACGGCAAGCCGGCCCTCTATCTGATCGCCGCATTGCCCTTTCTCCACTGGCCCCTGGATCGCGCCCGCAGTCATGGGCTGGCGATCGTGCTGGCCTTCTGCGCCTATGTCGCCGCCGCAGGGGGAGACTGGATACCTCATTACCGTTTCCTCATTCCCATCATGCCCCTTCTGATGGTGGCCCTGCAAGATGGCGTGCTCTCGATCCGCTCGCTGTTGCCCCGGTCGGGGCGTTTTGGGTTTGTGCCCTCGGCGGTGATCTGGGGATTCATGGGCGTTATCGTCTTCGACATTGCCAACCAGACCCACTATCTCCGGCTCCACACCGACATGTGGGCCGACGGATACCACCATGCCCACCAGCGTATCGGCGCCTGGTTGCGCGATAATGCACAGCCGGAAGACACCGTGGCCCTCATGGATATCGGCATCATCGGGTACTCCTCGAACATACGGGTGGTGGATATCACGGGCCTCACCGACCCCCATGTGGCGGCCGCACCAGGAGGTTGGCTGAAGAAGAGCTATTCGCCGGACTATCTGTTCGACATTGATCCGGAGTTTTTCGTGCTGGTCAGCGCTGCAGACTATCCGAAGGAGGCATTTGGGAGCAGCTTCCCCATCGATCGTGCCGTATTTGAGGACGAGCGCTTTCTCCAACGGTACCGTTTTCTCTTCAGCGCCGATGCATATGTCAGCAGGCGGCCCCATATCTCGGGGTACTACCTGTTGCTGTTCCGGAGGAAGGCGTGATACCGGCGAAGGCTCGGCAAGATCCGCCCAGTCTCTTCCTCCGCTCGGTTCGCGGCGCGCAGATAATCACGCTCAGCACCGTAGTCTCGGCGGTGATCCAGCTTGCCGCGCAAGTAGTCCTGATGCGGATCATGAGCCCGGAGGATTTCGGCGCAGCCGCGTACATCCTGGTCATCATCGGTACGTTCAAGCTGTTCACCTCGCTGCAGCCCGCCAGGATACTGATTCAGCGTTCAGGCAATGTGCACCGCATCGCCGACAATGCCTTCGCTCTAGAACTCACCCTTTCGAGCCTCGCCTTCGCGGGCGCGGTGCTTCTGGCTGGCCCCATCATGCGAGGGACCCATGAATGGTTTTTCGAACGGGAGCTTCAGGTGGCGGCGGTGGGCCTTCTGGTCGGGCCGTTCCTGCTGCCCAAAGTGCTCATGGAGAAGCGGCTGGACTTCCTTCGCTCCAGCCTGGTGTCGTTCTCGGAAGTACTGGTAGCCATTGGGTTTCAGATCGCGCTGGCACTGGCGGGTCTGCATCTTTGGGCCCTGATCCTCGGTACCCTGGCCGGCCAGATGGGATCGGCTCTGCTGGCCTGGATCATGGCGCCCTACCGTCCCCGCGCACGATTCGACGGGGCGGTGATCAAGGAGATTGCCATGTTCGGCCTTCCGCTGGCCGCAGGCGGGGCCTTGGCCTACTTCTACTGGAGCGTCGACGACGTCATCGTGAAGCTGGCTCTTGGCACCGCAACGTTAGGTTTCTACAGCAAGGCATTCCGCCTGCCGCACTACGGGTTCAGGATTCAGACCGCCATGAGCACCATGGTGTATCCGGCGTTCTCCTCCATCCGCGACACACAGCATCTGTGCCGGGCCTACGGGTATGCCATCCGCTACTCGTCGTATCTCCTGCTGCTGCCCGTGGCCATGGTCTTGGCCTGCGGCAATGAGATCGTCATAGCCCTCTTCGGCCCCAAGTGGATCCCCATCACCGTTCCCTTCAAGATCTTCATGGGTTTGGTGGCCGTGCGCGGCACGTTCAACCACTGGGTTGATCTCTATATCTCCCGGGGAAGGACCAGGCTCGTCACCATGCTCTCCGCGGTCAATGCGGTTCTCATCGTGTCGCTGGGATACGCCGGCGTGCGCCTGGCCGGGATCGTGGGCATGGCGGCCGCGGTGTTCCTGACTATCTGCTCGACAATCCTCGTGGCGGTACTCGTGATCCAGAAAGAGTACCCCGTACGGTTCTGGTCGCTGCTCCGGCCTGCAATTCTCTCCGCGGTGGCGTCGGCACTGCTGGGAGCTGTGTGCCGGCCGTTGTTTCCGCCACTGTCCTTCGGCCTCGCCTTGAATCTGGTGTTCATGGCGGTCGTCTATGTCATCGGGCTATGCGTGATGGACAGGGCACATGTGCTCCAGCTCTGGCAGGCGGCCTGGGAGCGTTTTGGTTCGCGATGATCCGTCAAGGAGTATGGACGACGGCGGCAACGCATGCCCTGGCTCTGCTGCGGCGTCTGGGCGCACCGCCGCAACCGGAGACGGCGCTCCAGGCCCTGATCAAGACCCTGGCCATCGTACCGGATATGCCCACCTGGGTCCAGATTGAGACCACGAATCGCTGCAACTTCTCCTGCGCCATGTGCCCCAGGGTTCTCCACAAACTCCCGGCTGAAGACATGCCCATGGAGAGGTTCATGGGCATTATGGAGCGGCTCCCCCTGCCCCAGGCCAGCCTCATCACGCTGTTCGGCCTGGGCGAACCGCTGCTCCATGAAGACACCTTCACCATGGTTCGCGAGGTGAAACGGCGAGGGTTCCGTGCTGCCTTCACCACCAATGGCGTTCTTCTCTCCCATGAGGTGAACGAGAAGATTCTCTCCTCCGGGCTGGACTACATTCGCATCTCCGTGGACGATGACGGGTTCGGCGATTCCACCGGCGCGCTTCACCGGGCGGCGTCGGCGGTGATAGAACGAACGGAGGCACTGCTGGCTTTCCGCGCGGGCCAGACGTCGCCGGAGATCCTTTGGAACGTCGTGGCGTCCGCCTCGTCCGCGCCGGCCATCGGCAGCATTATCGCCAAGGCGGCCCAGATCGGCATGGACGGGGTCAATATCATCAATCTGGTCTCTCGTTTTTCTTCCATCGCGCCCATCCCGGAAGACCGTCGCGCCACTCTGTTCCGCCAGTGGCATCGTCAGGGCAGGGATCTGGGTATCCGAATCCAGAGCACCTTCGCTGACCGCTTCGGTTTGCCGCGGTTTTTCCACCGGCGCGGTTTGGAATGCCCCCAGCTTCTGGGCTATGCCTATGTCACCATGGATGGCGATGTGACGCCCTGCTGTCATCTTCCGAGGCTGATCATGGGGAACCTCTTCACCGAATCCCTCCACGATATCTGGCATGCCCGGCGCTTCCGGCGGTTTCGCCGGGTCTACCGGTCGTCCCCAACCTGCCGGGACTGCCGTCTTCTTACATGGCGTTGACGGGTCGCGCGTACTCCGTTGCGGCCATGATCGGCACCTTGGCCGCGGCGGTGGCTGCGGCGCGAGCCCTTGCCCTACCCTGCCCCTGGGGAGAGGGGGTATGCCTGCTTCCCTCGGTGGACGCCGGTCAGGCAGGGCTGCGCTGGGCTGTCGCGTTGGTCTTGATGCTCCACGGTCTACTTCCCGGATGGCTCCTGAGCACGGCTCTGAGAGTGCCCTCGCTTGTACGGCTTGGCTTTGCGGTGCCGCTGTCCGCCGTGATCTGGGTCTTCCTGCATACAGTGCTTCACTGCCTGGGGATCCCGCGGTCGGCCATACCTGCCGCGGCAGGGGTGGCCACCGCCGATCTGGTGTTGCTGTGGGTGTGCCGTGCCGATCTCCGGGGGCTGAGGCCCACCAAAGGTGAAGTCCTTGCAGCCCTTGCCGGCTTAAGCGTTCTGGCGGTCTTCGGCCCGGCGCGGATTGCCGTTCAGAGCTTCGACGGCGACGGAGTCGAGGCGTTCAGCTTTGCATCCAGCCTGCGCACACGGCTCCTGCCCTTCTGGGATCTGGAAAACGGCACATGGGGGTTCTACCCGGCATTCATGAGCTTTGCCTATCCCATGCAGCTTTCCAGCGCCCTGCTGGGCGAAAGTGAGGCCGCGGCACGAGTGCCGGTGTTGCCCTTGGCCGCGGCCCTAGCGGCCCTGGTCGGCGCGGGACACCGCGGCCTTATGCGCGGTGCGCTGATGGCGGCTTCGCTGGTGGTAGTCGCGACCTCGGGGCTCAACTACACCTATGAGCCCTATGCCGCCGACATCGCCGAACCCACGGTCACAGACCTGTTCTTCACTCTGGGCCTCCTGACCATGGTGTGGGCGTGGCTCCAGCGAAGGCTGGGTCTGTTTGCCCTGACCGCAGCCTTTGCTGTGACAGGGCAGCCGGCGGGGATGCCGTGTGCCGTGCTGCTGGTGGGCGGGGGCATGCTCCGCAGGGATTCACGGGTCTTCGCCTTCCGCGCCGCGGGGCTGCTGGCCGGGATTCTCCTGGCCCGCACCGTTATGGAACGCCTCTCCAATCCTCCCGGGGCCACCAAGTTCACCGTTTCGTCTTTCCTGGCCCACCATACGCGAACATTCACCTCACGCCTTGGTGGGCGTCAGATCGTGACACAGCTCTGGACATTGCTAGTGCAGACATCGGGCGCGCCTTTGGTGTTCGCCGCGGCATTCCTGCGCGATATCCGGCGCAACGGGGAGAGACGGGCCGTCTATCTCGCCCTGGCGGCGTATCTGGTGGCAGTCGTCTTTTCGCCGAAACGCCATCCTCATTACCTGACGCCCGTGGCGGCCATGATCCTCTTTCTGGTTCCTTCGGGAATCCCTTTGCCCCGGTGGTGGCTGGGTCTCATAGCCATCTGCCTGGCGGGCATTCTCCCTCCCAGGCATTGCCCGCCGGATACCCGCGCCGCCGAGTTTGGCCGCGCGACCATGGTCTCGTTTCCCACCGAACAAGAGGCCGTTGAGAATGCCGATCTGTTGTACCGGGTACTGATAGTGCCCCCATGGCGGGACGAAGGCCAGTGGGGCATCGGGAAACATGCCTGGTTGCTGTACGCCGCTCGCGTTGACAGTGTTCCGTCGCAGTCGCCGGAAGGGATCCATGTCCTCTTTACCCGTGATGAATACGATTGGGAGGGGTTCGTGCCGGTGACAGATAATGGCGCTGCCTACCTCTACGAGTCACCCCCCGGATGGATGGAGGCGTGGAGGGGGCAGGGCGGGCCAACCCATTGCTGGGGTTTTCTGCTCAGGGTGCCGGGCCGGCTGTGGGATCCCCTATCGAGGTGGAAGCCGTGAGGAAGGGTTCAGGGTTCGGGGTTCAGGGTTCAGTGCGGCCGCTGAGGTCGCGGGGCTCCCTCAGATTTCTCAGGGTTGAGAGTACAGTGCAGCGGGCGGGCACAGTGTCCC
>JAFGKV010000211.1 GCA_016928395.1 Candidatus Fermentibacterota bacterium | reverse complement strand
GTATCCACGCCTTCGTCCACCAGATGCACCGTCACCATGGTGGCCTTCAATCCACTCTGCCAGGCCCATCTATAGCCGCCGATGCCTTTGAACTGCGCCGGATCAGCCGGATGGATGTTCACAATCCGATCCCGATAGCGCTCCACCACCCGGGGGCCGAGGATGCGCATAAACCCTGCCAACACCAGGTAGTCAAGACGATAGGGCTCCAGCAAGGAAATGAGGTCTTCGTCATACTGTGCGCGATGGACGCCCTTGGACGAAAGCACTCGAGTGCTGACCCCCAAGGCCTGGGCAACGGCGATTCCGGCGGCATGGGGCCTGCTGGACACCACCACCACCGGGTCGCAACAATGGGCCAGTACACCTGTGCGAGCCTGCAGGAGAATGGCCTCCATATTGGAGCCACGGCCCGAGATGAGAAGAGCGATCCGTCTCTTCATGCACGCCCCTGGGTGCCGATGTCGCGACGGAACCATGCGCCCTCGAACCCGATGTTCTCCACGCCCCGATATGCCTGTGCCATGGCTCCTTCCAGCCTGGCGTGATGACCCACCACGGTCAGTACCCGGCCTCCTGCAGTCTCCACGCCTTCGCGTGACCGGCGGGTACCTGCATGGAAGACGCGTACATCCGGGGGAACCTTGTCCAGGCCCGTGATCCTGAACCCGGTCTCGCAGGCCCCGGGATAGCCCTTCGACGCCATGACCACACCGACATGACAGCCGGGATGAAATGCCACCGAAGTCTCCCTCAGCCTGCCATCCACACAGGCCGCCATCAAGACCGCGAGGTCACCCGCCAAGGGTGGCAGAATCACCTGAGCCTCGGGATCGCCGAACCGCACATTGTACTCCAGGAGGAAGGGGCCGTCGGGAGTGATCATCAGACCGAAGTAGATGGCGCCGCAGTAGGGGATGCCCTCCCGGCGCAGACCCTCCAGCGTCGGTGCAATGACCCGGCGGTGTATTAGACCCATCAGACGCCGGTCGCAGAATCGCGCAGGGGCATACGCTCCCATACCGCCCGTATTGGGCCCCCTCTCTCCCTCATGAGCCCGCTTGTGATCCTGCGACGCCTGGAGAAGGCGAATCGTCGAACCATCGGTAATGCCGATGATGGACGCCTCCCTGCCGGTGAGCCTCTGCTCGATGAGGAAGGGCGCGTCGCCGAACGACCGCCTGAAATCCTCCAATGCCTTCCATGCCTGGTCTTCCGCGGTGCAGACGATCACCCCCTTGCCCGCTGCCAGACCGTCCAGTTTCACCACAAGATCACCTCGCAGCGCGTGAATCACGGGGCCGGGGTCATCCCCCGGATCGAAGGCCCAGAACCGAGCCGTGGAGACGCCGTGGCGCTCCATGAACTGCTTGGCCCAGATCTTGGAACCCTCCAAACGGGCGCCGTCGCTGCGGGGGCCGAAGACCCTGACTGGCGATCCTTCCAAGTGATCGGAGATGCCGGCGGTCAGCGGGGCCTCGGGCCCGACTACCAAGAGATCGATGCGCTCACGGGAGCAGAAATCCTCCACCGCCGGGAAATCGCTCGGATTGAGAGACACATTGTGGAGAGTGCCGCCATTGCCCGGGGCCACGAAAACCTCTGCGCCGGGGCTCTCGGCCAGCTTCCACGCCAAGACGTGTTCCCTACCTCCGGATCCTAAGACCAGAAGCCTCATGTCACCTCCCCAATAACCTCATTGGCGGCGGCCAACACGCGATCGCATACCTCGCCCGCATAGCCGGTGTAGAGGCCGGGCCGCAGGTTCCTGAGCCGTGCCTTCACCCTCTCTGGCACGGGCAGCGACTGGATGAATTCCTCCAGGTCGCGTTGGTCTATGCCGCGGCCCCGAACGAACAGACGCACGGTATCGTAGGCGTCGGTCATGCCCTCGGCCCGGAGTATGCTTTGCAGAGGCTCCGCCAGGAGTTCGATGCTCTCATCCAGGTCTTTGGCGCATCGCGCCTGCCGAACCTCCAGCCGGTCAAGCCCTTCCCGCGTTTGCTGCCATGCCAGATAGGTATGGGTGAGCGCCACGCCCATGTTTCGCATCAGAGTGCTGCCGGAGAGGTCGCGCTGAAGTCTGCTGTGGGTGAGCTCGCGACTCAGCATGGCCAACAGGGCATCGGCCATATGGAGATTCCCCTCGCTGTTCTCGAACCTGATGGGATTCACCTTGTGGGGCATGGTGGAGGAACCGACCTCGGCTCCCTTGACGCACTCACCAAGGTAGCCGAGCGTCTCATACAGCCAGATATCGATGTCCAGATCCCGCACGATCCCGTTGACCCTGCTCACCGCGGCGAAGAAGCCCGCCCATTCGTCATGACCTTCAATCTGGGTCGTGGCCAATGCCGGCTCCATTCCCAGAGCCTCGACGAATGTCGATGAGAAGGCAAGCCAGTCGAACTCCGGAAACGCCGCCCTCCACGCAGCACCCGTGCCCGTGGCGCCCCCGAACTTGCCCCGGAAACGCATGGAAGCCAAGGCCCCGTGCTGGCGGAGGAGCCGGTCCACAAACACCGCCATCTCCTTGCCCAGAGTCGAGGGCGACGCCTTCTGCCCATGGGTCCGTGCCGGGAACGCGATGTCGCGCCACTGGATGACTCTCCCGCACAACGCCCGGATGAGCGAGACCAGCAGAGGGAGCAGATCGCCGCTGCAGAAGCGGGAGAGTAACCTGGAATACGCCAGGTTGTTCACATCCTCGGACGTCAGCCCGAAGTGAATCATGCCTGGCGTGGCAAGGTCAAGCCGTTCCCGGAGAAAGACCTCGCAGGCTTTCACATCGTGATTGATCTGGCGCTCGATCTCCTTGATGCGGGCAAAATCATGATCGGTGAATGACGACATCGCCTGGCGGATGCGGGATGACTCCTCGTCCGTGAGGGCCGGGAACAGACCTGTCTCATCCAGGGCCCTCAGATAGTGCAACTCGATGTCACAACGCGCCCGCATCAGGGCAGATTCAGAGAAGTACTTCGCCAGGCCCCCGGTCTTCGCCCGGTAGCGCCCGTCCAGCGGGGAGATAGCGCGGGACCCAGGAAACAAAGGGTTCACGGTTGACGGTTCACACTTCACAACGGTTCCCCTCTAGAACAGGCGACTGCGTGATGGAGATCCGTCGTCATGCGCTGGCTTTCCGGTCGTGCCTTATGGAATTGTCGCTCTCCCTCAACGTAGCCTTGGTGGCGGCAATCTCTTCCTGGAACACGTGTTTCAAGCGCGGCAGATTGAGGCTTCGAAGGGCAGCCATGGCGGCGTTCTGCGGGCTGATCACCGTGGCAGCCGGCACGCCGGAGGGCATCATCAACGACGAATTGACATTGGTCTGAAGGTCAACACCATCCTTGAACGGCGGGCAGTTGATCACGGGAAGCGTTGTACTGCCCGCCAGGGCCCCACCCAGGCCATTGGACATGCCTGCCACCGCGATAATGGCGCCGGGCTCGGCGGAGTCGGCGTAGTGGGCAAGGACCTTCGCCACGTCCTCAGGGTTCTTGTGGGCCGATACCACCCGCAGATCAACAGAGACGCCGTACCCCTCCAGCACCGAGGCCAGACGCCGGGCATGATCGGCATCCTTGGGGGAGCCCATGACCACGGCCACGAATCCGTCCCGGATAATGCCGTGCGCCACCAGGTTGTGGTAGAGCCTGTGTTCCGGCGGGACTGCACTCCTGGGGGGCGGGGACCCAACCGTGAGCTCGTAGATCCTTCCATAGCGGGCGCGGGCCTCATCCACTACCTCCGCGGGCAGTGAAGTCGTTACGCCGGCTGCGGCTTTCTGTTCCAGGAGAAACGCCCTGATATACTCCTTGTCGAGGTTGAAGGGGTGCGCGGGATCCGCCTCATAGGAGTCGGCACGCCAGAAGCGCGAGGAATCGGGGGTATGTATCTCGTCGATCAGGATCAGCCTGCCCTCCAGCACGCCGAACTCATACTTCGTGTCCACCAGAAGTACTCCCCTGTCCCGCAGGAACTCGGTCCCTGAGGCGAACAGCTTCAAGGCGGCAGTCTCCATCTGCGAGGAGAGATCCCCGCTGACCAGCCCCGAGGCCACGATCTCCTGGGGCGTGATCTCGCGGTCAGATTCCTCCTTGGTGGTGGGCGTGAGGAGCGGCTCTGCGAACCGGGCATTCCTCGCCAGCCCATCCGGCACGGAAACCCCGGAGAATCGGCGCACGCCTTGGGCGTACTGACGCCACATGGAACCCGTGAGATAGCCACGGACGATCAGCTCGACTCTGATGGGCAGAACCTCCCTCACCAGCATCGCCTGGGAATCCACCGACGTGATGAAATGATTCTCCACAATGTCTGCGGTTTTCCCGAACCAGAACGCGGAAAGCTCGTTCAGCACCACGCCTTTGTCTGGTATGGGCGTATCCAGCACCCGGTCAAACGCGGAAACCCGGTCGGTGGTGACGATGAGTCTCGTGGAGGCATCGATGCGGAAGCTCTCCCGCACCTTTCCCGAGTGCACATGCAGTAGTTGGGGGCTTCGGAATTGGGTGAGAGTCATGACCTACCTCGCCGGGAAAGACGCCTGTGTGTTCATTGGAGAGCCTAGTGCCGGAAGTGGCGAAGACCGGAGAATACCATAGTGATGCCGCATTCGTGCGCCCTTTGGATGACCTCCGGATCGCGGATGGATCCGCCGGGCTGCACCACCACTGGGATGCCGCCCCTGGCGCAGGCATCTACGTTGTCTGGGAAGGGGAAGAAGGCATCGGACGTGAGCACCGCGCACGCCAGTGTCTCGCTCACGAAGGCGTCAAACCCCGCCGGCTCCGGATGCCGGCGGGCCAGGGTCGCCATGCAGGCAGTCAGGGCCAGAGCGATGGCGCCGACTCTGTTCGGCTGGCCGCATCCCATGCCCAACAGCTGGCAGGCCCCATCGGGCACCCGGTGTACCACGGCAATGGCATTGGATGCCAGCTGCCGCACGGCCGTCAGTCCAAACTCGATGAGCGGACGATCCAGGTCACGGTTACACTCGCCCACCGGCGTGAGTTCCTCCAGCAGCCGACGGTCCGTGGCCTGGAGTAGAGCCGTGTTCATGGCAACCCGTATCTCCGTGGGGGAATCCAGCCTCTTTGCGTCGGCCACCACCACCCGGAGGTTCCGGTGTTGGCGCAGGTACACCAATGCCTCATCCTGAAACCTTGGAGCTGCGATCACCTCGATGAACTTGCGCCTCGCTTTGTCCGGATGGCCCAGTTCCAGGAACTGGGCGGTTTCCAGACTCAGGGGAGTCGAAAAGGCCACCACCGAGCCGAAGGCGGAAATCGGATCCCCTTCCCACGCAAGTTCAAAGGCACGGTGCTGATCCTCGGCGTCTGCGAGACCGCAGGGATTGGTATGCTTGATGATCGCGACACCGTGGCGGGGAAGGTCGCGGACTGCTTCCAAGGCTCGCTGCAGATCCACCATGTTGTTGTATGAGAGTTCCTTGCCGTGGAGCAAGGGGCAGTCGTGCAGCGCATGAGTCGCGCCCCGGATCCGGTAGATTGTCGCGCGCTGGTGGGGATTCTCGCCGTATCGCACGGGGCGACCCCGCTCCATTGCGATTCGCAAGGAGGACGCCCCCGCATTCTCATCCAGCGCGGTGCTGATGGCGGCATCGTAGTCCGCCGTGAGGGCAAACGCCTCGCGCATGAGACCGCGCCGCGTCTCCAGCGACAGCGCCCCTTCATGCTGAGTCAGTTCGGCCTGGAGACGGGGATAGTCCGCACAGTCGGTCACCACCGCCACGTACCGCGCGTTCTTAGCCGCCGCACGAACCATGGTGGGCCCACCAATGTCGATGAACTCCACAAGCTCCTCCAGGGGCAGGCCCCGGGCCCGGGCTTCGGCGAAGGGATAGAACGAGCACACCACCATGTCTACGGGCACGATCCCAAGCCTCTCTGCCTCGTCACCGTGACGATCACGATCGAACAACAACGCCGAGGCCAAGGAGAAGGAGATCGTCTTCATGCGGCCCTCGAAGGCACTGGGGTTGCCGGTGAGCTCTGAGACATCAGTGGAATGAATGCCTGCAGACGCCAGATGATCGCGGGTGCCACCGCTGGCGATGAGCTCGCACCCAAACGATGCCAGGCAGCGCGCCAGGTCCTCAATGCCCCTCTTGTCGGCAACGCTCAGCAGTGCCCGACGTATCGGAATAAGCTGCGCGTCGCGATGGTCGGTCTGTGTCATCGATTCACGTGCTCCACGATATTGCGAAAGACGGCCAGGCCCTCCCCTGCCTCAGAGCTTTGGTCGAACGTCCCGCTTCCCCAGTTTGGGTGATTGTAGACAGACAAGTATGCTTCGGGATGCGGCATCATGCCCAGAATCTGCCCCGAGCTGTCGGTCAGGCCCGCGCATGCCAGCTGGGAGCCATTCGGGTTATGCGGGTACTCATCTGTGGGCCTTCCGGCGTCGTCGCAGTATGTCAGGCAGTTGAGCCCCTGGGAAAGGATGGCGTGTCGTACGACCTCATCGCGAATGACCAGCTTACCCTCGCCATGCCTGACCGGCAACTCGATGGCGGAAATGCCCCAAAGAAACGGGGTCCGCCACGGCATCGAGGCAACACAACGACACCAGCGATCCTCGAATCGGCCCCTCTCGTTCAGAGTCAGTGTCACTTCCTGCTCTCCTCGCCCGGCCGTGTCGGGCAAGAGCCCCATCTTCACGAGGATCTGGAACCCATTGCATATGCCCAAGATGAACTTCCCATCACCCAAGAATCTCTCGATCTCGTCCCGGAATCTCACACCGGAAGCGGTTCGTTTGTGCAGCAGCTTGTTTGCCAGTGCTTTTCCAGCACCCAGATCGTCGCCGAAGGAGAAACCTCCCGGCAAAGCCAGCACATCGAACTCGTTGATCGAACGGCTCTCGTCAAAGATCTCGTTCAGGTGCACAATATCGGCCTCGGCGCCCGCCAGCCGAAAGGCGGCAGCGGTCTCCTCTTCGCAGTTGATGCCAAACCCGGTGAGAACCAGAGCACGGGCGCTCATATCAAACCCTCAAGACCGCTGCGCCATCGGCGGACCACCTCTTCCAGCTCCAGATCAATGATGGGCTCAATTCCCCAGGAAAACAAAAGACGATTCGACCCGGTCACCTCCCCTATCAGCTGACAATCATCATCCATTATGGATTCGAAGATCGGGCAGTTCTTCGGCGCCACCGACACCACGAAGCGCGAGTGCGACTCGGCGAACAAAGCCGCGTCCAAATCGCTCTGGACCGCCTCCATGTCGACACGGATGCCGAGGCAGGAGCCCAGCGCCGATTCGGCCAGCGCAACGGCCAGGCCGCCATCACTCACATCGTGGCATGATGCCACGAGCCGGTGGCGGTGGGCATTGCTCAGGGCGTGATAGATCCGGACGGCGTCCTCTTTCCGTACCAAGGGCACGGAGACGCCCACCTCCCCGAAGAGACGCAGAAACTCGGAGGCTCCCAGCTCAGTATAGGTCTTTCCCACCACATAGATCCGGTCGCCCGGTCTCTTGAACTCGCTGGTGGTCGCCAGCCGGACATCGGGCAGGCCTGCCACCGCGGAGTAGAGCACCGTGGGCGGCACGGAGATCTTCGTGCCCTGACGCACAAGATCGTTCTTCATACTGTCTTTGCCCGAGGTCAGGGGAACGCCGTAGAACACGGCCATGTCGTACAATGCCTCACACATACGCACCAGCTTGCCCAGCTTGACTTTCCCGTCGGGGTTGGTGACAGGATGGTACACGGAATCTGGAACACAGAAATTGTCGTTGACCGACCAGAATGGTTCGCCGCTCTCTGAATCGGGAAGGCTCCCACCCACGGCGATGATGCTGCGTACCGCTTCGTCGAATGCCCCTGCCGACATGTGATACGGGTCAATATCACCGTAGCGGGGGATGATCCCGTTGGACACGGCAATGCCCGCGAAGGAATCGAACCCCAGGCGCAGGACCGCGGCGTCCTGAGGGGCGTGGCCGCCGGGGCCCATGAGCGGCTTGACCACGGTACGCCCTTTGACCTCATGGTCGTATCGGCGCACAATGCCTTCGCGAGAGCATATGTTGAGACTGCCCATGAGCGTAAGGAGGATGTCACCGTAGTCAGGGATGAGCGGCAGCCTGAACTCGCTGCGCTGTGGGCTGCCCCACTGTGCCTCCAGGTGTTTGCGTGGTACGCCGTTGTGAAGGAAGTCCATATCCAGTAGCGCAACCCTCTGGTCCTTGTGACGAACGTCCAGGAGGTTCGACGCCTCAAAACGACCGATGTCCGTCGCCTCGACCTCGAACCGGCCAGCCAGTTCCAGAAGACGGGGTAACCGGTCCGGCGACACCACCAACGTCATGCGCTCCTGCGATTCGGAAAGAAATATCTCCCACGGGGCCAAACCCGGGTACTTGAGGGGTACGTGCTCCAGAGAGACCACCGCACCGCCGCATAGCCGCGCCAACTCCCCCACCGAGGACGAGAGCCCCCCCGCGCCATTGTCGGTACAGCACCGAACCAGGCCTTCGACGCAAGCCTTCTCCAGGAAGTCGGCCAGGTTCTTCTGCGTGATGGGGCTGCCGATCTGCACCGCGGAGCGAGGTGAGTCATCGCCGATCTCTCGGGATGAGAATGTGGCGCCATGGATTCCGTCTCGACCGACGCGCCCCCCAGCCATCACGATACGATCGCCGGGCTCGACCCGCTTTTCCCAGGAAGGGCGCCCCTGGTAGAACGCCGGCATCACCGCGGCGGTGCCGCAGTAGACCAGGGGCTTGCCCCCGAACCGTTCATCAAACACCACCGCGCCGTTCACCGTCGGAATACCCGACTTGTTGCCGCCGTCTTCGATGCCCTTGACCACGCCGGCCATTACCCGCCTCGGATGAAGCTGGCCCGGCAGCAGCGCACCCTCGTGGCGGGGATCACCAAAGCAGAGGACGTCGGTGTTGAACAGACATCTGCCCCCTCCGATACCGGTGCCCATGGGATCACGATTAACTCCAACGATACCCGTCAGGGCTCCGCCGTAGGGATCCAGGGCCGAGGGCGAATTGTGGGTTTCTACCTTCCACGCCAAGACGCGGTCTTCATCGATTCGTACGACCCCGGCATTGTCCGAAAATACGCTCAGTAGCCATCCGGCACCCGCGAGACGCAATCGCTCCTGCACCACGGCAGTGGCACCTTTGATGTAGGTGGCGAACAAAGAGTCCACCATGCGCACCTCGCCGGTGTCCACATCACAAAACGTGATCAGGGCATTGAACTCCTTGTGCTTGCAGTGTTCAGACCAGGTCTGCGCCAGCACCTCCAACTCACAGTCCGTCGGGTCTGCCCCAAGCCCTTGGGCCCTGCGGCGGGATTGCACCAAGGCGTCGGAAAAGTGATCCCTTATCGCACGCATCTCAACACGGTCCAACGCCAACAGCCGTTCCTTGGAGAGCTTCTCGAGGCAATCGTCATCGTCTTCCAAGGGAACGGTCTCCACCACCGGCGGCTCTGGAGGCACCCCGCTGCAGACGGGCGGTTCTAGCCGACTCAAAGGACCGACTTCAAACCGGTGCACCAACTCATTGCCCACCACATCCCGCGCGATACGCAGTAGATCAGCGTCAGCCAGAGAACACTCCAGGTAGAACAGGTCTTCGGTATGAATCCACTGAGTGGCGTCAACCTGGGCATTCAAGAGGTCACTCAATGCCCGCTGGGCCGACATCCCTTCATCGTCCGTTACCCCCGGAAGCTTGGCAACCCGGATGAATGAGGCAAAGCCCGGGCCGGGCCACAGCTCGTTGATCCCTACCTCATGCACCATGGTGTCAGCCAAGGCTTCCCGGGTAAGTAACCTGAGCGTGGCGTCATCCAGAGGACGCGCCAAGACAAACACCTTGCTGGATGTGACTGAGCCCGTGTCCAAATGCAGATAACCGATTGCTTCCCTAGCCAGTCGTGACGCCGTCGCGTCGGGAGCGCCATTCTTCCACAGGAGCTGAACAAACTGAGTGGTGGACCCGGGTTCTGACCTCGCAGATCTCACCGCACTCACCCCGGCCATGTCAGAGTCTGGGGCCACAGCCCGCCAGTCTCCAGTGAAATCACAGGTTCTGGAATCACCGTCCCCGCGATTCGCGCGTCATATCCCGCTGCGCGAATGCGTTCCACCGTTGCGTGCGAATGCCCCGCACCGACGATGAGAAGCATCCCGTTCCCCATGTTCCACAGCCGGTATGCCTCGGGCTCGGGAACCTCCCCCAACTCCTGGAGTTTGCGCATGACTGGCAGCGGGGGATACGGCTCTGTCAGCCTGGCGCCGAATGTGCCGGCTCTCAAAGGTCTGGCGAGGTTGTCTGGGATGCCGCCGCCGGTGACATGAGCGATACCTACGACTGCGTGGCCTTCATCCAGCAAGGCAGCCACGCATGGTGCGTAGATAAAGGAAGGAGTGAGCAATACCTCGCCCCAGGTTTGTGACTCATCGAACCATGAGGTATGCCATGATGCGCCGAAGACACCCTCCATAATCGAACGAATCCGCGAGAACCCATTACTGCGGAAGCCCCGGCTCTTCAAGGCGATCACCGCATCACCGACCCGGACGCGGGAACCGTCGACAGGCTCGGTGTCCGCCGGGAGATACCCAATCCCCGTGGCGCACCAGTTGAAGTGCATCTTGTGACCCCACCCCACGACTCTGCTTCCCAGTTCTGCAATCTCGCCTCCGCTCACCGTCACCCCTGCGGCCGCCGCGGCCTCACAGAGACCGCTCATGAGCTCATCAACGACCTGGGGATCCAGGTGATCCACATCCAGAATATTGGAAAGGGTCGTGGGACGAATGCCGTTGGAGACCAGATCGTCCACCACCATAGCCATCAGGTCGAAACCCAAGGTCCTGTACGATCCGACCCGTTCGGCGACTTCCACTTTGGTTCCGATTCCGTCCGAACTGATGCCGATACGCGTATCGCCGAAACGCAGAATATTGGAGAAGCTTCCGTCCAAGCCCGACCATACCACGCCGGGTTTACCGGCGCGATGGGCGAAGGTCCGTACGGCGTGGTCATAGGCAATGCGGGAACACATATTTCCCAAATCGATATCGGTACCACTGGGGATTTCGGTCATGGTTCTTTCCTGATGATGATGTCACTACGGCTCGGCCCGGTGGAGATCATACCCACCGGCACGCACAGGTATTCCTCGATGAATGCAACATAGCGCCGGGCCTCAACGGGCAGTTCATGGAAGGAGGTGACGCCGGCAATGCTCGAATCCCAACCCTCCATGTCAACGTAGTCGGGCGTTCCGTCCGAAGCCCTTCCCACGGCAGCCCGTAGGACGGGAAGCCCGGAAAGACAATCAAGTTTGGTGAGGACGACATAGTCAAACCCGTTTATCATGCAGGCCCGCCGGCCCATGGACAGGTCCAGCCAGCCGCAGCGCCGAGCACGGCCCGTTGTAGCGCCATACTCGCGGCCCACTTCGCGTAGTCTTCGGCCAGTCTCGTCTGTAAGTTCGGTGGGAAACGGCCCCTCTCCCACTCGGGTTGCGTAGGCCTTCATCACCGCGATGCGGCGGTCAAAATGCACATAGACACCCCCGCCGCTGATGGCGCCGCCAACGGTTGTGGTAGACGATGTCACGTAGGGATAGGTCCCGTGATCGAGGTCCAGGAAGGTACCTTGAGCGCCTTCGAACAGAATACTGCCGCCCGTGGACACGGCATCGCAAACCACCTGAGCGGTATCGCCGATGAGAGGCTGCAGCAGCGCCACTGCCGGTTCCAAAGCCCTGATAGACTCCTCGACATCGATGTACCCCACACCGTAGACCACGCGGTAGAAATCCTCATGGCGTGACCCATGCTCCCGCATGCGGCCTCTCCATGAACCATCCATCAGGCTCTCCAGACGGATGCCGCTGCGCTGCGCCTTATCGGTGTAGCAGGGCCCTATCCCGCGGCCCGTGGTACCGATGGCGCCGTTCTGCTTCTCATCCAAAAACCGATGCAGGGGCGTGACCAGGTGGGCATGCTGCGATACGATGAGATTCTCCGGTCCGACATGCACTCCCGCCGCAGCCAGTTCTCGAATCTCCGACGCCAGGATCACGGGATCCACCACGCACCCGTTGCCGATGACAGACCGGGCGCGGGGAGAGAGTATCCCGCTGGGGATCTGGTGCAAAACGATCTTCCTGTCATCGAACACCACGGTATGGCCCGCGTTGGCGCCGCCCTGATAGCGAACCACCAGGTCCATGGCCCCCGCCAGAAAATCACAGACCTTGCCTTTGCCTTCATCCCCCCACTGTGCTCCCACCACTACGTAGACCGGCACCTCAGTCTCCCCACTTCGTCGAGCCGTAGAGCGCCTCGGGACCAGGAAGGTGGATGTCGTGTACCTGCCCCTCCCGAATGGAAAGGGCCGACACCAGCTCCAACTCCGCGCCTGAGTGCAGTTCCTCGATGGTGGCAACACCACACGTTGACATGGATGCCCGAATCTTCGCCAGCGTGTCGTCCAGATTGTCCCTCAGTTTGCCTGCATACTCGACGAATCCTTCGACGCCTTCGGCAAAGACCGCCTGGTGGTAGCGCACGGCCTTCCACTCTCTCGCCCTCTGCGCTCCCTCGCCCCAGTACGGTTTCATCACCCGATTGTTGATTGTCACTTTCTCGGTGGGAGATTCGTCCATACGCGCGAAGTAGCGGCCCATCATCACCACGTCGGTGCCAAGCGCTAATGCGACAACGATGTCCTTGGCATGCACGATGCCTCCATCGGCGATGATCGGGATGTAGTTACCGGTGCGTTCTGCATGGGCATCCCTGGCCTCGGCCACCTTCATGATGGCCGTGGCCAAACCCCGCCCGGTTCCCTTCTGCTCCTGGGTGATGCAGATGGAACCGCCGCCCATGCCGACCTTGACCCCGCAGGCCCCGGCTTCCACCAGGAAATCGAACCCGGACCCCGTGATCACATTGCCGCCAATCACAGGCAGGTCGGGATGGTGGGTGCGTATCCAGTGCAGCGTCCTTTCCTGGAACACCGAATGGCCATGGGAGGAATCCACGGCGATCACGTCCACACCGGCTTCCACCAAGGCGCTGACCCGGTCCACATAGTCATGGGTATTCACCGCCGCCGCGGCCATCAGCCGTTTTCGGCCGTCCACCAACTGGAGCGGGTTGTCCAGATGATCCGTGATGTCCTTGCGGAAGACCAGATAGCGCACCGCGTCCTGGGCATCCACGATGGGGAGCACGGTCTGGTGGCTGTCCATGAGGACGGCGTTCGCCTCCCGGAGATCTTGGGACACGCCGCCCACCGCCAGGGCAGGCCGGGCGATCATCCTGTCACGGACCGGCAAGTGACCGTGGCGGTTCGCGTCATAATCATTACGGGTGATGAGACCCACAAACACCCCTGATGCGTCCAGCACGGGAAACGTCGCGAACCCGCGCCGGCGGGTGAGCTCCGCCAGCTCGCTGATGGGCATGTCGGCGGGCACAGTCTCGGGGGTGACAAACCCTGCTTTGTAGTTCTTGATCCTCCGCACCATCTCCACCTGACGCTCGATGGGTTGCGACGCGAAGATGAAGGCCAATCCCCCTAGCCGGGCCATCTCAAGACCCATGCGCGCGCCGGATACCGATTGCATGGCCGCGGCCACCAGGGGGATCTTGATCCCCATCCAGCCATCGCCCCGGGCCAGCCGTACAAGACGGGTCTGGAGGTTCACGTGGGTCAGAGTTGTCGCCTCGGTGGTACACCCTGGAAGGAGCCGGAACTCGGTCAGAGTCCGTGACGGCTCGAACTCAATATGCTTTGCCATGTCACCTACTTTCGGGCCCGCAGGCTCACCCGCCTGCTTACCGCCCTGATCACCACCGGCCCGGCGCTCCCCGAGCCAGCGGCAAACGCTTTGTACGGTATAGCACTCGAAGGATCCAAGAGCTGAAGTTGAGGAAGGGTCAAGGTGAACCCCTATGCACAGGGGCCACGCGCCCTTTTGGGACCGGCAGTGTAGCAGTGATACCGCCGCTCGTCAAGTCTTACGACAGCCCGTCGTGGGTTCAGTCACGCCTAAGGATGAAGAAAGGAAACGTGCGCGGGATCGGGGCCGACCCGTGGGCCGAGAATCGGACGATGATGGCGAGTTCGACGGAGTGGAAAACCCCGAGGAACGCAGTGCGTCAATCGACGTGGATACGGTCGCGCCCTACGGTGCGACGTACCGAGTAGACGAAACCGAGAATCCGTGCCGATCCCCGTCCAGACCGTACGGAGTTACCTCCAATCGACCCGAGTCGGGCCTGTTCATGCGTTGAGTAACCCTGCCCGCAAGGGCATCCGCCACTGGGCTGCGCATTGCCTCCCGCAGACAACCGGCGGCTGTCCTATGCCCTCCTCGCGCCGTTCTCCACCGTGATTCGTTCCTTCAGCGCCTGTTGAGAAGTTCCTCATAGGTGGAGAGGCCCGTTGTCTTCGCGGCGAGTTCGGTGAGGGGAACGATACCTTCCCGGCTGATATGCCGAAGCGCAAACTCACGATTCAGTGCCATGAACTGCTTGAGACCGGCGGAGACTCGGTTCAGATACGAATAGAGTCCCAGCGCCCCGGTTGGGATACTCGAAGTCTCTTCGCCATACTCCCCCTTGAGAATGCGGAAGTCCGCGAATACCTCATCTACGCTGGTACCGAAACGGGCATACTCCTTGGGTACCACACCCTTCCGCAACGCATCCCCCACCTGACGCCCCACGGACGCGGCGGCCATGGCGGCGCGGCCAATGGCTATCATGCGCACGTACGGCGCGCCCAGGGCCAACCCTTTGTAGATCTGATCCTCGGTCGCAAACCCGCCGGCCATCGCGATGGGTGGGAGCGGCTTGCCCGCCCTTTTCAGCGTATGGAGGATGCGGCACGAGATTGACTCAAACGTCACGGTCGGCATACCCCATTCGTTCATCATCTTCGCTGGGCTGTGACCGGTGCCACCACCAGCTCCGTCGAGGGTCACCAAATCAACCCCAGTCTCGGAGGCAATATCCAGTATCGTGGCGATATCCCGGGGGTCGAAGGGGCCCGTCTTGAAACAGATACGCTCCGCACCCATCCTCCGTAGTTCCTCCACCCGCAGAACCAGCGCCTCGGGGCTCCACATCGGCAGCTTGCCGATCTTCTCGAACACAGGGCCGACACCTCGAACATACGCCTCGGCGACCGAGGGATCCGTCGGGTCAGGCACGACAAGGTAGCCGAGCGCCCTGAATCGAAGCGCATCTTCGATCTTCGGCACCCGGCCCATGCCCTGAATTCCCTTGGCGGCCTGCCCGAATTTCAGCTCTACGGATCTGACGGCAAGCCGCTCGATTGCATACTCAAGGACGCCGTGATACTCATCGTCGAAATTCGCCTGGAGCACGATGTCGCCAAGACCCCGATGGTAACGCCGAAAGCTAGAGACCATTTCTGCAATCAGCGGCGCATCCACAACCCTGTGACCGTCGGTGACGAGGCCTGGGTCCTTGCCGATGACATCCTCACCGATAACGACAGGTACACCCGAAAGCGCAGCTCCCGCGAAGTACTCCCTCCACGCCAACTTGGCCATGGCGGGAAGGATGAACGGAGCTCTGATAGGGAGTGCACAGGTGATGCCGAACGTGGAAGAGAGGTCCACATTCGGGTACGTGGCCTCGTTGGGATCCGCCGGAAGCCCCCTCGCACCGAATACCCTGCCGTTAATGCTGAAGTGGGAGAAATCAAGGGGATAACGCTTCTCCGAGGCGAACTGGTTCTTGTCAGCGGAGAATGGCAGGATGGCTTCCGAACCGCGTAGTGCCGAGAGGCCTATCTCGCAAGGACCGAGGCAGTCGGCAGTGCAGACGGCACACATGCCGGAGATGTCGGCCACATGGTCGGGATCCCGCATACGGGTATTGGTAATCGGACTAGCTTGGACCGGAGAGAAACTCATGCTCATCACCTCTGTCAGGAAATACCGAATAGCGTGCCCTCGTTTCGGCTGCAAGGCGCTCAGGAGTAGATCCCGCTGCGGGAGACACGACGTGCCGAGGGTCGCCCTGTGCCCCGTGAGTGCAATGGAACAGAAAGGATTCAGATCCATCGCTCCCCCACAGTGAGCGTGATCGTCGAAACGCGATGAGATCAAAGAAGCAGGCGCAATTGGGCGGGGTCAAGCGGCTGGGAGAACCCTAACCCCTGCGAGACGATCGCGCACGCGGACGCCTGAGCACATGCCGCACCGCCGGGCGGGGAACTCGTCGCCTCAGAACTCAGCTCGATAGGAAACCGAATACTATGATGAGCCCCATTGCCACCGAGATCGTGACCCGGAGGATTCCGGAGACGACAGTGCCTATTCCGACGCCGGCGGCCGCACGGAGGGAACGACGAGTGCTCCTTCCCGCTATGCGTTCGACGGCCGCCACACCAAGTAGAGGCAATGCCACCACGGCCCACCATGGCCCAAGGAACAGACCCGCTACCCCTAACACGGTCGCAGTGATCACCGCGAGACGGGATGCGCCCGCGCCGGCTGCGCCCAAAGCCCCTGCAAGCCAGTCCACCACCATCGACGCCGCGGTCAATACCGCCAAAGCGATAAGAGTGGTCGAGCCAAGATGGCGGAATCCCGTGACCCACGCATACCCGGCCCCCACGGCAAGAATGAGCGGAGGACCCGGCAACAGCGGTAGCACCGAGCCCGCGATACCTAGAAGAACCCCTCCCGCCAGCGGGACAAGCAATGCGACTTCCCACCAGCTCATGAGCCTTGGTTATCCCTCCCCGCCGTGACAAGCCCGCCCGATCGACAGCTCATCAAGAAGACTGAGCTCACCGCGAAGGACGTCAATTTCCTGACGTATCCTTCCCTCCACTGCGTCCACGGCCGCTGCATGCAGGCCCGTGGCCTCCGACTCCAACTGCGCCAACACTGAGGAGATTACTGACTTTGCGCGTCGGCGCCCGCTGTACATAACGATCCGATGAACCACGGGCCACTGCAAACCCAGGACTATCACGCCCACGATCGCCGCGCCAGGGAACGCCTCCCATTCGGGAGGCAGCCCCTCAAGGACTTTGGTCACGGTCCGAAACACCCAGTACCCAAGCCATACCCACACCGGGACATTAACGACGAGGTTCCACACCCTCCCCGGAGGAGCACTGAGACGTTCCGCTTCGCGCCGAACCAACCCCGGCAACCGGGCCGCCACCAGCTTTGCAGTTGTCGCCGGGGCGGGGTGGGCCGTCACCAGATCACGCACGGCGCCGGGATCGACGCCCAACTCCGCTGCCGCCGCGGAGAAATCCTCCCGCACCAGCTCATCGGAGTGATCTTGCCCTCTGCTGATGTCCTCCATGCGACGCCGAATGGATAGGTCCACGGCATCCAGAGTGCGGGCACTCGGCGGGAAGAAACCGCGAAGGGCATAGGCCAGGGCAGAGAACCAGCCGAACACTCCCCCGAACCCACAGCCGCGAGTCGCGGTGATGACTGCTGCCAGCTCGTCCTCCCGCAGGAGGCGCCGACGGAGCGTTGTCGCGGTATCTGCGAAACGCGCGGCGATAGACAGAAGACACCGTTGCTGCCAGGCGTCTGCCGCGCCTTCCCATGCCGGGGGCAATGCAGACCGAATGGCGACCCCGGCCGCACTCGCCCGTTCGGCCAGATTCGATGTGGCGATCTCGGCCAGCCGAGCGCGATCCAGCCCGTCGGCAATGAAGGCGCGTAGCTCCTCAAACTGCCCGGTCGCCGGATCACTGCTTCCCCGCTGGAATGCCGCCTGGGCAGACACGGTGAACAACGGCGCATCCTCGAACCCCGCCGAGGCGGCTGTCCTCCGGAAATCGTCAACTACTCCCCTATCGGTGATCCTGTCCGCCTTGTTGAACACAAGGGCAAACTCTCTGCCTTCCCGGTAGGCGGCCATGAGCCCGAGCACAACGGAAGAGAGATACTTCTCCTCCGTGACCACCACGAAGACCAGGTCCGCCACCGCCAGCGCCTCCTCCAGCATGGCCCGGTGTTCTGTCACAGCGCTGTCGGCATCGGGGGAATCGATGAGGGTCTTCCCCTCCAACCCTCCTTGGGAATGGACAACCACGGACACACCCGGCAGACTATGCAGCCAAGGATCAGTATCCCGCTCGTGGAGATACACGGTGAACCCCGTGGTGGTCGGCCGCCTTTGGCCCGCGGGAGCAATAGCGCGGCCTGCCAGCGCATTCAGCAGGGTTGACTTCCCGACGCCCGTGCCCCCGGCCAGGAGAATCCGAAATGGCCGGACAGGAGCGTCAATTCCGTGCCGGACCTGTTCTGCCAGCGTGCAAACACGCTTTGAAGCCAATGCCAGCCCGACAAACACTGTATTTTCCACCAGCGCAGGCAGGCCTGTGATAGCGCCGGAGGTCACTGCAGTAGTTCCCTTGCGCCCGGAACCTGGGTCGCGGCCTGCTGCAGCAGCCGCACCAGCTCGGGATCAGATTGAGGAATGGCGGCGCGCAAGGGGGATACCAATGCCTCCAGGTAGCGCTTGAGCGCCTCGGTTCGTACCGCCATAAGACGCGATCGACTCCGTGCGAAATAGGGGTAGCCGAGGCCCCTCTCCAGCAGAAACGCCGTCAACCGCTCTACCACCGGGGCGATGGCAAGGTCACTCATGTCCAACCCACCGGTGAGCACGACTCCCAATACGCCGGCGCCTATCTGGAGGCTGGACTTCATCGCCACCAAGGATCGGCGAACACCGGGCTTCGAGCCGATGGTTCGAGCTATTGCCGCGCTCTCGTCCGCAACCCAACGCTCCACGTCATGTTCAGCGGACGCCAGAAAGGAACCGAGATGCGCTCGATCCGGACACTGGGGAACTGCCGCCCTCCACGGGCCGCTTTGGGAGCGAAGGGCCAGAGGCACGGCATCCATCTGCCGCGAGAGGGATACGACGAGGCCCTGGCACACATCGGCAATCCTCTGATGCTCGCGTTCCCGTTGCACTGCCTTCTTGTCATCACCCGATCCGCCCAGAAGGCCCCTGATCCGTCCCGCAAGAATCGTGGTCACCGACCTGACGCCATCGTAGAAATCATCGACTACCGGTATCCGGAACTCGCGCATCAAGCGCCGGAACACGCGATCGAGCTCCTCGAACCGCTCACCGGAGATCTGACGCCGGTAGGAATGTAGCGCCTCATCCAGTGCCGTGCCGATGCCTTCATGGAGTTCGGCAAGCCACCGCTGTTCCCGGGCCGCCAGGTCCGTGAGTGCCTCCAGCTCTCTGCCAAGGACCCGGGCGGATCCATCCAGAGACGCCGCCTTGATCTGCCGGGCTCTGGCGCACCATCCCTCCACAATCTCCCGCAATGGGGCGCCCTCTCCACTCAAATCGAGCCGACGGGGGATCTCTACCACGGGGGCATCCGCCGCCACGGGTCGCCATACCATGCGCACAAAATCCTCAAAGGCTTCCGCGCTTTCCGACTTGTTCATCACCCCAACCAACGCCCTACCAAGCATGGCCGCCTCGACGAGAAAGTCGCTGACTGCGGCATCGTGGTACTTCTCGGGGGTTACCACCAGAACCACGGCGTCCGCGGCATCCAGGAGCCGCCACGCCCAGAGCTGGTTGGGAAGATAGTCGCTGTCCATATCCGGAGAATCGATGAGAAGGCATCCGGTTGGGGGAAATGGCGTCTCGGTAATGAATACGGTCGGTTCGTCGACCTCAGCACTCCCTGCTTCCCCAACCACCCTCATGCTGCGCACACCGGGGAGCAGAGAACGATCGCCGGGTGCTGCCCCGCACACCACTGGTGACCTGGTCTTTCTCGCCAAGGCCGAAACGGTGCTGACCTGCATGCCCGCCAGCAGATTGCATACGGTGCTCTTGCCTACATTCGTACCGCCGGCCACCACCGCCAGCAGAGGTCTGTCGGATGATGCCGTGCCGAGCTTGTCGCGGAGGATGCGCAGGATCCGCTGCC
>JAFGKV010000031.1 GCA_016928395.1 Candidatus Fermentibacterota bacterium | reverse complement strand
GAACAAGCCCGTGACGACCTGCTGGTAGGTGGTGGGAACGCCCATGGTGACCATGCCCGTCACGACCATCACGATCACCATTTCTCCAATAAAGACCCCAACGATGACGTTGCACACCTTCTTGAGTGCGATGGCAATGAAGTACCCCATGAGCGGCTGAAACAGCCGCGAAATACTGGACATTCTCGTCGACGGGATGATGACCCCTCCGTAGCTTACGCTCAGGAAGCTTGCGATGCCGAGGAACATGCCGCAGAGCAAAAAACCGTAGATCTTGACTGCCGGCACGTTGACCCCCGCATTCTTGGCAATCAACTCAGAGCCTCCCACGGCCTTGATGTGCATGCCGATTCGAGTGCGGTCATACAGAAGGTAGGCTATGAGGAGAGTCACGATTCCGACGATGATGTTGTACGGCGCCCTCCCGAGTATGCTGAGCTCATAGGGTAACACTGCGTTGCCCATGAAGTTGGCCGCCGTCTCGTAGAGGATCATCAACCCAATGGTAACGATCATCGACGGGATCTTGAGAAGGGTGTAAGCGGTCGCGTTGACCAATTCCAGCAAGACTGCGGCCGAGACGCAGCCGACGATGAGCCCTGCGTACCCCAGAACGCCGCCGATTTGCAGCGCGAGATTGGTTCCCGCGATCGCAGAAAAGATGATAACGGCGCCGATGCTCAGATCGTAGAGGCCGAGGGTCATGACGAAACACAGTCCCCATGCGGAAATAGAGGGCAGGAAGGCCTGCTGGAACATGATGTAGAGGGTTTGGGGGTTTCCGAATCTCTGCGGCTGAAGAATGAAGAACAGTGCATAGACCGCACAGGGGAGTATCAGTATGATCAGGATTCTTCTGAACAAGCTCTTCAGCATGTACCCGCGATCCGTCCTTCTCAATTTGGGTGTTGCGAAGGTCCCGCGGCCTGTGCCGCAGGACCTTCGACCGTTCGACTACCCGATGGACCCTACTTGTGGCGCTCCATGACATCTTCCAGGGAGTACGCGGCCGCGATCTCTCTGAGATCGGCCAGCGTGAAGTCCTTGTTGTAACGGACCGTCATGTTTTTGATCTCCTCTTCGTTGTAGGGAGGCTGATCCATGCACCACTTGGTGTACTGCTGGGCCTCCTCGACGGAGGTGAGGTAGATCGGTTCCATGGTTATCGTGACCGGCTTGTCGCTCAGCGGATGGCCGTCCACGTAGTTGTACAGAAGCATGAAGGTGAAGAAGGGGTCCGTCCAGTGACCACCGGACATGGCCGCAACCTCCTGGTTCCTGAGGCTGTCCTCGATGTCCGGTCCGAAGTCCGAAGCCGTGATGCTTATCTGGCCGATTTTGTTGTGGTTTCTCACTGCGCGGATCGTTCCGGCCAGGGGTCCGCCGCCGCCACCGCCAACGGCGATCGCGTCGAGCTCGGGGAAAGCCGCGATGAAGCTCTCTACCGCGTTGACGGCCGGCTCGGCATCCAGAATGTCCCACTGCTCTCCGAGCAGCTTCACACCCCGCTCCGCGAATGCCTTCTTGTATCCCTCGTAGCGGTTTCCGGCTGTGGTATCGCCCTTGTTGTAGTTGATGATGACGGCGTTCTTGCGGCCCTTGTCCGCAATCGCGGTCCCGAGGGCATAGCCAACGGCGATCTCATCTTCATGAACGTTGCCGATAAAGTACTTGGCGCTCTCGGCGTATTTTCTGATTTCGGGGTCATTGATCATTCGGAAGTAGAGGGCCAACGGGACCTCGGCTTCTTCTGCGAGCTTGACGATCTTGGGGACAACCGCGTCTGTGCAGTTGCAGATCATGACCGCGTCGCACCCTCGGGCGATCAGGTTCTCGATGTTGCTCACCTGGTTGTCCGGCTTGAACCCGTCGACGGCGACCTCGACCTTGGCCCCCAACACGTCCGCTGCGTACCGAAGATTGCTGATGACCTTCTTCGACAGAGGATCCGAATCGGCCCAGATCGACACGCCGAAGAGGTACGGCTTCTCCTGTCCGCCCTCTGCAAACACAACGTTCGCTCCCAGAACACCGATTAGTAGAATCAACGCCAAAGCCGTAGCCAATTTGTTCTTCGTTCTCATTTCCAACCTCTCCTCTTGGATATTTGTTCGCCCCTGATCTTGCAGTATTGTTCTTTCTCCCCGAGCACCTCCTCGAACGCTGTTGCGTGCTGCTGGCAGCCCCGGACAGTACTCTCGCCTTCTCACCCCCTTTCTACTTGATCAGGACTGCGCTTTCTCTTTCGAACGACAGGTAGACGGCAAGCAGAAAGATCACCCCCTTAACCGCTTGCTGCAACTCTGCCATGATACCGACGAGCACCATGCCGTTGCCCAGTAGGGCAAGCATCAGACCGCCTACGACGGCGCTCTGCAGCTTGGCACCCGATCCACCTGTGAGGGGCATGCCCCCAAGAACCAGAGCGGTCAGGATATCCAGCTCGAGCAGCAGTCCCGTTTTGGAATCTGCGGCGCCGGTCCGCACGACGTTCAGCCAGCCGCAGAGCCCGCACAACGTGCCGGAAATCAAGTATGCGGTCACCTTCAACCGTTCCACGGGAACGCCCGAATAGCGGGCTGCGACCTCTCCGGAACCGATCGCCCGCATGCCCTTTCCGGTCTGCGTGTAGTTGAAGAGGTAGTACGCGCCGGCGAGTATCAGCACGAGAAGGGTTACCTTGATGTCGTACGAGTCGAACGCCAGCATCTCCATCGGCACGGGAATCGAGCCGGCGTGAGTCGCAATCACCGTCAAACCCCGGAGCACGAACAACACGCAGAGGGTCACGATGAACGACGGGATCTTGAGGAAGGCGAGCAGAGAGCCGTTGATGAGCCCGACGGCGAAGCCGGTAAGAAGCGCCATGGGCAGCGCCAGGCCCGGATGCAGCGCGGCGGCGGTCGCGGTCATCGCCCCTGTGATACCCAGAAGGGAACCCTGCGAGAGATCCAGCGAGCCCTGCGCCATCACGAAGGCCACGCCGGTTGAGGCAATGATCAGCACCACTGCCTGATTGAAGACCAGCTTGAGATTGCGCAGGGTCAGCAGTTTGCCTTGCGTCAGGACGCCGAAAAGGAGAATGATCAGGGCCAGTCCGATGTACGGTATGAGCTTTTTGATCCCCTTCATCTGGGTCACCCGATATCAGATCATGTAGTGAATGATCTCTTCCTCACTCAGATTCTCCCTCCGATTGAGGGTGTTCTCCACGATGCCCCTTCTGAGGATCATGATCCTGTCACTCACCCCAATGAGCTCCTGCAGTTCCTCGGAAATCATCACGATTGCCTTTCCTCGCCGCTTGAGCTCCTGCATCAGCGTATAGATCGACGCCTTGACCGCCACGTCGATGCCCCTGGTGGGACAATCGAGGATAAGAATATCCGAGTCTCTCACCAACCACTTCGACAGCGAGACCTTCTGTTTGTTGCCACCGCTCAGGTACAGGCACAGCTGGTTGATCGAGCTCATCTTGATGCTGAGCTGTTGCGCTCCCCTTTCTGCCAGCTCCCGTTCCTTCCTCGGAGAGATGAAGGTGTTCTTCCGCAGCCTGGACAATGAGGGAAGGCAGATGTTGTCCTTGATGCTGGAAAGGAGCATCAGGCCCTCCTGGTCCCTGTTCTTCGGGAGGTACCCCAGCCCGCAGGCGATCGCCTCCCTGTAGTTCGAGACCTTCCTGCCGTGCCTGACCGCCTCGACGGAGCCCGACGTGGCGGCGTGCAGCCCGAAGAGGACTTTGCCCAGCTCATGCATTCCGCAGTTGGTCAGGCCGCCTATTCCCAGAATCTCCCCGCTGTGCAAGTCAAACGAGATGTCGGAAAACGAGCCCTTGAGGGTAAGGTCTCGGACTCTCAGCACCACCTCGTCGGTGTAGGACGCCTCGTTGTCTTCCCGGTAGTACGTTTGCTGCAGCTCCCGGCCGACCATGAGCTCCTTGAGCTTCCGTTCGTCCAAGCCCGCGGTGGGCAGGGTATCGACGATCACTCCATCCTTCATGACGGTGACTGTGTCGCAGTGTTCGAGCACCTCGGCCAGATCGTGCGAGATAAAGATGATCGACTTCTTCGCGGCCTTGAGCCGCTGCAGCTCTCCAAACAGGATTTCCCGTCCACGCTGGGACAGGGCGGTCGTGGTCTCGTCGACGATCAGCAGGTCCGGACCGACATGAAGGGCCTTGGCGAACTCGATGAGCTTTCTGTCCTCGAATGACAACGCACTGATGTCTGCATCCGGCTCGATGTTCTCGATCCCGAAGGTGCGCAGAGCTTGCTTTGCCGCTTTGTTCATGTGGGCGGTCTTGAGCAACCCCCGCTTGGTGAATCGTCTCTCCTCGCCCAGAAACAGGTTGGCCGCCACTGTCAGACCATCGATCGTCCCCATTTCCTGCACGACGATACTGATTCCCGCGTTGTTGGCCTCGAGCACGGTTTTGGGGGTATGGGGTTTGTCCTGCATGAACATCTGGCCGGAGTCGGGAGTGATGATTCCCGAGACGATCGATGCGAGTGTCGATTTTCCCGAGCCGTTCTCTCCAACGAGCCCTCGGATTTCCCCCTCTTCGATCGCCAGGCTTGCCTCCCGAAGAGCCCTCGTGGTCACAAAGGTCTTGCTCACGCTCTGAACCCTAAGCAGGCTCAAGGTTCCCTCCTGCAGAGACATGACATATCGGCCGTCTCGCTGCGTCCACGGAACCGGCGTCCTTGCCGGCACACCCCGGGCCGTTCCGGTGAAATCAATTTCATGAAACTAATTACAATTCAGCTTTCTATTCTGCCGCAACTCCTGCTTCGCGTCAAGATATTTTTTGGGAACCCACCCGCTGCCACCAAGGTCTGGCGCTGTGCTTGCGCGACTCGGCGGATTCAGTGTTTACTGTTTTTGCTGACCGTCCAGGGGGCAAAGGATCATGATTGTCGACACGCACGTGCACATGGGGTGGGATTACACCTTCGATGAAGATTTTCCCAGAGCCGCGCTGGTAGAGAAAATGGACGGCTGCCGCGTGGACGTTCAGATTGTCCAGCCCTCGACCTGCCACGACATCGACTCCGTGAGGGCTCAGCACGACGCGATCGCAGCCCTCGGGAGGGAGTTCCCGGGGCGTTTTTTCGGCATGGCGAATCCGAGCCCTCACCTTCCCGGGACTCTGTACGAGGAGGAGATCGCGCGCTGTATTGAAGAGCTCGGCTTCGTGGGCATCAAGCTCAATCCCCTTGCCTGTGGCGTCATTCCGAGCTCTGCAGCGGGGAGGAAGGTGTTCGACGCGGGCCGACGATACGGCCTGCCGGTCATGGTCCACACGGGAATGGGGATTCCCTTCGCCTCGCCGGTGAATCTCATACCGCTTG
>JAFGKV010000210.1 GCA_016928395.1 Candidatus Fermentibacterota bacterium | reverse complement strand
CTCGTGCTTCCATTCTTGGACAGCATCTCTCCTCAAGGCGCCTCCCGATGACGAAGGGGGGGTGGTTCGAGACCTCCGAAGCCTCTTCTTGGCCTGACAATGCCTACACCCGTCCCAAACAGCCTTCGCCACCCGATCTTGGACAGCAGTGTGTTGGAATAGTAAGTAATGCCGCCGCCGGCCTTGCCGGAAGTGCGATTTGATCATGTCCATCACGGCCCCGCGGTGAAGGTGTCTTTTGAGTGGGGAGATAGGAGCGTGAAGAGGTGAAGAGGTGAAGAGGTGAAGGGGTGAAGAAGTCCGGACTGAACCCAGAACCCTGTAACCTGCGAGCGGAGCGAAGCTCGCGCCGCTGCCCTACCGTCAAGCGCCGACGAGCCGGCTGTCGGATGTCGGCTGGCAAAGAGCTGATAGCCGATAGCTGAGAGCTGCCGCGCAGTGGCTACATCCTCACTCCACAGCGCAGATTCTCGTTCGGCACCTTCGGAACCCGCGTCTGCAGGCTGTTGCCCGAACCTTGAAGATTCGACCTTACACGCCCCCCACCGGGTGCCCTGCGGATTACTCTGCCGCCAAGGCCTCGAGGATCCGCGAGCAACCTCCCCCGGCCAGAAAGCCTGCATGGTCACTGATACCCCCGAAGGTTCGCCCGACAATCGTGGCACATCTGAACTCCGCACCGGTCTGGTGCAGGAATCTCTCGATCGTGCGAAGCAGGCGGGGGTTCTTGTAGTCGAGCTTCGTGCCCTGGTTGAGCGTGCTCATCCCGGCGATCCAGAGTGCAGCACCCAAGGCCCCACAGCCACCACCGCTCAGGCCGATGCCCCCCGCCAAACCGGCGGCCATCACCGCATGCCTGTCGGATGCGCCCATCTTCCGTGCCAGGACGGACGCACAACTCACTGGAGCGGCAGGCACCTCGGGGTGGTCCCCAGAGAACGCGCGGTTGATTTCATCACCTGCCACAGGGGCGTATCTCGCCGCGAGCCTGAAGCAGCCGATGGCCCGACCCGTGATGAAGTACCTGAGCACCTGCAGCAGCAGGCGGCGCTTGGATGATGTCGTGAAGTCTATTCCCGCGATGTCGACGCAATCGGTGTGGGTGGCGCAGTTGCAAAACGATGCGACAATCCTCCCGGCTGCTGCGATGGCCTTAGCTTCTGCCTCTGGACCCGAGCCGCAGAGCCGATACGCGTGTGCTCCCGCAGCCAGCGTGGTACCCCAGAGCATGCCACACTGGTGCCCATGTTGCACTATGCCGCCCGCGAGGGGGCCAACGGCCTCCTCCTCGAGTTTCAATGGATGGCCGAATGAGCGGTCGACGACGCTCATCAGTGCTTCAGATCACGTCCCCTCCTTGAGAAACGTCCGTAGTGTTCCCATGGATGATATCCGAGTCCCTGGCGCAGGCATCTCATCATCTCCTGTTTGGTATGTACGCGGGTTGGTTCATGGGTTCCCGCCGGCAAATCTGCGCGCGGGCCCACCTGTCCACACAGCGACGCCAACTATCGCCTGATTGGTCCGTTTTCAAGTGAAACCAAAGGGGAGAGGTCTCAATTGATGGTCACACAATGCGAATGCGGTGACCCTCTCCGGTGACCACCTCCCGATCATCGCACCACTCATCGGGACGGCGCCAGGCATCCCCACACAATGGGGGCGGCCACTATCCACATCAATCCCATCTCCGAAAGGATGAGTTCTGGAGTACGCTGCTTAAGAACGTGCACGACTGTGCCCACAGGTCTGCGATAAACTGGGCAGTCTCGCGCAGCTCTCCTGACACCATGTGCCGATTGACACAGGAGGTTGTCGTTCCCAGATGCCGGGCCACCTTGGCGCCGCTGTAACCCAGTCGTCTCACTGCCAACTTGCGCCGAATCGGTGAGGCCACATGTTTGCCGGTAGCCGCCGTCGCTAAGAAAGACCATCAGGTCCTACCGTAGGAACGTGCCATGATTCAAGATCGAATCCGCAGATCCATTGTCACGCTGGCGTTGCTGTTGCTCGCGCCCTCCCTTGTCTACCCCCAGGAGAACGCCTTGATCGTCGGTGCCGAAACGGCCCTCCGTGCAGAACCATCACCATTCGGTGAGATCCTTGCCAATCTGGCGAAAGGGACTCGCATGGAAGTACTGTTTGTCACCGGGTTCTCGGGGATAGTAGATGGTGAGATCGGGAGCTGGTGTTCGGTGGCGAGCGGAAGCCACACAGGATTTGTCTTCGGGCCGCATCTGAAGCTCGATGCGGGCCCGCTTCCGCTCATCGAAGGGCCTGTCTACCGCGGCAGCGAGCACCTGGCATTCTACTGCGCCCAGACGATCAGACACCTCTTCGGGGACGATGAGGCCACGGTGCGGCGCAAACTTGGGGAACCTGATGAGGTGCACGAGGGGGCGTGGGGTAAGTGCGTGGGGGTGAGGACCAAGACGCTGCGCTTCCCTGGGGTGGAAGTTGAGCTGTTCTATCCGGTCAAGGAGTGCGGGTTCGCGTCAGAACGCGAGTTCATCAGCAAGGTGACCATCTCGGATAGCGGTCGCCGCATCCTTGGGCTTGGCGTCGGGGACTCCTTGCATGGAGTCCTCAACAAGCTCGGATACGAGTACAGGTCGGATACCCTGGGGACGGATCTCTATGTCTACGTGTATCCTGCCGAGGAGCACCCGTTCCACATGGTCAGCTTCGTTGTGAGGACGAGCGTGAAGGGGAATGCGGTAGAGAGCCAAGAGGTGGTGGAGATCCGCTTCGAGACCAACATCCTCGGGGACTGATCTCACCAACCGGCCTGCGGTGTGGGGGCTTGTGGCCATTAGGGTTAGAGTACCTCAGTGGAGAGAGCCCATATCCTAGACCAGGAATCGAGGGTCCAGCGGGCAGGCTTGCTCAGCTCGCCAGGCACTTTCTGCACCAACGCGCCCTGGTCGCCGACGCCCTCGCTGAAGTCGTACGTCGTGTCCAGCGCGGCCACCGTCTGCCATGGCGTCCCCGGCGCGAAGTACGAGAAGGTCCCACGGTACAGGTTGTAGGACATGGCGCCCGAGACCGGGTGCCACCACAGCCGACACTGAGTGGGGCTCAGCGTTGTGATGTGCGGCGCGGGAGCACGTACAGGGCGTCACCGTCATTGCAGCAGTACAGGCACCCCGTCCCCCTGTCATTCCCGTCGCTGGGGGCCCCGACCACGATGTCAGAGTAGCCGTCTCCGTTCACGTTTCCCGCCGTCGCCACCGAATAGCCAAAGACGCTGTATTCCGCCTCCCCCGAGGCCGTCCAGTCCGGCGAAGATGACAAGGGATCGATCAAGACGGGATACACTGCGTCGGCGTCATCCACCATGATGGCACACCCATCGCCCTCCTGCTGCATCGGCGGCTCATGCCTCGCCGAGCCGTAGGACTATGCGTACCGCCTGCCGCCTCAGCGCCTCGTGGGATCATACGGAAAGCGAGCACAAGCCTCAGATCCTTTGCGGAATCCGTCATCCTTCAGTGCCCGAAGAGATCCAAACCGAAAAACTGATGACCAACGACGGACAGACTGACAACCGGCAGCTTCCAACGAAGCGGCCGTCAGCGTAGCGCGTCTGCCCCGAACGCCCTACTCGGGCATAGACGCAGAGAAGGCCATCGCGGCTTCTTGCAGACGGCGTTCCTCATCCATACGCGCGTGTTCGTCGCGCCGGCGGTCTCGTTCCGCTGCCCTTTCGCGCAGTTGCTCTTCCCGCAACTCGGGATGCAAATACGAATCCCTCTCCGCTGCCTTGCAGTAGTCCAGTCGCTTCTCCTCGAATCCCTTGCGCTTGGCCACAACGCGGAAGCAAAAGGGCACAGCGCTCGTGCCGTCATCTTGCTCTATGACGTCAAAGCCCGTCACACCGCGTTCGACAAACACCCCGCGGCACCTTCCTCCAAGTTCGACAAACACCTTCATCGGATTGGCCGCATCGATCGTCACGGTCTCCAGGAACAGCGGATCCAGCTCGATGTGGCATCGCCCGTTCACAAGTTGCCCTTCCCCGAAGTCTTCGACCCAGTCGCCCGCGGTGGTGTGCACGCCGAGGCCCGTCGGACCCTTGGATGTGCGTACGATTGACGTCATCTTGCCTACTCCGCCGAGACCTCCATAGTAGTACACGCCGTACCCGTCGGAAGACGCGGTCTCGCCATAGACGCCGATACACTGGCCCGAGCTTGACCAGGCCTTTCCGAACACACCCATGCCCGACGGCGAGTAGGAGAACAATCTGCCTCCGTAGGTGTAGCCCGCCGAGGCATCGGCCACGCCTGAGACGCCTGTCCCGGACGTTGAATAGCTGGCGAATGAACCTCCGTTTGTGGAACCCGAGCTTGCAGTTGCCACGCCACGGACGCCCGTCCCACCTGAGGATGCCGATTCACCGTAGACACCATATGCATTACCGGTGGTGGCGGTTGCTTGTCCCCAGACCGCGATGCCACCGGAAGAATCAGTCCTGCCGTGGACGCCGTAGGTGAGGCCCGATGCGGCAGTGGCAACCCCATACACCCCGTGGCCGGCGGTGGAGGAACTCATGCCGTAGACGCCGAACGTCCCGCCTGTGGTTCGCATCGCTTCCCCGTAGACTCCATACCCGGCGGTCGACGCGCTCTGGCCGTAGACACCGATGGCTCCGCCAGAGGAGGCGGTTGCCGCCCCATAGACCGCGCGCCCGGCGGTCGAGGCGGTCTCCCCATAGAGGCCGTAGCGGATGCCGGTGGCGGCGGTGTTGGTGCCCTGAATAGTATGAGTCGAGGTGCTGGTGAGGGAAAGAGGTACCGCCACGTTCAGCGTCACCGCGCCGCTGGTGCCCCCGCCGGTCAGACCCGTCCCCGCGGTCACCGCGGTGATATCGCCCAGCCCAGGAGCGCTGAGTGTACCGTCCACCGTGAGGTTGCCGGTTACGCGCGAGTCGCCCTGGAAGTAGCCGGCCCAGCCCGAGGTGGAGTTCGTCTTCCCGTACACGCCGTAGTTCGTCCCCGTCGTGGCCAGGGCCTCACCGTACACGGCGGTGCCCGAGACCGAGCTGCTGAGCCCTCGAACCCCGTAGTTTATCCCGGTGGTGGACGTTGCGCTGCCCAGCACGCCCCGGCCATCGGGAGATTGGCTCGTGAAGTAGCCGCCAAAGGTGTAGCCGGTGGCAGAGGTGTTGGTGCCCTGAATGGTCTGAGTCGATGTGCTGGTAAGGGAGAGCGGCACTTCCACGCTCAGGGTGACGTCTCCGGTCGCGCCGCCGCCGGTCAGACCCGTCCCCGCGGTCACCGCCGTGATGTCGCCCAGTCCGGAGGCGTTTAGGGCGCCATCAATAGTCATGTTCCCCGTCACCCGGGCATTGCCCGCGAAAAAGCCGGCATATCCGTCAGTCGAATTCGTCTCGCCGTACACCCCATACGTCGTCCCCTCGGTCGCCAGTGCTCTTCCGTACACCGCCGTCCCCGCGGTCGAGCTGCACGTGCCCCGCACACCGTAGGTCGTGCCCGTGGTTGCCGACGCATGCCCCAACACGCCCCGCCCCGCCTCCGATTGGCTCTCGAACCGCCCCCCGAACGCGGTGCCCGTCGAGGAGGTGGCCACTCCTTCCATACCCCGGCCCGTCGCGCTCGAGACGCTGCCGTACACACCACGGGCAGCGTTGACGGTCGAGGTGTTGGTCCCACTGATGGCAGCCAGGTTCCCACTGCTCACTGATCCTTCGACCTCGGTGCCGGCCACAAGACCGCTGGCCATATACGCATAGCCCACCGAACCAAGCCTGGCGCGCGGACTCTGGAGGTCACCCTCGATACTCGTCTCCACCCAGTAGTCCGCAGAGAAGTCCAGACTCAAGGCGGGTTGCGGGCTCTCGCCCAGCACGACGCTGAACACCCCGCCGCTCACCGTCACGCTCACCGCTCCGCTGCTCCACAGCGAACTGCCGCCCGTGGAGGCGTCGTAGATCGAGAATGTCATTGAGTAGGCGCCATCAGCCACCGGAGTTCCGCCGGAATCGGTCACCTTGCCCTGATAGTTGATCAGTTGCGGGATCTCCGCAGACGCCGAGAAGACGAGAAGACAGCAAAGCATACCGAGGAGCACTAGACGCCGCGAGGACATGGAAGTCTCCTTCCCGTTTTCCCGCGATGCCGAGGTGCGTGCGCCCACCACAGGTAGGACACCGCGGGCATGATTCCCTGAGTGAGGGTGGACACGAATATGGCCTATTATGCAGTGGGCCGTCAACGGGAAATGCTCTCCCACAAGAGAGCTCAGGGTCTTCCACCTGTGCGGCGAGAGGCAGGCTGCTCAGTCGGGCTGCCGGCAAGAAACTCCTCGACGGACTGGGAGGGAATGAACGTGGTGAGTGTTGGGCTCCTTCATCAGGCCAGCCAACAGCCGCTAGCATCTCGATTGCGGAGTGTCGAGTGAGCGCATTGAACCCTGAACCCGAATCCCGCTCGCGCAGCGAGCCCACCGTCAACCGTCGATTGTGAACTGTCAACTCCTCGCAACGCGAAGAAGCCGAACGCCGATAGCCCCTCGCCAAGCAAGAGAGAACGCAGCCGGAAGTCACGCTTCAGCGAGCTGCTACCCCTGTTCTCCGCGCGCTCCCGGAATCGACGTCTCCCAAAGATCCTCATCGAGAGGTTGTCATCAGCCTCCCATCGTGCGAGTGAGCTGACAAGTCACGTATGTCCCCAGACTGCCCCAGTCATGCTACGCAGCACCCACCCGTCACATAGGACACGTGACCACTGGAGACATAGAATGTCACTCAAGTTCTCCTCTGCACCACAGGATGCGGGGGTGTGGCGACGGGATCTGCACTCTCCCCAATTGCTCATTCGCAGGGAGCCTCCAGGCGTGTGCATCTTACGGCAACGCCACCTCGTGCTCGCCGACCCGGTCGGAGTCGCCCGATTCTCCTGCCGTGCCTACGGTGCGGCTCAGGAAGTAGTAGGTT
>JAFGKV010000209.1 GCA_016928395.1 Candidatus Fermentibacterota bacterium | reverse complement strand
GGCGACCGTCCCTGGTCGCCCTCCGGTGGCGGGGAAGAGGGTCGGTATCGCTGTCGTTGTCGTAATCGTAATCGACGAACTAAGTCTTCGAGTGTGGCGCGCGGGAGGGCACTTGGTCCCGCACCGCTGGATGCGGGATCGTTCCTGTCAGTCTGTGCCGTAGAACAAGAGGTGGGTGATCCTCCAGGCCCCGGCGTGGTCGCGCATGAGGGTGAACAGGTCTACCCCCCGCATCTCGCGGGGGCCGCCGGTGAGGAGCCACTCCACCCTGGCCACTGCCGCCATTGAATCTCCTCTGACCTCCAGCGAGGTCATGCGTTCGGTGCGGATGCGGGCGGCCTGGGCCTTCTCCTGCATGCGAACGAACTCGTCCACCCCCAACGAGTAGACAGCGATTCCTCCGGCAGTGGCGACGATGACTGCCTTGTCGTGGAACAGCGAGCGATAGGTAGCCATGTCACCGGCAGACCATGAGGCAAAGTAGGAATCCAGGACACGCCGGATATCCGGGTCCTGAGGGTTCTGCGGGACAGGGGTCGAATCCACGGCAGGGAGCGATTCCGGCGGGCTCGCACAGGAGAGGTGCAGCGCAGCAGTTAGCGCTGCACCCATCATTGCCCGTCGTGCCGTACGCATCTGCCTTCTCATCCCATCAATACGGGCCAGGGCATGTACTGAAGCACCTGTTGGCGGATGGCCAGGTCCACCGGTGCATTCCATGCTGCAACAGGGTTATGCTGATCGGTAAGGAGTATCCCCTCCGGGGCGCCTTCCCAGTCGAATCGCCCGACGCTCGCGGTCGATGCCTGGTTTCTCAGGGTTTGCCGCGTTGATTCGGCCAGATCGATCCCTGGCAGCGGTGAGGCCGATGCGATGATGATGATGCTCCCGAAGGCGCGGGAGGATTCCTGCGGAATGAACCAGATCTGGACGTGGGCGAACACGCTGCCCATGGTGCGGACTACCGCCAGGGGTACCCGGCGATGAGGGCCTTCGGTGAACCCCACGAGATTGATGCCGAGGATCCCGCGAGGCCCCAGCAGCCGCGCGTACTCTGCAAATGCCTCCGCGGTGAGGAGGTGCTCGGGAATGGCCTCAGAAGCGAAGGCATCCAGCAGAATAGCGTCATACTCCGTATCTGCCGTGGCCACGTATCGGCGGCCGTCCTCCACGAAGGTGGTACCCTGGGCCGGGATGTAGCCGAAGAACCGCGTGGCCGCGTCAACCACCGTTCTGTCAATCTCTACGGCGTCCACCGCCATTCCGGGCCTCTGAATCAGGTTTGGCAGGCTTCCTGCTCCCAAACCGATGCAGAGGGCACGGGTTGCGTCGGGCGCATACTCCCGGCAGGCGGCGGCCAAGAGGTGGATGTAGGGCGCGGTGGACCGCCCGGTATCCAGGTTGGCTTCCCCCTGGAAACTGCCATTGACGAGCATGTACCGCACCCCGCCCGAATCCATGACCTTCAACTGGCCATACGGGGTCTCCTTGGCAAGGAGGATGCGAATCCCCATGCGCTGCAACTGAGCGAAGCTCGAGCCGCCGCCGGCGAGAATCCCCATCGCCATCGCTATCACGACCAAGGAGGCCGCTATGCCTCGGCCTCGGTGGCGAAGAATCCAGAAGGTCAGGCTCATCAAGGCCAGCGCCACCCCCAGCCCCAGGATGATGGCGTCCATGGGGAGGGAAGGGATGAGAAAAAACCCTGTGAGCAGTGTTCCCACCACGCTGCCCACGGTGGAAATCGCGTAGAGACTCCCTGCCGATCCACCCAACGATTCAAGACTTTGGGAGTGCAGCTTCACGGTATAGGGGGCCACGATGCCGAGGCAGGCGATGGGAGGAAGGAAGAGGAGGATCGAACTGGCCAGAGAACCCAATCTGACGCCCATGGGCGCGGTGAGTTGAAGCACGGGTCTGCGCAGCACAGGCACCAGGCAGATGAACGCTGCGGCCAGGAGAATGCCGCCGTAGAGATAGGCTCCGCTCGCCTTGCGGTCTGCCAGGCGTCCTCCGAGCCAGTAGCCCAGGGACAGGGCGACCAGCGCCGTCGCAATGAGCGAAGCCCAGACATAAAGGCTCACGCCGTAGAATGGGCCGATGACCCGGGAGCCCATGAGCTCCAGCACCATGACGGCCATGCCGGAGACGAATGCCGTGATCATGATCAAGGGTCGTGGCACAGGGGTGAGGTCCGGATGGCGGGGTTCTTCCGTGATTACCAGGGCTCGGACCCGGCTCTTTCGGCTCATTGTCGTGTGGACTCCTCAGGATGTGAACTATTCTAATAGTAGAATAGTCATAGGTTCACGGTGAGGGGCGGATGATTGGATGGATGGGTGGATGGGTGGGGATCCGGTGCTCGTTTCGTCGTTCCATCGTTCCATTCATCCAAGGGCAAAACCCTCCCAACCTCTTTGCGAAAGGGAGGAGCGGCAGTCGACGGCCCATCCCATGATCGACTGAATCCGAACCCTGAACCCCTGAGCCTGCTCGCGAAGCGAGCTATCCTCCCATCCAATCATCCATTCGTCCATTCGTCCATTCATCCATTCGTCCATTCGTCCATTCATCCATTCGTCCATTCGTCCATCATTCCCCTCTTCGTTTCATCTCCTCACCACCAAGGATCCCTTGCCCTGCGCTGACCCATCCAGCCGCCAAAGCACCATGTGCACAAGGTAGACACCATTGGCCACCCGGTCACCATCCTGATCCAAGAGATCCCACTGCGCACCGGCGCGGCTGGGGTGGGCCACCGATGCCTCTAGGAGCCGGATCAGGCGTCCCGATGGGGTGTAGATGCCGATGCGCAGGTCTCCCGGCATGGAGACCTTGGCGGTGATCCACGTCGGCCCCGAGGCCGGGCTCGGCACCGCCGCGACATCGGTCAGTACCAGGCCTCCGGAAATCGTGTAGGAGAGCTCTGCTTCGCGTGCCATGCCTGCCCGGTCTGTGGCGCGGGCGGTGAGGGTGTGGGGGCCGGCCATTCCCAGGGCCGGGGTTCGTACCATAATACCGGGGATACCGGCGGATGTGTCAGGGCTCGTTGGAGGACACGTCACTGGTGCGCCGTCCAGCAGCAAACTCAGCGATGTGACGCCGCTGGCTGCATCCCACGCCCGGACACGGAGGGTGTCCTCCACGGTGAGATAGCCCTCTTCCTGGAACCCGGCCCACGGCGGCGCGATCTCAACTTCGGGTGGAATCGTATCCGCCAAGACCTCGATGGTTCGAGTGGCACGGTTGTTGGATCTGTGCCACTCCGCCAGCTCTTCCTTCGGATCGATCAGGACGGCCATGACATGGAACCCCGGAGTCGTCCCTGAGGGCCACCAGGCGCCCAGAGTCTGGGATGCGTGGGGCGCGATGGAGTCTGTCTGCAATGATCGCCAGAGTATCCCCGATGCCTCCGGGAGACCATCGTAGCACTCAACCAGTGCCGGCGGCGAGGTCTCGTCACCCTCATTGTGCACCGTGATGGCCACGGCAAGGGAGTCCCACGATACGAAGGGTTGCGACGGGTCGACCCGCTGCAGGTCGGCCTCGGTGACGGCCAAGTCCCACGGGGTGGCGATGCTCACGGCGACGAAAAGAACATTGTTGTTCTCGCACGCCTCGGCGACCTCCTCGTCCGAGTCTATCTCGAGGGTCAGCCCCATGACGCCGGGCGCACTGGGCGAGAGATACCAAAGGAGATTCGTGGTGCGCTGCCCATCAAGGCCCGGTACGCGATGGGTGTCGGCCCCGGTCGAATCCGTCAGGACAACCGTGAAGCCCGGCGCGACGTCGATGGAGCGATTCCTGATGCTCGTGAGCAGAGTCGCTGCTGTTCCGGCAACCGGCAGGGGAGGCTGCACCTCCCAGGCCGTGCACAGGAGATCAGGCGCCCTCTGGGTCGAGACCTCCAAGGCCGCCGTGTTGTTCGTCCGATCCCCGTCGGCAACAAGGGAGTCAGGGTCCAGCACGAACAGGAACGACAGCACAGCCGTCTCGTCGCCCGTCGGCCAGGGCGCCGATACCGTCGTGCTCTCATGCGGCGCCAGCGGGGGTACCGCGATTCGCTCGGTCCATCCGCCGATCTGGGAGAGGGCAACCTCCATGTCACCCGTGGGCCGTCCGCCGTAATTGACAATTGAGAGGATGATGGCAAAGGGATCGCCCAGGGGTGGCGTCGGACAATCGGCCACTGCCGCGGCGATGGCGGGATCTGCGAGCTGGGTGATGCTCACCGGCACGAGCCTCGCATTGTCGGCGCGGCTTACCTCGATGAGAAGGGTGTCGGGATCCAAGGTGAGAAGCACCGCCGTATCGGCCTGCAGATTGGGCGCCATGGTGCGAAACTGCAGATCCGCGACCTGTCCCGGCGCAAGCGGGGGTACCTGGGCCCACGCCGTGTCCACTACGCCGCTCCACACGGCTGACGCCATGGTCTGGCCCAGTGTCAGCACGCCGTCGTTGTGCGCCGTCGCCGAGATGGTCAGGCTCTCTCCCGGCGCGGGCGACGACGGCATCAGCATCACGGTATCACCCCAGGCGAGATTGCCCAGCACACGGGCCTCCCCGAAGGCGGTGTTATTGCCTTCATTGGCTTCGGCGATGTCATCATAGGGATCCAACGTCAGGGTGAAGTGGGATACGCCGGGCACGGCCTGCCAGGCGACTTCCAGGCTCTGTGCCGTACCCGGCGCCAGCCAGCCGGTCAATGATTGCTCCAGCACCCGGGATTCCTGGCCCGCTTCCTCCACCGCCACGCGGTACCGAGCCGACGGTACTGGTGCGGATCCCGCATTCACGATGCGGACCTGCACCGTTGCGCTGGCCCCGGGTTCGGGAAGCGGCGGAGAGACCAGCACAGTATCGGGATCGACTGCCAGGTCGGGAATCGTCGTGTAGGCGACTTGCCACGAGGTCATGCGCGGGGTGACGTCACGCGCGGGGCTAAGGAACGAGGCCTGGATCCGGACCGTCGGGTGTTCGGCGGCAGACAGCCAGCTCAACGCCGCCGCGGTCCCCAGGTTCGCGGCGCCCGCGATGTCCCATGAGTCGCCGGTTCCCGGCACGAGAATGCGTATGACCGCGCTGGCGCCCGGCGGGGTGGCGCCTTCGGAGGAGAGGCTCAGCCAGGAGGCTGCCGGACCGATGGTCGGAGAGAGAGCCCACCCGGAATCAGGGTACTGCGCCGGGAAGGCATAGACTTCGTAGACCCTGGCGCCTTCATAGACGGGGCCGAAGGGATAGCACTTGCCGTAGCGATACCGGATATAGCGAACCGGCATGGGATCGGGCTTCTCGTAGGCGACATAGCTGGCGATCCAGGCGCCATAGCCTGAGTCGGTGTAGTCGGGAGTGTGGCCCCAGTCGGTGAATTCGAACCCATCGGTCGAGCTCTCGATGCCGAAGTAGGACCAGACCGCGCGCTTGGTGACAGGCTGAGTCTCATGGGCACTGGCGAGTCGTTTGACTATCCTTTCCTGACCCAGATCAACAATGGCCCACTGATCCTCATCAAGGCGGGAGAAGTAGAATGAGCCTCCCCAGTCGGTGTTGATCGTGGTACCGCCGACGAGGTTCTCAGGACCGCACGCCGACGGATTCAACGACGACACATCACTTTCACTCACGGTCGCTCCCTCCGCGAGGGTCGCATAGTCGCGGGAGCTGGCGGTCTCCTCGAGGCTCAGCCCCAAAGCCGACGCTTCGCACCTGAACCTCTCCAAGCCCGAGAACTGGGCGGGTTGGCTCTGGGCCCACCCTTCCTCTGGCGGCCGAACGGTGAACCATCGGGGAAGCGACCAGGCCCCGCCATCGACTCTGATCCGCCAGCAGAAGGCGCCCTGGGAGGGCGCCTGCCAGGACCATGCCACCGTGGCTCCCTGGGGCAGGGTCGCTGTTGAGGAATCCAAGATGGCCGCACCGAAGGTGTCGGAGGAGGCGACCTGGAAGTAGTGCGCCTCGTCGCCGACGGGAGCGGCGATGAGGGCCACGCTCGGACCCGGCACCATGGCATCGTTCGTGGGCATGAGGGGTTCGGGCCGTGGCCGAAGCAAGGTGAGATGCACCTGGAGATCGTTGTCACTGGCATCCGGATCCGGCAGGGTTCCGTCGGGATCCAGTCGAACGAGGAGAATCTCGGCCCCCGGCGAAGGCCCCGCCTGCCACCGCAGGAGCACGCGGCTACTCAGCGAATCAGGTGTGAACGAGGCCGATGCGACAATCGCGCCCTCACGCTCCACCTCCGCGACGACGGGTGAGGGCCACGCGATGCCCTCATTGGTCACCGACAGCAGCATGGCGATACTGTCCGAGGCCGCCGGTTCCGAGGGCGCGAACGAGACCGACGCGTCGTCGATATGCAGGTCGGGTTCCGTGGGGAAGACCAAGGCGAGCAGCGGATCTCCCAGAAGATTGTAGACCGAGGCCATGATGGAGTCCACATGGGTTGGCCAGGGCCAACTGCTAAGCTTCGCGGAGGTAGTGGCGGGTCCCAGCCGCGGATCGCCCTGTCCGAAGAGCTGGGAGAACATGGCCCAGGCATACTCGAATCCCTCGGCCAGATACGAGGTGCCTGAGCTGCCAAAGAATCCGATAGCGCCATGCTGCGTGTCGTCGAGCCGGAGGAAATGCTCCGCGAATACGGTGTCGCGGGGGTCGGCAAAATCGCCGGTGAAGCAGGTCGGGCTCAAGATGAAAGGCATTCGGGTCCCGTTCTGCAGCAGAGCGGCATCCTCGCTGTCCAGCATGTAATCCCACGTGCCGCTTGCGCCGTGGCCGAAGAAGTTCACGATGATGCAGCCGGAATCGATCGCGGCCCGGACGGTGCTGTTGTAGACGCCGGGCCAGTAGCCCTCCACATCCTTGGCTACGGTGGAAAGTGCACCCAGGAAGGGAGGGGTCTTGATGAACATATTGTACAGAAGGCTGACCCACAAATCGTACAGGCTGAAATCGCTGGCAGTTGCGCCTCCGGTAATGAACAGGGTCCGTTTGCGCCAGGCGTCGAATGCCGGCGATGCGCTGTATGCCTGGGCCTTGGCCAGGGCGGTAACGGCCTGGGCGGCGCTGAGTGCGGGGATACGCCCCAGGTAGATGTCGGGATAGAACGAGGTGTCGTTCAGGCTGGCGTAGAAGTTGTCTGATGCCGGGTTACCGAAGCTGGGAACGATATTGGCGCTCTTGCCCGGGCCCAGGTATCCGTTGTAGTCCCAAGTGCCGTCTCCCAAGAGCAGCACGAATTCGGGCGGATCGGCCCAGTTGACGAGGGCCCATTGGAGAAAGTGGCGGAGCCCATGGGGGTTCAGCATGCCAAAGGAAAACTCGTCCCACACATCATCCACGGAAACGATATCCGCGCTGGCCGCCTCACCCCGGGACAGGTGGAAGTCTCCAAACCCCACCGCGGCCTCTAACTCATCGGCGCCGTAGACTATGAGGTATTGAGCGCGGCGTGAGGGGTCTGCCACGAGCGGGCGGGGCAGTACCGGGGAGAGGGGTGCGGCCAGATCCGCAGGGCCTTTCCATGCAGTTTCGGGGACCACCACGATGCGCGATGTGTCGGCGAAGTCATGGCGGAAGCGAATTGTGCCGTCAGAGCCCGGCACATTGGAGAAACGCGTGAGCCTGACACTGGCGGGCGCTTCGAAGACGTCCACCGCCACGCCGGATATCAGACCCGAAATCTGATACTCGGGGGTGCCGGATGCGCTGGGGCTGAACACGGTCTGGCCCGACGATGCCTTGTAGAGCCTGGGGTAGAGCACGGCGAAGTAGTCAAGTTGCAGCCCGGAGATGGAAATGCCGGTGGACTGGATGATGAACTCATTCTGGCCGCCCTGCAGGACGGCATCCGCACCGTCTACGATCTGTGCGCCGTAGCCTCCCCAGGACGCGCTTCCGACCGCGGCGCCGTTCACCAAGAGGGTGACGGCATGGTCCATTGCCACGGTGGTGTCATCGGAGATGGCCATGAATCGCGCCCTGACTCGAGCTCGTGGTCCATCGAGGAAGAGATTGCTGATGTTGAAAGACCTGGCGACTTCACCAGGGTAGAACGGCCCTCCCCAGTACCATTCATCGTCGATGGCTCCTCGGTGCCCGCTGATGGAGGGGAAGCTGTCAACCTCCCGGTGGGAAAACCACCAGCCGAACGCCGCGGGTGTCATGCCTTCCGATGCGGCATCGGCGTCATGCATGCGGGGCGGATCGATGGCATCCCACACGAAGTAGTAGGGGCTGTCGCGGGTGTACTTGCTCTCTTTGGGAGACCATCGTCCCTGGGGATCCTCCCGCCATGCGCCATGGGCGTAGAATTCGATCCAATCGCCCGGCTGCCAGGTTGTCGTGGCGCTGATCACCCGGATAGGCACCAATTCGCCCCGGTTCCACAAGGCGATCCGGCGGGTGTCCAGTTCATCCGAACCGGGAGTCACCGGATGCAGATCCTCGTATGTCAGCCGGTAGAGCCCCTCGTCCCGAATCGGCGCTTTGACGCTGGGGGCGGGGACTTTCTCGGGAGGGTCCGGCACCTCCACGGCTTCGGTCCACTCTCGAGCCTGGTCCCAGTTGACCACCAGGCCAGGGAGGAGGGTGTCGAATCCAGGGCGGTGAGGGGCGGCCCGAGACGCCCCGCGAAGCCACAAAGAGACCACGACCTCCACAGGCAGGCCCGGTGCGCCATCCTTGGTTTGAGACGCAAGGGTGACGCGAACAGGTACGACCCGATGGTACCGCAGCAGGCCAACCGGCCCCACGTGCACCGATGGCGTATTTCCGAGCTGCGGGGAAGGTGACCATGGCACGGGTCGTATCCCTCCCGCGGCTTCGGCCTCGGACCGCGTCACCTCGGCCTTGGGAGGAAGGCCGATCCACCCACACCAGACGCTGTCATCGACGGAGGGTGCGATAATGAGTCGGATGAGCTCATTGTCCGATTGTGAGACACGATGGGTGGTCGCGCCTAATGCCATGACAAGAACACAGAGTATGCCACCTGCGTGGCCGACAATCCTAGTCATTGGGTGACTCCCGGAGAGAATACTTCACAGACAGGTGACTACGCAGGTATTCAGAATTCTGGAGTCAGAATTCTGAATGGCCTGTGAATACGCCTCCAGCAGTGTGCTGACCTCCACCAACACCGTCTTCAACTCGGAAACATCGCCGCAGTCGAGATCCTGGGCAAGAGAATGTCGTCGCCGGATCTCCCATTCTGACTCCTGACGACTTGAGTAGTAACACAGACAGAACACAGTACACCGCGAGGGAGGCGAGGGTCCACCGCCGCCGTCGCCGATGGCTCTGTTTCTCGTATCTGACACAGACACAACGTCATTCGACGTCACCAGACCGCGATGATCGCCGCACACACCTCTCCCAGAAGTCCCGGACCACGAGCCAGATGCGATTGCACCGCACGCTCCGCGATGCTTGTTCCCATTCCATTCCCATCTATCTCTGTGTCGCTGCGAGAGATGCTTTGTCATTCGTAGATCACGGTGACAGGATCTCGTCGCTACGGTGTTGCTCTTGGTGATGCCGCCGGACATGGTTGGCCGGTGGAGCCCGCGGCAGCGGACAACTTCGCACATCCTCAAGGAGGAAACATGTGGTGGTTCATGGTACCCTTGTGCATCGTCGTCGCGAATCCCGGAGGATTCACTCCAGAGACTCTCTATGACCATGATATCGACCATGGCGGATTCGGTGGCCCGGTAGTCAAGTTGACTCGAATCGCCGACCAGTTTGGTGTCATTGCCGGTGCTCGTGGTGGCTGGATCATTGATCACGGATTGGTGGTCGGCGCAGGCATCTACGGCATGGCGAGCCAGAATGTGAAGCTCGATGGAGTTGAGATCGGGGGAACGCCCGGTGAGGAGTACCGGCTCGAGATGGGGTATCTGGGTCTCGAGTTCGAATACACGGCGCGACCTCACCGGCTCCTGCATGTGACACTGCAGACGCTCATCGGAGGAGGCGGGGCTGCCTACCTTGAGAACACGCCCTGCGGTTGGGACCACGAAGACCCCGAGGCTTTTGCCAGTGATGGGTTCTTCATTACCGAACCTGGTCTGAATGCGGAACTGAATGTCGCCAAGCCGTTCAGGATCTCCTTGGGCGCCAGCTACCGGTTCGTCTCCGACGTGGATCTCCAAGGGCTTGGCAACAAGGATCTCTCGGGATTCGGATCGAGTATCACGTTCAAGTTCGGCAGCTTCTGATCCGGCCGTGACGTGAAAGGTTACCTGGGCTGGAGTCGTTCCAGCCCAGGTCCGAAATGGTCGGCGATCACCTGATACAGGACATCGGCCATGATACGGTGTCCCTGGGCGCTGGGGTGATTGTCGCTGGCGTCGACCCAGAGTTTATCCTGAGAGAGCCGCCGCAGGTGGGGGAGCAGATCCACAGGGATGATGCCGGCTTTGCGGCATTCGGTCTCGAAGATGCGGTGAAGGCCCATGAAGGGGTATCTGCCGCCCAGAAAATCCGGATAGGGGTACAACACGGCGACGCAGGACAGGGCGTTATTGAACAAGACCTTCCCTGCCCAGTTGGCTGCTCGCACGAAATCCTCGGTGCGTTGATCCGTTATCACCGGATCGGCCTTTTCCCCGTATTTTCCATTCATCTCGCGGGTGTGTCGGGTGAGGGCCAGCCGGTGCTCAATGAGCCAAATCAGCCGGAGGCTCTTCCGCCACGAATCGGGGAGACCCAGGCGCATTGGCTGGGGGCCCCAGCCTTCCATGGCGATGAGGTCGTTGATGTGGAGCTGCCACACCACCAGATCCGGGCTTCGTCGCAGGCCCTGCTGCACCAGGACCACCACACCTTCGGACGCCAGGTACCCGATGACGCCCATGTTCACCACGTCCAGATTCGGTCTGTTGCGCCGAAGTCGGCGTTCCAGATGCCGAGAGTAGAGGCTGTCCGTCGGTACGCCGATGCCGAATGAGACCGAGTCTCCGATGATGAGTATTCGGCATCTTCCCTCTGGCTTGTGCCATAGCCCCTCCGGCCCCCTGTAGCCATGGGGGCCTGTGGCATAGGACACACACCCACCCGAGTCGAGGTAGGGCTGCCTTCCTGCGGGATAGCAGAATTTCCAGCGGGCCATGGGTGCGAAGCCATGACGGACGCCGGGCAGCGGCCAGGGCACCAGAAACCGCGAGGCCCATGCCCTTTCAGCCAGAGGGGTGCCGTCGGGGAGCCGGTTGCATCCGTACTGGGCAGCTCGCGTACGGCTATGCATGACACGGGCTACTCCCTCGGCCATGCACAAAGCGAGAACGAGGCTTGTCAAGGTGAGGATCACCGTGGCCAGGATGCGTCTCATTCGAATGCCAAACCACCCTGCCGCCAGCCGATGCCGCGGCCCATCAGTAGAAGACCTCCATGAGGCAGAGACCGTGGGCAGGGGCGATAGGGGGGGCCATTCTCCTGTCGCGGGAAGCCACAATCGCCATGGCTGTCTTCGGCGTCAGCGATCCCTGGCCGACCCTGATGAGCGTTCCGACCAGACGGCGTACGAGATGCGCGAACGCACCTGAGATCACGACATCTATCTCTACCACGTCGCCATGCTGCGTGCAGGCGGCATGATGGACAGTCCGTACCGTTCGTCCGGCATGCCTGGAGGCGAAGGCAGCGAAGTCGTGGGTGCCCATAACCACAGTGCAGAGGGCATCACACGAGGAAAGATCCAGAGAACGGGGGACGTGATAGGCGAACCTGCCCAGCAGCGGAGACCGCTGTGCCCGGTTGAGTATGGTATAGCGATACCATCGAGCCACGGCACTGTGACGGGCGTGGAAGCCGGAATCGGCCCAGCAGAGATCGTGCACGGCAATATCCGGGGGAAGAAGGGCATTGAGGGCGCGCTGCAGTTCTTCGAGTCCTCGCCGCCAGGAGGCAGCGAACGAGATGACCTGGCCATGGGCATGCACGCCGGCGTCAGTTCGGCCCGCACCTACAACGGGCGTCGGCCCCACGACTTTCTCCAGCGCGGCCTCCAAGGCCCCCTGCACCGTGGGGAGCCTCGGGAGTCGCTGAAATCCCCTGTAGCCCGTACCGTCATACTCCACTACCGCGCGCAGAGAGCAACGGTCCGCGTTCACCGGTGGGGGATGAAAGCTCAGGCTCCCTCGTCGGCGCTGCGGGAGGCAGAGTATTCCCGCTTGTTCAGCAGCGCCGCACCTGCGATAGCAACCACTGCGCAAGTGACGGTGAGCCGGGCAATGGCGTTGAAGGTCGAGGGTGGCGAGGAGAGGAATGACAGGAAGGCAACGGGCGTTACGTCCAACAATGCAGCTCGAGGGAGCAACGCCCGCACATAGTATGTGGCGGTAAGGGTGTGGATAGCGCCGGGAATTACCGACATGACCGACTCCCATACCAGTACATAGACCAAGCCCACGGCGGCTGCCTTGGTGGTCACGAGGGGCAAGACGGTGAAGAGCACACCGTAGTACACGGATGCGGCGACCAGAGCCGGCCACGTTTTCACGATGAGTGCCAAAGGCGCGCCGACCATCAGGCCCGAGGCTGAACAACTGAGGACGGTGAGGAGTCCTCCCACCGCCGCCGCCGAGAGGAACCTGCCCAGCAGGATGCCGAGGCGGGAGATCGGCTTTGTGAAGAGGTACGACACTGTGCCCTGGGCCTCGTCGACCGGGAACCCGGACAAACCAATCCCCAGCATGAGCACACCCACTGCGAATTGCACGAAATACCCGTGGACCAGGCCCAGGAATACATCTTTCCCCGGTGGCGCCGACCCGTGAAGAGCGATGATCGCGGCAATGACCATCGGGGCCACCGCTACCAGAAGGCTGGGAAGCATGGCCTTGCGGTTGGACATCAAGGGAGTATGGCGCGCCACCAGCCACGCCGTGGATGCGATGCCTACCGTAGGGCGTGGCTCATAGGAGGGAGTCTTCACGAGGATCTCACGGTGTGCGGTCTACTGCTCACGGTGTGCCGTTTTCGGTGCCGCCGACCCACTCCTCACCCTCTCCCAGGGTTGCATGAGCGGGACATGGATGACCCGACGGGCTGGACGGGGTTTTTGCCTCCATACCTTCGCTTCTCTCCTCTCCATCGTTCCATTCATCCCGCCCTCCATCCGTCCGTTCTTCGAATGGCTGGCCCCCTGCGCACGAGAGGTCATTCTCACGAACCACCACTCACGAGCCGCAGCCAGATGATGAGCGCCTGCAACCTCCCCAGGAGGAGCGAAATGCGAGCCATTACCGTATAGCCGAAGGAGGCGCCGAACGTGACCATGAGGGTCCACACCCCGATGCGCGACACGCGGCCCAGGGCGCCGTGGTGTTCCTTGGAAAAGAAGAAATACACAAGGCCGCAGAACACGCCGACGATGAGCACGAGATGGGAGAAACTGGCGCCCAGGTCAAGGCCGCCCTGCCCCTGGACGACAAGAGGGATCATCGTGCTTCTGATCTGGGCGATAAAGTCGCTCTGAAGGTATCGGATGAAGTTGGTGCCGGCGGAGTACCCTACCACAAAAGCCAGCGACCACCGCGACAACCACCCGATGGAAGGAACGAGGCGGGTCAACAGCAGTACGCCGAACAACGCCGCGATAAGGTAGTGCCACTCGGGGTTTTTGCCCGCGGCCTCCGGCATGAATGACTGCACCATTCCCGGGGCCACCTTGGCCACCAGATTGGGCATGAGCGTACCCCAGACCCCCTGGACCATCCAGTACGCCGCAGACACACCGACGAACAGGTGTTCGGCGAACTTGTAGAAGGGATTGTCGCGATAGAGGAAGCTGAAAATCATGAGGGTCAGGATTCCGCCGATCCACAGCTCAGCAGGGCTCAGATTCATCGCTTCCCCGCCCTTCGCTCGGCGAAGTAGATGATGTTTCCCAGGACGATGAACAGCATGATGACGAAGTGCGCCATGGCCTGGGGGACCATCAGCTCGGTGGCCACGCGCCGGCTGTCCTTGAAGCGGGGGTATCCGGCCAGCAAAGCTGCCTCGTATTCCGCTGCACCCTTCAGGCCTCCCATCAAACCCACCATCTGCGAGGGATAGTAGGGGTACAGCAGTGGCGCCTGCACGGCGGTGGATCCCGAGGCCACGGGGATCCGGCCAGGATCGCCGGCGAACTGAATCCACTCCTTGCTGCCGGGTCTTCCTGCCGAGAAGTTCATGATGAACTTAAAATCCTTGAGGTTGGTGACGCCGATCATGATGGGGAGGCTGTCCACCGGCACGCCAGCGGCGTCGGTGGTAAACATGGATCGCATATTCAGCAGCACCGCGTTGATCAGGCCTTGTCCGCCGGCCTTGTAGCCGAGATTCACATAGTCGCGACCATATACCTTGTCGGGGAACTCGGGTTGGACCGTTCCCGAAATCAGGTTGCTCACCATCCCCTGACCTTCGGGCCACAGCGCCATGAAGCAGACGCGAAGGTCGCGGCTGAGGCAGTGCCTCACGACGGCAGCCGCCATGGGGTCAAGCTCGGGCGCCGTGGATGGATCATAGTCAAAGGGCATGAGCACCAATGATCCAGGCTGAAGACCCTCCACCGTGTTGTAGATGGCCTTTACCATGACGGTAGGGTACTCCGGGAGGTCGAGGTCCAGCAAGAATGGGAAGATCACGGCGAGCCCGACGAACAGGAAGATGAACCGCCGATCCAGGGTCTTGAAGAAGGCGAGGAGCCGCATGGCCGCCTCTAGTCCGAGCCTAAATAGCCCCGCTCGATGCCCAGGATGAGGCGGAGGCTGGTGGCGGTCACACCCAGAGCGATGCCGATGACTATGGCTCTCTGGCCGGCGGTATTGGGCCAGGCCATGATCCAGTCGGCCAGATTCGGGATCGTGAGGAAGCTCAGCGAATCCGGCAGCCAACCGGTGAGGATTCCCCCCAGGAAGGTGCGCCCAAGGAGGATAATGAAACCCGATACGAGCAGAATCGTGGCCTCGGGGGTCTTGGCGCGGAAGGCGCGGAACGATGCAGAGGCCACGTAGAAGGCCAGGAGGGCAAACATGGTGGCCGAAAGTGGGGTCAAGACCGCATTAAACACGAACCTGAACCATGTTCCAGGCGCCATCAGATCGCCCCGGACACCGGGAGGCCCGCCGATCTTGCCCAAGCCCACCACCAGTGTCACCGCGAAACCCGCCAACGTGACGATACTGAACTTCCAGTCCTTGCCGCGACGATAGACGCGATCGCCATGAAGACGCAGCAGGTTGCCGCCGCCCAGCACAAAAGCGAACACGGCGATGATGTCGAAGTAGACACTGAACTCGCGGTTCATCGTATCGAAGGGCTCGGGTGGGATGAAGACCGCCAGAATCAAGGTGAGCCCAACGATGAAGGTGATCATGAGCGGCACAGTTCGGCGCATGAACCTACCTAGCGTTGCCGGCCCGAAGGACACCCCAGGTCGGCGGAACAGGGCCGATGGCCGTACGATTTCTCAGAGATCACGGCATCGTTCCCAGTGTCACGGACATCCTCAGATGGACACCCTGTCATGGAGTGCGGACCGGCGGGCGTGGCCCGCCGGTCCGCGGCACGTCTCGTGGTCTACTCGAAGTCCTCTTGCATCATGCCGCCGCCCATCATGCCGCCCATCAAGGGACCCATGATTCCCTGCAACGCCTGGTTGAACTCCTCCTGGGTTGCCGCATTCTGAAGTTGGTCTAAGGCGCCGTCCGCCATGCCCATGATCATGAGCACCTGGGTCTTCTGTTCAGGTGTGATGACCATGGCTCGGATTTGATCCTTCAGTTCATCCACTTTCCATCCCGTGGCCAGATCCTCAGGGACCCATTTGTCCTCGACCACGACCCAATCCTGCTCCTCAGTCTGATCACCCGCCTTGATGGACAGCGTAGCGCGGTCCTTCTCTTGCTTGACCACTGTAACCTGGATATCCGACAGGCGCTCGATCTTTGCGCCTTCACCCGGTCCCATCCGCGACAGCGCCACGGCCTGCTTGGAGATATCGGATCCCGAGGTGCTGAGGAACTGCCGGATGTTGAGCTTCTTCAGGCCATCCAGTGTTGAGAGCTCACTGGTGGCAAAGGTCTGCATGCCTGCAACCATGGTATCCCAGGTCGCCGGGTCGGTCTGACTCTGGGGTATGGCCTGGGCCATGGGCGTTCCCTTGATGAAGTCGCCTTTGGTCTTGAACACATTGACTAGCTTGCCGAATACCTTAAACCCCTTGTCATAGAGATCCTTGTCCATCCGGGCCGAGAACAGGATCCGGACACTGTCAATGTCGGCCTGATAGCTTGCGGGAAGCGCATCCCATATCGCTTCGGGATGCCCCGCGTCCAGTGATTTGGCGATGTTCATTACCACCGTGTCCGGTGTCTCACTCTTGCCGGAACACGCGGGAAGCACCAGCAGGAGCATGGCGAGGACAGTCAATAGTCGCGTCACAGAACCCTCCGTGAATGGGCCATTGGGTCGCGTTCCACCGCGGAACGGACGCATATTCGGACAACATGCAGTATCGACAACGGAAGGGCAAGCCCGTTCACGGGTGGCGCGTATGCAGTCGCCCGGGACAGGGTTCAGGGTTTCGCTGCGCTGCGCAGTCCTCAGTTGTCGCTTCTCAGCCAAGCTTGGACTGGGCCGCCGGTTGACACGTACTCGGGGTCGCCGTCGGTAACGATATCGTTGTCGTTGTCGTAGTCGACGAGCCGGGGATCCGAGTACACGGACACGTACGAATACGAGTACGAGCTTGGTATGCTTTCTCACACACGTTCCGGCCCCGGGCATTGCCCTGCTCGTTCATATGGAGACTTCCACGCCTCCCCCCGTCATTGCCCGACTCGTTCGGGCACGCCAGGCGACCGCGAAGCGGACGGTGCTTGGGCGAAACACCCCGCGGCTTGCCCCGTGGGAAAGCTCAACCGGAGGGATTGCCTCACTCTATCGAATGATGCTGCCGATCCGCGAGAACCTCACGCGCCACTTTCCCAGATCCACCGACATGTAGATGGTCAGTGCCTTGCCTTTGATGCGATTCAGGGGCAGCGGCCCCCAGAAGCGGGAGTCGGAACTGTTGTTGCGGTTGTCGCCCATCATGAAGATGTGACCACGTGGCACCACGCCGCGGTAGTCCCGATGATACCCGGCGGGCCCCATGGGGTTGGTCTTGAGATGCTTATACGGCTCATCGATGCGCTCGCCGTTCACGAAGAGCACATTATTGGCGTAGACAATGGTATCTCCCGCCACCGCGACGCAGCGCTTGATGAAATCCTTGTCGACATGGGGTGGGCGAAACACGATGATGTCGCCGGCGCGCGGCTGGCGGAGGCCGGGGAGCCGGGCCTTGGTGAACGGGATCTCGGGGCCGTACAGCACCTTGTTGACGAAGAGGAAGTCGCCCACCAGCAGCGTGTCCTCCATGGAACCGGAAGGAATCCGAAACGCCTGGATCAAGAACTGTTTCGCCAGCAAGGCCAGGATCAGCGAGGTTACCAGAGTCTCCCCGGTCTTCATCCATGCGCTCCTGCGGGAGGGTCTACGGGGTGAAGACTGGGCGGATTGCGTCCTTCTACTTGCCACTGTGTACAACCCCCATCCGGGCGAACTTGTCCATCCGTTGCGCGATGAGGTCTCCGGTGCCCAGCTCATCCAGGACGGCCAGGTGGCGCTCGATGGCCTCCCGGATGGCTGAGGCCGCACCGGAGGGATCGGCGTGAGCACCTCCCGGCGGTTCTGGAACGATCTCATCGATGACACCCAGCCTCAGCAGATCGTCAGCGGTAAGCCCGAGGTTCTTGGCCATCTCCGGCGCATGAGCCGGGTTGTTGAGGTCGTCCTTGAAGAGAATTCCGGCGCATCCTTCCGGACTGATCACCGAGTAGATGGAGTACTCCAGCATGAGCACGACATTGCCGATGGCGATGCCCAAGGCTCCGCCGGAGCCACCCTCCCCGATGACAACGACGATCACCGGAACGGGTAATCCCATCATGATCTTGAGATTGCGCGCGATGGCCTCGGCGATGCCGCGCTCTTCTGCGCCCACGCCGGGGTACGCGCCCGGCGTATCAACGAAGGTGATGAGGGGCTTCGAAAAGCGCGCCGCCAGTTCCATCATACGCATGGCCTTGCGGTAGCCTTCCGGGTGGGACATGCCGAAGTTTCGAGCGATCTTGTCATTGGTGGAGCGGCCTTTCTGTTGGCCGACCACTACGACCGGCCGCTGTCCCAGCGTGGCAAGCCCCGCGATGACCGACTGATCATCGCCAAAGAGACGGTCCCCATGGAGTTCTGTGAATGAAGAGAATACGGAGGCCGTATAGTCCAGCGCATAAGGGCGGCGGGGATGGCGCGCCAGCAGCACCTTCTGCCACGGGGTGAGGTTCTGGAACACTTCCCTCTCCAACTTGCGAAGCTGTCGGCCCAGGGCGTCGACCTCTCGGGTCACCGCATCACTGGCTTCGGCCGATCCCCGGAGCTCTTCGATCTTGCGTCGAAGCTCGAATAGGGGTCTCTCGAAGTCCAACACCTGAGTCGGAATCATCATTCAGCTCCTACCGCCAATTTCACTCCGCGCACGAAGGGAAGATCGGTCAAAGAGTTCGCCAGCTCCTCACTGGGCAGGATCTCGGTATTGCGGAGCAAGACAACCACTATGCGCCCATCAGGCAACGCAACCTCGATGTGAGCCGTGCGGGGGCCCGGGTGGGCTGAGAAGACCGCTTCCAGGGTGGAACACGCTTCGCGGTTGGCATCGGCGGCATCGAGGGTCACCGTGAGGTCGGTGATCAATCCAGCAACCTCGTGAAGAGGTATGACGCGACTCACCACCAACTGGAGTTCACCTTTCCGTGTCCGGAGTTTGCCCCGCATCGCCACCAAGGCGCCCGGCTGAACCATGCTCTCCGCCGATGCATGGATTTCGTCGAACAGAGCCGCCGAGATGGCCCCGCCCTGCTCGTCTTCCATGTCGGCGAACGAGAACGGGGTCTTGCCCTCCCGCTGCACCCGCTTCAGCCTGGTCACCTGGCCGCCCACCAGTACGGACGCGCCATCGCCTAAATGGGCACATTCCCCCGGTCTGCGCACACCGCGGGGCGAGAACAACCATCGGAATCTGTCCAAGGGATGCCCGGAGAAGTGAAATCCCAATGCCTCTTGTTCCGCGGACAGCCGCTCTTCATGATCCCAGGGTATGACCGCGGGAAGCGGAGGGTCCATCACGTCGGGCATCAACCCTTCGTCGCCGAACAGAGTGAGCTGCCCTTCCTCCTGGATTCTTTTGTGGCGCTTGCCCTCGTCAACGGCCGCCCCCACGGCGGCCAAGAGCATTGCCCGATTGTCGTGGATCGTATCGAAGGCGCCAGCCTTGATGAGGGATTCCACTGCCTGCCGTGACACAAGGCCCAGATCCGCTTTGCGGGTAAAGTCGAACAGCGACGTGAACGCACCATCTCTCTGCCGGACCGCCACGATGGAATCGGCGGCCTGTCGTCCCAGGTTCTTCACCGCGCCAAGGCCATACCGGAGCGCATCGCCCTCCAAGGTGAACCGTGTGTCCGAGGCATTCACATCGGGGGGGAGCACGGTCATGCCAAGTCTCCGACACTCCTCCACCAGAGGCCGCAGCCGGTCCGTGTGATCCATGAACGACGAAAGATTGGCGGCCATGAACTCCCGCGGGTAGTGGGTCTTCAGATAGGCCGTTTGATAGATGAGAATACCGTAGGCGGTGGCGTGGGCCTTGTTGAAGGCATATCCCGCGAACGGCTCGATTTCCTCGTAGATCTTCTCCGCGATCCGCGCGTCCACGCCCCGTTGGACAGCGCCCGCCACGAACTTCACCTTCAACTCGTTGATTGTCTCCCGCTGTTTCTTGGACATGGCCTTGCGTACGTCGTCGGCCTCCCCCGCGGAGAAGCCAGCCAGCACCTGCGCGGTCTTCATCACCTGTTCCTGGTACAGCAAGACCCCGTATGTCTCCGCCAAGACCGGCTCCAGGTCGGGATGATCGTACACAGGCCGCTCCCGGCCGTGCTTGCATTCCACGTACTTGGGTGCGCCCAGCTCCAGAGGGCCCGGCCGGAAGAGGGCGTTCACCGCCACGATGTGGCTGAAGCAGTCGGGCTCCATCCTCTTCAGCAGGTTCGTCATCCCCGCGCTTTCCACTTGAAAGAGACCGGCGGTCTCTCCCCGACTCAGAAGAGCATAGGTGGCGGGATCCTTCAGGTCGAGAGAGTCGAGATCGAGGCGGGTGCCACGATGCTGTTCGATCAAGTCCAAGGCCTCGGCGATCACGGTCACGGTGCGAAGGCCCAGGAAGTCGATCTTGAGCAGACCGATCCTGTCCACAGACTTCATGTCGTACTGGGTGGTCACCATGGTGCCCGCATCGCGTTCGGGCTTGAACAGCGGTACCAGCTCTCGCAGAGGCTTCGGCGTGATCACCAGGCCCGCGGGATGCGTCGAGGAATGACGGGCGATGCCTTCCAGCACCCGGGCGTGGGTGAACAGCTCCTGGTAGCGAGGATTCTCTTCGATTCGTTGCCGCAGCAGGGGGCTCTCCTGGAGGGCACTCTCCAGGGTCACATCCGGACCTTCGCGCACCATCTTACTCAGCACATCGGTCTCTTCAAAGCTGAGCTTCAGCACCCGGCCCACATCGCGTACCGCGGCCCTGGCCTTGATGGTGCCGAAGCTGGCGATATGGGCCACGCACTCGCTGCCGTAGGTAGCCAGGGCGTACTGGATGAGTTCCTCGCGCCGCTCCTGGCAGAAATCGAGATCGATGTCGGGCATGCTTACCCGTTCGCTGTTCAGGAAGCGCTCAAACGAAAGGCCGTGGATCAGCGGATCAACCTTGGTGATGCCCAGGTAGTAGCAGACGAGGCTTGACGCGGCCGATCCACGCCCTGGACCCACCGGGATGCCCCGGGCTCGGGCTTCGCGAACGAAATCCTGTACAATCAGGAAGTAGCCGGAAAGACCAAGCTGAGCCATCACGCCCAGCTCATGCTCCAGCCGTTCCTGCACGGGCTGAGGCATACCCGGAGACATCCGGCGGGCGCCTTCCAGAGTCAGGTGGCGCAGATAGGCATCGGGCGAGTCGAATCCGGGCGGGAGGGGGAAGGCCGGCAGGTGCGCCGTGCCCTTGGGCAGGGAGAACTGACATGCCTCGGCGATACGCATGGTGTTCTCCAAAGCGGAAGGGATCTCCCCGAAGAGCGACCACATCTCCTCGGGAGACTTGAAGTAGTTCTCCGTGGAGCTGAACCGAAGGCCCTCGTCCCCCTGCGTCGATGGTTTGCCCGATGAGATGGCCAAGAGAATCTTGTGGGATTCCACATGCTCCTTGCGCAGGTAGTGAGCGTCATTGGTTGCTACCAGAGAGATCCCCGTCTCCTGAGAGAGTCGCACCAACTCGGGCAGGACGCGACCCTCTTCCGGTATACCGTGATTCTGTACCTCCAGGTAGAACCCATCTGAACCGAAACGATCCCGGAACCACAGCGCCCTGGCCTTGGCTTCGTCGAACCGTTCTTCCAGGAGCAGTTGGGGGATCTCCCCCTTCAGGCACGCCGAGAGAGCGATCAAGCCCTCTGCGTGCCGCTCCAGGTCACCATGGTCCACCCGGGGGCGATAGTAGTAGCCATCGAGGTAGCCGATTGTGGAAAGCTTCATCAGATTATGATAGCCCACGGCGTCGCGGGCCAGCAGCACGATGTGTCGAATGTTTCGCTGACCCTGCGACCGATCCTCCTTGGGACCGACCGTCATGTACACCTCGGAGCCCACGATGGGTTTGATGTGCGCCTTCTCGGAGGCGCCGAGAAACTCGATGATGCCGAACATATTGCCGTGATCGGTCAGCGCCAATGCGGGCATTCCCATTTCTGCGGCTGCGTCCACCAGAGTCGGCACGCGAATCGCGCCGTCGAGCAGGCTGTAGCATGAATGAGTATGAAGGTGGACGAAGGGCTTGTCCGGCATGGGGTTCCTCAGTCGGGCATACGGGGAAACCGCAGGTGGTCAGATGAGGAGAGACGAGTGATGAAGTTAGGGTGATGCTCGTGTTGGGGCAACCCCGCAGCCCGGGCAGGCTGGCAGGTCTCTCCCTCCTGGCGGAGGTGACAGACAGTGCGCCCCCCGGTGTTGTAGGGGATGAGTGCCGTGCATGGAGCCCGGCCTCCCGAGGAGAAGAGAGATGTCCACCGCTGCTGTGATCGCCTTCCGTCTACTGAACCTCCCCGCCGCCGCCATTTCGGCAGGTGACCTCATCGGGGGGATGGTATGCGGCGCAGGCATCACATTAGCTCTGGGCATCATGGCCAGCGTGGTGGCCCGAAAGGTGAGCACTGCGTGTGCCGACGGATGGAGGGGATGGCCTGCCGGCCATCATGCCCTTCACGGCCTGCCTGTCGCCGTGTCCAAAGAGGCCACGCCTGCGGCCACCTTCCCCCTCATGGATTACAGAACACAGTACGCTGCGGTGATGTTTACCGATGTGGTGGGCTTCAGTGCGGCAACGGATCACGATGAGGAAGGCGCCCTCAAGAGCATGGCCTCGGACTTAAGGCTCATTCACGAGGAATGCTGCGCCCACGGAGGGAAGGTACTCAAGACGGTTGGAGACGGCATCCTGGCGGTGTTCGATTCCCCGTCGCGAGCGCTTCGATGCGCCAAGGCGATTCAAGGAGTGATGGCGTGCCGCCCCATCGGCGACTCGCAGCTTCTCCACCGTATCGGAATCCACGCCGGCGAAGTGCGCTGGCTCGGTGGCGAGCTGATGGGTAGCACGGTGAATGTCGCAGCCAGGTTGGAGAAGGAAGCTCCGCCGGGTGGAATCTGTCTGTCGCAGTCGGCCGCCGAGGCGATGGTTCTCCCGGGCGAGGCTGTCTACTGCGGCCCCAGATCTCTCCGCAACATCAGCGAACCAGTCGGCTTGTACATGCTGCCGGCGCCGAGTTCCCGCAGGCTGGCGCCGGTGATCGAACTGACATCCGTGACCAGGCCTATGAACCGCGGGCTGCGTGCCGCGCGACAAGGGGGGGAAGCCCGTGTCCGCGTACTCTCTTGACGGGGCGTCTCCCCCATGGTTGCCTTGTGGCTCGGCTTTGCCCCAGGCAGGCTTGGAGGGCGCCGGTGAAGATCCGGTGCGTGGTGATGAGGCTGCGGCATGTGTCCGTCTGCCCCGGTGGTGCCGGACGGCAGTGAGGCCAGAGTGGAACGGTGGAGGTCGTGCGAATGGCCATCGATGTCGAACACTACTATCGGCGCTACGGTCCCATGGTTGTGCGGCGCTGCCGCCAGCTCCTGAAGGACGAGGATAGAGCAATGGAAGCGGCTCAGGACGTGTTCGTTGAACTTGTCCGGCGCCAGCAATCTCTGACCGAGGAGTCGCCGTCGGGGCTGTTGCTGCGCATGGCCACCAATACCTGCCTCAACATCCTGCGCTCCCAGCGACGTCACCCCGAGGATGCCGACACCCTGCTCGAACGGATCGCGGGCGCTGCCGATCATGAGGCTCAGGTCATTGCCCGGCTTCGCCTGGATAGGATCTTCCGCAGGGAGCAGCCGTCCACCCGCCTGATCGCGGTGCTTCATCTGGTGGATGGGCTGACGCTGGAGGAAGTGGCCCGGGAAGTGGGTCTATCAGTATCGGGCGTGCGCAAGCGGCTCCGTACGCTCCGGGCCCGGGCCCTCGAGCTTGAAGGAGTGTGACAGATGGAGACCGGCAAAATCAGGGTTTCGGACTACATCCTCGAGCAGTACGCGATGGGTGAGCTGCCCCAACCCCGGATGGCTGACCTGAATCAGCGCATCGCCTCGGATCCGGATCTGGCGGCGAGGCTGGAAGCGCTGCGCTCCTCGAATCAGCAGATTCTGCGAAGGTATCCGCCGGGTTGGTTTGCAGGAGAAGTGGCGAAGCGTGCGGGGGTGTCTCGGGCGAAGGCGAGCCCGTCGCGATCCTGGCACCGGGCCTCGCTTCTTGCCCTTGTTCCGGTTGTCTCCGCGGCGGTCCTGGCCTTGTTCGTGCTCCGTGCTCCCGATGACGTATCGAGCCCCATCCCGGGGCTTGGCGAGTTGGAGGGTACCAGGATCAAGGGCATGTCTCCCCGTCTTACTGTCTATCGGAAGGCGGGGAAACAGGTTATCCGGATTGACAGCACCTTGGCGGTTCAGAGTGGTGACATTCTGCAGCTCAGCTATGTGGCAGCCGGGCGTGCGTTCGGTGTGATCGTATCGGTGGACGGAAGGGGCGCCACGACCCTGCATTTCCCGGAGACCCCTGGCGCATCCACGGAGCTGGCCCAGGAAGGAGAGACTCCCATCAGGCATGCCTACGAAATCGACGATGCGCCCGAATTCGAGCGCTTCTTCTTTGTCAGCGATTCGCTGCCGGTTTCCGTGACGGAGGTGCTCCGCGCGGCAGAGGAGCTGGCCCGCACGCCCGGGGAAGCTGCCCACCGGATGCTCTCTCTACCAACGATACAGCAGCATGCCGTGCTGGTTTACAAGAAGGAGGTTCGCCGATGATCGGCGCAGCCATACTCATTCTCGCGACTCTGCTTCCATCTGCCGACAGCGCCGGGCAGGAGACGTTCTCGGTCAAGCGGTTCATGCTGGTGGCCGGTGCGAATGACGGAGGAAGCGATCGTGTCCCGCTTCGGTACGCTGCCAGCGATGCTCAGACCGTGGCCAGAGTCTTTCAGGAGCTGGGTGGCGTAGATCGGGCGGATCAGCACCTCTTGCTCAACCCCGACACGGCAACGCTCCTGGAGGCCGTGTCCTGCCTGGGCACTCAGATCGACGCGGCGCGAAACGAGCATGCTCGGGTCGAGCTGTTCGTGTACTACTCCGGTCATTCCGATGAAGACGGGCTGCTGCTGGGCGGAGAGATGCTCTCCTATCGTGAGCTGAAGGCCGCGGTGGATGAGGCGGCGGCGGACGTGCGCGTCATCATCTTGGACAGTTGCGCATCCGGTGCGCTCACTCGGCTGAAAGGGGGGGCGCGCCGGGCGCCCTTTCTCATCGACGCATCAGCCCAGATGAAAGGGCATGCGTTTCTCACGGCCAGCTCCTATGACGAAGCAGCCCAGGAGTCCGACCGGATCGGGGCGTCGTACTTTACCCATGCATTGGTCTCGGGTCTTCGCGGCGCCGCGGACATGACGCAGGACAAACGGGTTACTCTCAACGAGGCCTATCAATTCGCCTTCTACGAGACCATGGCCCGCACCGAGGGTACGCAAGGGGGAACCCAGCATCCGGCCTATGACATACAGATGGCCGGTGCGGGGGATCTGGTGCTGACGGATCTCCGGGGCACCACGGCTGGACTGGAACTTGGCGAGGGGCTGACGGGGCGGTTACGGGTCAGGGATGGCGCCGGAGCTCTGGTAGTGGAGCTTCAGAAGCCGCCGGGCCGCGTCATCGAGTTGGGGATGGAGCCGGGGGAGTATCGCGTCATTCTGGAACGAGACGGCGCATTCTACGGCACCGACGTCGTGCTCAGTGACGGGCGTCGCAAGGCCCTGGAGTCTGAGAGCTTTTCCTTCATGAGTTCGGAGCGTACCACGATCCGGGGTGATGGCCCTGCGGCCCCTCCCGCACTCGTGACGGATCCGGTGCAACGGCCCGTGCTCTACCGCAGCTTCCTGGCCAGCCTCTGGCCGGGCATGTCCACAGCCACCCCGTATGATGATCGTGTGGTCAGCACTTTCTCCGTACACCTCACCCTCGGCCGCAGCTATGGTGTCAAGGGCCTTGCGTTGGGGTACTTGGGCAACTGGACCCTGGGCGACATGTCGGGCCTTCAGGTGGCCCAGGGCATGAACCTTGTCGAGGGCGACGTGAACGGCATCCAGGCGGCGGGCTTGTTCAACAGGGTCAATGGCCGGCTTCGCTACGGCCAGGTCGGGGCATTCCTGAATTGGGCGGGCGGAACCATGGACGGCGTGCAGTTTGGAGGGTTGGGAAATGTTCTCTCGTCGCGTGGGAGGGGCGCCCAGATCGCCTGGGGCTTCAATGTCTCCAGGGAGCGTTTTTCAGGATTCCAATCTGCGGTGCTGGCTAACTATGCCGGGGGGGAGTTCGAGGGCTTTCAGTTTAGCTATCTTGCGAATCTCGTCACCGGGCACATGGAGGGCTTCCAGTTCTCCCTGACCTTCAATGACGCTGCCAGCATGAGGGGCGCCCAACTGTCGCTCATCAACCTGGCTGGACACGCCAACGGCTGCCAACTGGGATTGGTGAATGTCGCGGGGTCGGTGCGGGGCACTCAGGTCGGTATCATCAATGTGGCGAACAGCGTTTCCGGTGCGCCGATCGGCCTGATCAACTATGTCCGTGACGGTCGCCGAAACCTCACGCTATGGGCCGGAGACGTGCCCGATCTCGGTTTCGGCGTCAAGCTGGGCAATCAGTATGCGTACTCGCTGCTCCACGCGGCGGGTGACTGGGTCGAGGGCCGGGATCGGCTTCTTCTGGGCGCGGGGCTCGGCGCGCATATTCCCGTGCGTGGGCATTTCGCCACAGTTGAGGCGCTCTCGTCGGTGGTGCTGGATGACGGGCGCTGGCCCGACAGGCTCCACATGCTGCATACGGCGCGGATCGGGATGGGGCTGCATCTGTTCCGCCCGGTGTCCCTGGTAGGTGGCGCCACGTTCAATGTGTACACATCCCGGCTCAATGACGGCCGGGGTTTCGCCAAGGGTACCTGGTACGATGGACACCCCAGGAACACCTGGGTGAAGGCCTGGCCCGGCTTCTACCTGGGGCTGCAACTGTAGTCCTCGCGGGGCGAGGTATGCACGGGTGACCGCGGACCGCTCGCGGTCAACGATCCAGGAATTCCGGCGACTGAGCAGACAGCCTCGTGGAGTGGACCTGGCCACCTGACAGTTCGGTGTGGGCATGGGGGGAGCGGGTGCCGTATGTGCGGATCGACAGCATCTGGCAGATGGTGGACGGGAAGCGGGAGTCGTGCGGGGTGAGGCCGGATACGTGTCGGTTATCGGCGTCCTCTCGGCAGCTTTCCCACTTGCCCTCGTCCATAGACCGCTGGATTCCCCCAACAACCTGGGCGCCGGAACCCACTGCGGTAGCGGCGCGGCACGTCAGACGCCTCGGCGACTTGACAATTCGGCCACACGCCTCCATGATGGTTCCATAACGAAACCATCATGGAGGAGAGTGATGCCTACGATCACAGTCAAGAACATCCCCAACGATCTGTACATCTCCCTGAAGCGATCCGCACAGGCAAATCGGCGCAGCCTGAACAGCGAGATCATCGTCTGTGTCGAACGCACCCTCCGCGTCCGTAGGGTCGAGCCAGAGGCACTCCTCGGAAGGGCACGGCGCCTGCGCGAGAAGACGGCTGGCCACGTGATTGGCGATGAGGAGTTCACGGCTGCGAAGATAGCAGGCCGTCCATGATCGTGGTGGACACCAACATCATCGGTTACGCGTACCTGAGCAGCGAGCGAACGGAGCAAGCGGAGCGGGCCTTTCTGAAGGATTCGGAATGGGTCGCACCGCTGCTGTGGCGGAGCGAGTTTCGGAATGTGCTGGCGCAGTATATCCGGCGAGGGGTCTTGAGTGTGGAAGAGGCGGAACAGGTGATGGATGAGGCGCAGGCACTGATGGTGGGGCAGGAATACGAGGCAGTGTCATCGGACGTGCTGAGGCTGGCAGCGAGGAGCGGATGCACAGCGTATGACTGTGAGTTTGTGGCGCTGGCGCACGGACTGGGGGTGGCGTTGGTGACTGTGGATCGAGAGGTCCTGAGGGAGTTTCCCGAGATCGCGGTGGGGCTGGAGGAGTACGCCGGATCGTAGGAGAGGCCACGGCGGATACCCTGCGGCTGCAACTGGCGCGGCCATCATGCGTGAATCTGCGGGCGGTTTGGCGGAGTGGCAACCCCGGTGCACTACCCCCGCCTCCCGCGGTGCAGGGCCACGACGCGACGGTTACACGCCGTGGTCTCCGGGCCTGCCTCGCCTGGACAAGGGACAAGTGGGGTACCAAGCATCGCTCGTTGACATTTGACATCATAGGGCAGGGGCACGGAACGCAGACTACGGCTCCATGTCGTCGCGCCGCCATTCCTCGCGATCCTTGGTGGAGGCGACATCCGAGCTCCGAAACACAATGAGCAGTGCCTGACCATAGTTACCCGGAGGCAGGCAGCTCTGGGATTAGGCGTGCCCGGAAGGGGTATCGTTGGACAGGACCATGGACTACTCGGTAGAACAGATCAGAGAGCCCCGGGAGCCGTTTAGTCCCTACCGGTACATGATCCTCCTGGACGGTGAGGAGGTTGCCATCTTCTGGCACAACTACAGAGGTGAATGCGAAGGGATCAGGACCAGCAGCGGCCACGAAGAAGACCCGCCTTTTGGCATGTGCTCAGAGTTTCTCACCGGTGGCGGGCCTCACCCCTTGGGCCTCAGCAAGAAGGCGCAGGCGTATCTCGATTCCCTTCTGCGAGCATCACCGAACGCGCACCCATCAGGTACACTAGAGGCTGCCTCGTCACGCCGGTGACCTCGTTGTTGCCATCACCGTTGATGTGGTGTACAATAGGTGGACGGCATGGCGTGGGAG
>JAFGKV010000030.1 GCA_016928395.1 Candidatus Fermentibacterota bacterium | reverse complement strand
TACAAACATCCCGTGCGCCCGCTCTCCTCTTGACCAAGACGACACGTTCCCCACCGCAGCAAGCTCCGGCGAGGACTTCGCCAGCCCAACGCGGAGGATGGATGCGTTGGACAGCGGCGTGAACCGGTCGGCCATGGCTCCCCGCAGTGTTGGTGATCAGTGAGTCGGTGGGCTAAATACGGTGCGGTTGCATGTGGATTGCCAGCCGGGAGGCATAGCGCGGCGCGACTGCCGGTCAGAGGTCGCCCTGGAGCAAGAGATCGGCCTTCAGAACCTCAAGCCATCTCCGATTGAAGTGGGGCCGGAGTTCCGCGTGGACACCTCGCTCATGCAATGGGCCTCATGGGAGGAGAGGAGTCAGGCAGTTCGTCTGCTGCGCGGCCTGACCATATTGGTCTTGCCTCCCAATCCGACGGGAACCCCATGGCTGCGGTCACCGGGCTGGCGTGGTTGCTGATCAGCTCGAACACGCGGCGTGCCCAGTGGCTCTGCGGTTCAACTATGTCCACCACATGCGCCAGAAGAACCAGCGTGTCGTAGAGCCGCCGGGTCTCGGTGGGATTCAAGCTGGAGACGAGATCGGCGGGACGATGGCGAGGCAAGCTGACGGTGATCGTGAATCGGCGATTCCAGAGCCGCGAATGATGCGCGCATAGATTGCGCACGTAGGCAGCGTGCTCAAGAAGGGACTTGAGAGTGTCTGGCGAGAGATCGTAGGCCCGCGCGATAGCTTTGCGGTCGTGATCCCTTCTGATGTTCTCGTAGAATCGGCTCAAGAGTCCGAATGACATGATCTCGCATACTGCCCATATAGGCGGGCGGTCCATCCCATACTTCTGTCTGAAGTGGGAGACAAAGACCTCGTGGCTGCGGTCAAGCTCTTCGTCCAGCTTCGCCAGAGCGCTCGTGTGCCGGCGCGGGTCCCGGAATACGGCGGGATCTTCGTATGCCATCGCGCCATGGGCGTGTCCCAGCACATAGGCCCAGTGTGCACGAACCGAGATCTCGAAATGTTTCAGGGCTTCTGTCACCAGATGACGGAGCCGACGGTCGAAACAGTACAGACCCCACATCTGTTCGAACGTTGCGCCGGGGAGGAACCGGTCGGCATTGCCGCGAACTGTCAACGGGAATCGATAGGCAGAGATACGGTAGTAGTTGCAGTGCTTTAGGCAACGAAGGGCGAATGCGGGATCGCCGATGGTGAGTCCGCGGCTCCTCAGAATCTCCAACTGCTCGGCGTATGTTCTTGCGGGCTTGTTGTAGCTCATGGCGCCGCCCAGAAAAGAGTAACCCGCCGATTTGAGCGTGACCAAAGGCCAGAGGCTTGGCGGGTATTGTTGGTCGTAGTATTGCCGGGCGCGCGGTGTGTGTCAAGGGAATAGGTACAGGGAAGCCATCTGGGCCGGGCCATTGGTGCAGAACGTGGGTGATACGCCTGCCGGTCGCCAGGCGCGGTTCGGTTTCGGTCGTGCCACGAATCGACCGGCTCACGATGTCCACATGCCGGGCCAGCACTCGGGACAGACGCCGCATCACAACCGGCCGCCTGCGCCGAACTCAGCGCAGGGGTGAAGGTGCCGAGGGGGGCAGGAAGGATGTCGGCGCTGAAGAGCGGTTCAAGCAGGTCGGCCATGGCGTTCCCCGACGAAGGTGGTTCGCAGATGTGGCTGTGGCTGAAGAAACCGGGTCGGTGTCAGTCGCCAAGTGACCCTGCTCGGCAGGCGAACCTGGCGGCCGAATCACCGGTTGACCCGTGCGTGACGGGCATGCTCATCACGGCGGACCGCCGGCGAGGGCGTCGGAAAGCTGCCGGATTGGGCGTTTCCGGATTGTCTATCGAGTCTCCAGAGCCATGATCGAGATCGTGGCGGTTGGGCCGCGCCACTCGATCTACGGAGAGACGTGGTGGCGGGTGTAACGAAACCCGCCTTCCTAAGCCGGCTTCCGCACCCGGATGTGCAGATAGTAGGCGACGACCTGGGCATCCTGGACGGCGGGGTACAAGCGAACGACATCGTCTGAAGGTCGGGGTTCCTCTGCCCGCTCCAGCACAAACCCGCTGTCGATCAGCAGGTTCAACCACTGGCTGATGGTGCGGTTGAAACGGGGGATCTCGAAGGGGGCAAGCCCCGCCGTCGCATCGGCCGGCGCGTCCCTGAAGACCCAGCGCTCGATTTCGCCCTCCAGATTCCTGAAGTAGTCGCCGACCTCGATGGCGTAGGTGACCCCATTCTCATCCCGCAAGTTGCGACGGTGCGGGGTATCGACAAAGCAGGGGTGGGTGAGGGAGAACTGCAGGAAGCCTCCCGGCCTCAAGACCCGATGCGCCTCCGCCAGCACTCGGCCTGTTTCGGGGATGTCCATGAAGCTCATGAAGCCTGTGGCGAAATCGAAGACGGCGTCAGGGAAGGGAAGCTCCACGGCGCTGGCCCTCAGAAATGAGATGCCCAACGGTCCGGCTCTCTCGGCTTCGTGGGCATGACGAACAAACCGGCCCGCGATGTCCAGCGCGGTCACCCGCGCGCCGCGGGAGGCCAGGAGCCGGGTATTGTGGCCCTCGCCACATCCGATGTCGAGCCCGCGAAGACCCGTGACATCGGGGAGCATCGCTAAGAAACCTGGCGTATTGAACGAGTCGCGGTAGACATCGTAGCCGGCACGCGCCAGCGTCGTCCATGCATCGGCATTGCCGTCCCAGCACCTGCCGACATCCCGGTGATTCATGGGTGATCCCTCCTTGTGTGGCTCCGGGGACAGAAGAAAGTGAATTCGAAGAGCAAAGTTGCGTGTTCGGCCAGTCAGAATTCAGAATTGCCGGGCTACGGAAGGCGATCGCCTTTAGGGAAGTCGGCCCATCATAAGCGTCCTCCTCGAGAGAACACGAGAGGGTCGGGCTCACAAGCCAGGCTCGTCCAGTACGAATGCGACAACAATATCGAGACCGGCCCCGAACCTCGCCCCGGGATGCACGGCGCAGAGCGCCGCGGCTACCGCCGTGGAGACGGCAGACACGAACCGAGGCTCCTGACCATACTCCCCTTCGTGCAGGTCACTCGCCCCGGTGCTTCACGTGCCGATCAAGCCATTCCTGAGTCTCCCAGAGCACATGCAGGATGGATTCCCTTGCCCGGTATGAGTGATCCTCCAGGGGCAGCATCACCAGCCGCGCGATACCTCCGAGACCATTGATGGCCGAGAACAGCCGCTCGCTCTGCATGGGAAAGGTGCCGGGGTTATCATCGGCTTCGCCATGGATGAGCAACAGGGGCTCACGAATGCCATCGGCATACATAAAGGGTGACATCTCGATGTAGGTATCCTTTGCCGCCCAGAGATTGCGATCCTCCGACTGGAAGCCGAAGGGGGTTAATGTTCGGTTGTAGGCGCCGGTACGCGCCAGACCCGCGGCGAACAGGTCGGTGTGGGCCAGCAAGCTGGCAGTCATGAAGGCGCCGTACGAGTGACCGCCTATGGCGATCTTCTCCCGATCCGCCACGCCCATCTCCACCACCGTGTTCACCGCCGCTTCCGCGCTCTGGGAGAGCTGCTCCACGAAGCTCTCGTTGGGGAGCTCGCCATTCCTGCTCACGATGGGCATGGCGGGGTCATCCAATACCGCGAAACCCTGGAGGAGCCAGATCAGCGGGGACCACCAGCCGATGTAGTCGAAACGGTGGGGTGATCCGGAGACTTGCCCCGCGGCGTCGGCGGATACGAATTCCCGGGGATACGCCCACATCGCCATGGGCAGCGGGCCATTCTCACGGCGGTAGCCGGGAGGCAGGTACAGGGTCGCGGAGAGTGGCAGCCTGTCGCCCCGGGTGTAGGTGATGATCTCCTTATGCATGCCCTGGAACCAGGGATAGGGATGTGGGAAATCCGTGACCTTTGTTTCGCTGCCGCATGTCAGGTCTCGGATATAGTAGTTGGGGTTCTCTGTGGCCGATTCCCTGCGAAGGAGAAGCAGGGTTGCCTGCCGATTTAGGAATCTGGCGGGAGATTCAAAGTACGGCGGCGATGACTGGAAGAGCCGCTCCCTCTGCGCCGTGCCGAGATCAAGCCGGTCCACAAACGGCCGCTCTCCCTCCGGCGTTGCTCCGTCGCCGCGGAAAAACACGGCGTCTCCCGTCGTGTAGATCACCTCCCTGCCGCGGTGATCCGTGGTAGTCAGCAAAGTGCCGGGATCATTGTAGGAATCCTCCCACGAGTAGTCGAGCAGAAGCTCCTTTCCCGCCTCCGTGCCGCCGGGGCGCACTCGAAACGACCGGATGTTTCTGGTGGGCCACCACCATTCGGAGAGGATTGCCAGGGTATCGCTGCTCCACGCAATCCCTGAAAACCGGTTCGTGAGCTCCGCCAGCACCAACGGGTCTTTCTCGAAGGGGGCTGCCATGGTGAAGACTCTGTCGCGCAGGTCGGATTCGGCCCCAGCGTCTCCGCCGTCCAGGGCTTCAACCCAGCAGAGCGTCGCATCGGCGTCTTCCCTCCACGCCACGGTGCGTCGTCCCTGCTGTACGCTCCCCCTGGTGATAGGAATGCGATCCAGCACCCCGTGGCGTTCCACGTCGTACACGACCGCCCCGGACAAGTCCCACACCTGGGTTCTTCCCGGGAATCTCCACGCGGTCACCGAGTAGGGGAACGGCCGCTCCACGGTCGTGACCAAGACAAACCGCCCATCGGGCGAGGGTGAGAAGTCCGTGACCATGCACGGAGCGACGACCGACTCCAGGGTCCCGTCCAGCCGCACCAACGCGACGACCGTGGTGAGATAATGCTCGAACAGGGCTTCATCGTGGGGGTTCCGCAGCAGATCCTGCAAGGTGCGCACCGGTGAGGGCACCCCGGAGGCCTCCTGGATCATCGGTCCCTGAGGAACGGGATCTGGTGTCGGGGGTGCCGCCCTACCCTCGGGCACCAGCGCGCAGAGGATGCCGTCACCTCCGGAGAGCCACTGGGGATACGCCTCCGCCACCAGGCTGATGATGGGGCCGGTGAGCCGTCGAGCCGAGGCCTCGCGGGTCGTGAGCAGCCACAATTCGATGCCCTGGGAAGTCTCGTGGGTAAAGGCGGCCATGGACCCATCCGGAGACCAGGCATAGCTTTTGATCCGGGGTTCGGAAGGCATCCCCGTGAGGGGAAGCATCTTTCCTTCGGGGGCGCGCATCAGGGAGACTCCGACAAACGTGGTGGTCCTGCTGGGCGCATTCGTCGCAGGGTTGAACCTGACCCCCGCCAGCCTCAATTCCTCCATGGCAAGGTGGGAGATTGGCGGGTTGCGCAGCACCGTCCGCACGAGCCAGATCGACGAATCGGGGGAGATGGTGATCCACGGGGGCAACGGCGTATCCACAATGGCCGTGATCGCTGAGTCAGGCTGCATATAGCCCGTGGAGAGAAGCAGGGTAAGCAGAAGAAGGGAAAGCATCAGGGGTCTCCTGGAATCGTGAGAAGGTTCAGGATTTGGGACCATCGAATGATGACACCATGGGGGCGGATGAATGCCTCGCTTGGCTCACAGCTCTCAGTCATCAGTTCTCAGTTCTCAGTTGGGCCTCTGAGGTCACGGGATTCCCTCAGGTTTTTCAGGGTTGAGAGTGCGGTTGGCAGGTGGCTATCAGCTATCGGCCGTCAGCTCGCTCCTCCTGACTCCTCACTCCTCACTCAGGATCGCTATCGCTATCGGTATCGAGAGATGCGGTTCCGTGAACGAGTACGTGAACGAGTACGAGTACGGGCTCTGCATGTACTCTCAAACGGGTCGTCGGTTTTCAGTTGGTCAAGTCAGAACATGGGTAACATTTCAGGTTCAGGACATAAGTCGCACGTCTCGAACAGCATCCAACCGTCGGTCGCCGACTGTC
>JAFGKV010000029.1 GCA_016928395.1 Candidatus Fermentibacterota bacterium | reverse complement strand
TACAAACATCCCGTGCGCCCGCTCTCCTCTTGACCAAGACGACACGTTCCCCACCGCAGCAAGCTCCGGCGAGGACTTCGCCAGCCCCACACGGAGAATGCGGGCGTTGAAGAGCGGCTTGAAGTCGGCCATGGTTTCCCGCAATGTTGGTGTTCAGATGGTTGACCAGTCGAATATGGCCGGTTGGCGTTAGGATTGCCAACCCCGTGGGTGGCTCGACACGGTATGGGTCGTAGAGCCGGCCTCCGGATTCGGGATCTTCTCCGAAAACCTCGACCTTCTGTGCCGGGGAGGCGTTCAGGCGTGTCAGCGGTCGTTTGCCGACACACTGGAGCATGGTTTGGCCCTTGGCTGCCTTGATGGTGACGCTGGTTGATTCACCCTCTTTCGGGGGTATCCGCGCTCTCCTCTTGGCTGAGTTCCCGCTCGATTTCTTCAATCGTGGGCAGGGCCGACTGCAGTTCCCGCGGCAGCGCGTGCGTAAGCTGATACTCGGAAATCCCAATCGGCTTTCGCATGTCACGTAGGGCGTACTCGGCCACTACGCGATTCTTTTCCTGGCAGAGGATCAGGCCGATGGACGGACGGTCGTCTTGATGGCGGAGGCGATCGTCCACCGCGCTGAGGTAGAAGTTCATTTTGCCGGCATACTCCGGCTTGAATGCGCCGCGCTTGAGCTCGATCACGAAGAAGCAGCGGAGCGTGAGGTGATAGAAGAGCAGGTCGAGATAGTAATCCTCGTCGCCGATGTCCATGTGGTACTGCCGCCCGACGAAGGCAAAGCCCCGGCCGAGTTCGATCAGGAACTTCTGCAAATGCTGAACCAAGCCGGTTTCCAGCTCGCGCTCGCGGAAGGACTCATCCAGCGTCAGGAAGTCGAAGACGTAGGGGTCCTTCAGCGTCTGTCGAGCCAGATCCGACTGCGCGGGCGGGAGGCGGCGGGGGAAGTTCGTGACGGCGCGGCCTTGCCGCTCGTGGGAGGCGCTCTGGATCATGGTGGTGAGCACGCTTCGACTCCAGCCCTGCTCGATGGTCTGCCGCATGTACCAGGCGCGGATGGAGAGGTCTTTGACCTTCTCCATCAGGATCACGTTATGGAACCACGGGATTTGCGCAGCGAGCTGCTGCAAAATCCTCCTTGGATCGGTTTCGGCCCATCGCGCTGCGGGCGGCGGCGCTCTTGTTTCGCCCTTGCCATCAGGGATTTCCAATTCTGCAGCAGGTTGCTGCAAAATCAGGGGGGTGCCGTACTCCCGCGCAAACCGGATCATGTATCCGATGTTGCGCTCCGAAAAGCCCTTCACCTCAGGCAATTCGCTGCGGATGTCGTGCGACAACCGGGGAATCACCGCAGCGCCCCAGCCCTGTTCTTCCTGGCGTTCGGCAATCATCCGGCCGATGTCCCAGTAGAGCAGGATCAGCTCCCGGTTGGCAGACATGACCGCCTTGAGCTGGGCCGCACGGATGCGACCCTTGATGTCCTGCAGCATGCCCGCGTAGTCGAATGGCCTTCCCGCGGGGAGCGGGGCATCACTCACGGCAGCCCACCCAAAGGAGTAACCCGCCGATTTGAGCGTGACCAAAGGCCAGAGGCTTGGCGGGTATTGTTAGGAGTAGTATTGCCGGGCGGGTGGTGTGTGTCAAGGGACAAGGCACACGGGAGCCATCTGGGCCGAGACGTTGGCGCAGAGCGTGTGGAGCGTGGGTGACAGATTCGCCAGTCACCAGAGTCGATTCGGCTTCGGCCTTGCCACGAATCGACTGGCTCACGATGTCCACATGACGGGCCAGCGCCGAAGGAGGACGCCACTTCGAGGGCAGCAGCCAGCTCGGTACTCAGCTCAGGCGCGAACGTACCGAGCCGGGCGCGGAGGATCGAGGCGTTGAAGAGCGGCGTGAACAGGTCGGCCATGGCTCTCCGCAGTGTTGGGGGTGTGTGATCAGATCAATCGGATATGGCACAGCTTCGTGCGGATTGCCAGCCGGGAGGCATAACGGGGCGCGAGTGCCGGTCAACGGCCATCTTGGAGCGAGAGGTCGGCCCTCAGAACATCGAGCCATCTGCGAGTAAAGTGGGGCCGGAGTGCCGCATGACTACCTGCGGTCTCGCCAAGCTCCCTACGCGATACGCACCTGTCGTGCATCCCAAGTCTGGGGGCTGTCTGGGAAGTAGGCAAAATGTCAAGCTACGGGGAACCGCAGGCGCCGGGACCGCAGCCGCCGAACGCGAATCTGTGGTGTAAAGCGGGCACGTAGCCACTGCGCGGCAGCTCTCAACTTTCTGCTATCAGCTCTCTGCCAGCCGACAGCAGACTGCCGCTTCGCTTCGCTCGCGGGTTTCAGGGTTCGGGGTTCAGCCCGAACTGCCTACTGCAGACTCCTTTCCCTCTTCACCTCTTGACTCTCTCATCTCCTTACTCCTATCTCCCATCTCCTCACTCAAGGGACACCTTCACCCTGGGGCCGTGATGGACACGATCGGATCACACATCCTTCAATCCCCCTCGCCCGGTCTGGGCCAGGTGACGAGTCGGAAGTTCCCTCTGTCGTCTGTTGATCCGGCAACAACCAGTTGGTAATCATGCTCCAGCGTCACCGTGGCATTCGGGAGGCGGGCACCCTCCACATCTGCCACTACGCCCGACAGAGCAATGGGGCGCGGCAACTCGCCCGCGCCGGCGAGATCCGCTTCTGCGCACCGTGCGTCACCCCGCAACACGCCATGACTCCGGTGGGATGATGAGTCGGCGGCGTCGCCCCCATCGAAAGTCCACCAGCCGGCGAGGCCGGACTCATCTCCCCGCAGGTGTTGATGCCTGCTCCTGCGGATCTCGTCGTCGCTCTTCGCCATGCTCCACACTCGCACCTCGTCAAGGCATCCTTTGAAGTCGGCGTTGGCCGCCCAGTGGGGTTTGCCGAGGTAGCAGTGCTGTGTGGTCGCGATGCTGTCGAAGCTACCCCCGTATGGATCGGAGCCGACCAGGACGCCATTCAGATAAAGCTTCATGCCTCCGTGACCGGACACCGCCGCGATATGGTACCAGTGGCCCAGTCTGAGGATCTCCGGGATGATGATGAGATGCCGCTCCATTCCGACATGAATGAAGTAATGGAGTGTCGGGGAATATGGGGCATTGTTGATGGCCAGTGCCCGCCATCCTTCGCGCACCCCAAAGCCGATGGGTTGCGAGAAGTAACCGAAGTCGTCCCACCGAATCCATGCCTCGATGGTCGCCTCGGTCAGATCCTGGAAGATGCCCGACGGCAACTCCACGTAGTCGCCGTCGCCATCCAAGCGGAGAACCTGGTCTTGCGCGGCCGAGGTGGCCGTGAAGAACGCCAGAACGACGCTCACCGCGGCGGATGCTCTGGTCACGGAGACACACCCCGACAAGGCATAGTGAGAGACCAGCATGAGACCTCCCGAGAACGTTGCGCCTGGATTAGGCTCCGGAGTACAAAGCACAGCCATCGGGCACCGGGGTCACGCAGCGAGGCGACCGTACGTGCGGAGTGGGGGCGGACGCAGGAGACGCATGGTCGGGAATGGGCTGCAGCGACGGTGGCCCTGCCGCTCGTCATTCTGACAACTTGACAACGGCCCAAAACGGCCACACACAGCGGCAGTGAACGATCACGCGGCAGTGAGGGCAGTGAGGACTGCTGGTCCGATGATCTCATTCCGACATACTCCGGGAGGATACGCTCAGTGATGAAACATCTGATCATCGGCAATGGGGTCGCGGGCATGGCCGCCGCGGTGGAGCTTGCCAAGGGGGGAACAGGCGAGGTCCATGTCTACTCCGAGGAGCCCTACGCCTATTACTATCGTCCCCATGTTACCGACTACCTTGCGGGCACCATGCCTCTGGAAAGGGTAATCCTCCGCACGGAGGATTGGTACGCCCGGAAGGGGATCACCCTGCACCTGGGGGCCCCGGTCACCCGGTTGTCGCCGGACGCGCATACAATGACGCTGGCAGATGGGACGAAGGTCGAGTATGACCGGCTGCTCTGTGCTGCCGGCAGTTCTCCCTTTGTGCCCCCCATTCCGGGGCGCGAGATTCGCGGTGTGTTCACCATCCGCACCCTGGCAGACGCGCAGGCGATCCGGGAGTACGCGGCGCGGTGCCGGGAGGCGGTGGTCATAGGCGGAGGGCTGTTGGGGCTGGAGGCGGCCCGCGGCGTGCAGACCCTCGGTCTTCAGGTGTCACTGGTGGAACTCCAGCCTCGGCTGATGCCGCTCCAGCTCGATGCCGAGGGGGCAGCTATCCTCAAGGCCTTTGTCGGGGGGCAGGGCTTCGCGGTGTATCTGGCGGACTCCGTGGACGTCATCGTGGGCGAGGCCTCGGTGACTGGCGTGACCCTGAGCAGTGGTCGTGAACTTCGGGCACAACTCGTGATTGTCGCGGCGGGCGTGCGGCCCAACACCGCACTGGCCGAAGCTGCCGGGTTGGAGGTGTCTCGGGGCGTGCAGGTAGATGACGCCATGCGCACCAGTGCCCCCGATATCTACGCGGCGGGTGATGCGGCTATCCATGAGGGCCGCTGCTGGGCAATCGTACCGGTGGCCCAGGCGCAGGCACGCGTCGCTGCCGCCAACATGGCCGGCGGCAACGAGCGGTATAGGGAGACTCCTCCCATCACGGCGCTCAAGGTCATGGGGATTGATGTCAGCTCAATGGGGGTGGTAGATCCACCCGAAGAGGGGTTCACCGTAGTGCGGCGCGAAAATGCCGCGGCCTTCTCCTACGGGAAGCTCCTGCTGCACGAAAGCCGGCTGGCCGGGGCAATAGTCATCGGCAACAAGGCACTCGCCAAGCAGGTGGAAGGCATGCTTCTGCGCGGCGCACCACTGGATCCGGCCGCCGCTGAGACGATGCTGCAGAGCGCTCCCGAAGCGGCCTCCTGATCTCGAACGCCGCGAGGGCCGGCAGGCCCGGCGCGTAGCTGACGCACGACCTCATCCGCCGTCAGCACATGGGGCTTCTCGATTCGGCGAATCGGGGATGAAGTCGCAGTTATTGGGGGCTTTGCTCTGTCTGCATTCCTCATTTCCTTTCAGGTCTGTCGCTGCAGCACTGCTACCATGGCCTTGACCACCTCCGGTCGGAACTGGGTAGCGGATGCCTTGCGGATCTCCCACAGGGCTTCCGAGGGGGTCTTGGGGCGCACATACACGCGAGATGGCGACGTCATGGCCTCGAAGGCATCGGCAGCGGCTACGATGGCAGGCTCCGGTCGCCTGCTCGGCGAGCCGGTTGGATAGCCATGGCCGTCAGGCCGTTCATGGTGACCGCCGGCAACAAGGGCCAACTGGCCGAGCCCGATACTCTCCAACATAGTCTTCCCCATGGTCGTATGGGCCTTGAGAAGCTGCCAATCTCTGCTGGACAGAGGTGAGACCTTGTTCAGTAAGCTCCACGGAATGCAGAGCTTACCCATGTCGTGCAGCAGCCCGGCGAGTTCTACGCGCCGAATCCATCGCTGCCGCGTGGGTGTATCATCCACGCCTACGCAGGCGACCTTCCGGGCAAGGCTGGCGACCCGCGCGGAGTGATTGCCGCCGGTGTAGGTATCCTTGCTCTGGAGCAACTCCAGCACATGGGCGACTACGGGCTCTCCAGTTGATCCCAGCGCAGTCAGAGGGTCAGAGACCCCAGACAGCAGGGTGCGGAGGATGTCGACAATGACCTCGACAATCCGCAACTCCTGCCGAGGGTTGCCCGCCAGGAGACTTGACCGCAGGGCTCTCCTGGACCACTCCACCGCGGACAGGATATCACCACGGGCGGCGCAGACCTGGGCCCATCTACCATGGATCAGGGGCAGAAGCCGATGCCCATTGGCAAGGCATTCCGTTTCGAGGGGTCCCAGGATGCGCTCGGCTTTGCGCGTGTCATTTAGCCGGATATAGGTCTCGGCACGGTTTCCCAAGGCGATAAGCCGGGTTCTGGGATGCAGAGGAAGACCCAGGGCCGCGTCGAATGACTTGCCGGCCTGTCTCAGGAGTCCAGGGTCGTTGCCGGCCCCGCGGGCAGTCCGAAGATGCACCCATCCAGTATTGTTGACGATAAGGCCCACGACTTCGTGGGGAAGGAAGAAGTCTAGATCTGCGAACACGCCACTGAGCGTGGAGCGGACGATTCGCTTGGCCTCGTCGTACTTCTTCAAGGCGTCGCTGAATCTGCCCATCTCCGTGTACAGCTTTGCCAGGTTGATCAGCAGCACGGGCGTCTGAAGCCTCACGTCGGGCTTGGGAACGAGAGTGAGCCCACGGGAGAAGCAGTGTTCCGCATCATCGAATGCGCACTGGTCGTAGCAGGAGCGACCCGCGAGGTTCAGCATTGACACCGCGCACATCGGTCGATCCTCGCCGGTAAAATGATCGGCACTCATGCGTGCGATTGATTCCGCGGCAGAAGGGTCGCCGATGGTCGCAAGGTGGGAAACCAGTTTGAAGAGGCTATCAAAACTCAAGAAGGCGGAATCGCTCCGGAGTTGGGACAGCAGATCCCGAATCAATGCGTCGGCGCTGCGATGAGCCTCATGGGTGAGGCTGGGTAGGGGTGCCAGCGCCATGACCCGAGCGATGAGGTCATCCTGTGAGGCTGCGATGGTCGTAGCGTGCATTTCTGTCATGCGACCTCCTCCCGTGGCGCGGCTGCCCAGATCAATGACAGCGGGGACAAAGTGCCAGGTGGCCCGTCGAAGTCAAGATCAGATCACGCCTGGAGACGCGGATGATCTTCTGTTCTTTCCCGTGGATGCGAGGGGGCACAGGTTCGCCACCGGGTCAATCCGGACGAAGTGGAAGGGATGGGAGTTCTGCCAGAAGAAGGATTCTTCCCGCTGGCTGACCTTCCTTGCCCACCGAATATTGATCTTGATGCGGATGAGCGCATGAGACGCTGTGGATCTCGGATCGCGGGCTCCTGCCGTCTGCCCACTCGGAGCCTGGGAGCGAGCACGGGTCTTCCTGCCCATTGTGCACTTTCCCCTGTTTCCTCTTCCCTGTAACCTGTTCCCCCATGAATTGAAACCCGAACCCTGCGACCCGGATGGTTCTGTGATGCGGATTGCCTTCGTAGTTGAACACTGCCACCTGCGCGGCGGGCATGAGCGCTGCGTGGCCGAGTGGGCACGGCGGTTAGCGACGCGCCATGAAGTGACGGTTATTTCCCATTCGCTCAGTGACCTGCCCGGCGGCCTGGTCCGTTGCGAACCCATCCGTCGAATCCCTGGCCCGGCCGCGCTGCAATACCTTGGCTTCTACGTGTTGGCGGGTGCTCGAGCTCGCACACTCAAGGATCACCTTATCCACAGTCAAGGCCCCAACTGCCCCGTCTTCGACTTCTCCAGCGTCCATACCGTGGTGCGGGCCAAGTATCGCATCCTGCGCCGCAGCAGGGAGTTTCGGCAGGAGATGACCGCCCGCCAGTACGCGTCATGGCGGACGCACTACCGCCTGGCCATGGCCGTTGAACGCCGGCTCTACCCGCGGCCCGGGGGTGTGCTGCTGCCGGTTTCCCAGGGCACGGGCCGCGAGCTGCGGGATGCCTACAAGACTCCCCCCGAGCGGGTCGAGCCCATCCCCAACGGCGTTGACCTCGACACCTTCCTTCCTGCGAGGCCCGGGGAGCGTGAGAACGTGCTCCACACCTTGGGCCTTCCCCGAAAGCACTCGTATGCGCTCTTCGTCGGCGGCGAGTGGGCAAGGAAGGGCCTGCCCTTCGCCATCCGTGTCGTCGCGGCCTCCGCCGAGGGCGTGCATCTGATAGTCGCGGGATCGGGGCCCGAGGCGTGCTACCGTGCTTTGGCCGAAAAGCTCGGCATCGAGCACCGAATCCACTTCCTCGGTTCCCGAACCGATATCCAGGCCCTCTACCGGGTTGGGATGGCTCTGCTCATGCCCAGTCTCTACGAGGCCTTCAGTTTGGTGAGCCTGGAGGCTGCCGCCAGCGGGCTGCCGATACTCGCCTCGCGAGTCAGCGGTACCGAGGAGTTGGTCATTGACGGGGAAAGTGGATGGGTCTTACCGGCTGACCCACTGCTCTGGGCGGAGCGGCTAGATGCGCTGGCTGCGGACCGGGCGCTCTCCGAACAGATGAGCCGCAAAGCCCGCGAAACAGCCTCCCTGTTTCCCTGGGAGCGGGGGGTCGCTCGCTTCGAGGAGCTGTATGACATGCACTATGGAACCGGGCGTTAGGGTGGCCTTCCTCGACGGTCTTTGCAGGCGGTCTTGAACGAGGCAATTCGGAATCGGCATGGCCACCGCGCACGGCCACACCGTACGACAGATATCATGCCGCCGTGGAGCGGGGACCGCGTTCGAACCTGGGCGGATCAGATGCCGCGGTCGGCGATTCCGCGGCGATCCAAGAGCGTTCCCTCGGCCACATAGAGCTGCACCAGCGCCGTGAGGTAAGAAACCTTCGCCCGTGCCTCGCCCAGTTGGCTGCCCGTCAGGTCACGTTGCGCCTGGAGCACGAGGAAGTTGGTTGCCCTGCCGACGCGGAACTTCTCCACTTCCGCCGCGAGCTTCTTCTCCTGGAGTTCCCGAGTAAGGCGGGTCGCGGTGATCTGTTGTCGCGAGCGGACTACTTCCAGATAGGCCCGACGGACATCAAGCTCGACTAGACGCTCCATATTCGCCACTGCCAGGGATTGCTGCTCACGGGAAAGCCTCGCCCGACGCAACTGGGCCGAAGGTGCCCGGTTCGGTACGGGGAAATCCAACGCCACGCCCGCGCTCACCTGGTAGTAGGGGCTCTGGAGGTCAGGGTAGGCCTCCTCGAATGACTGGGCGTACGTGGTCCGCCCCAAAGTAAGGAAGAGGTCGAGCCTCGGCAGGAGGCCGTTTGCCGTCTCGGCTACCGCGAGATCGCCTTTCTTGAGTGCCAGCCGGGCCTGTTCCAGATCGGGCCGATAACGCAGCGCCACCTGCTCGTGAGCCTCCACGGCATCCAGGGTGTCATCGGGCGTGAATGGTGCATCGAGTTGCTCAATCACCAACGACCAGGGTGCTTCGGCGACCGGACCCAGCCGGTTCAGAAGGTACAGACGCGCCTTCTCGTGGGCACTCTCCGCATCAATCAGGTTGCTCTGGCGGGCAGCGACCTCCGCCTCTACTGCCGCCAGCTCCAACTCGGGGAGCTTGCCCACGCGAACTCGCTCCAGTGACTCCGCCAACTGCTGCGTCGCGAGCTTCAGCGAGGCCGCCTGAATCGCGACTTCCTGCCCCGCGACATAGTAATCCCAATAGCGCTGTTCGACATCGGCGGCGACCTGCTGCGCCACCCCCCTCAGTTCCGCCTCGGAGATTGCCACATCCAGCCGCGCCCTGCGCAGCCGCCCCAGGTTCGCGCCGAACCCGACGCCCCGCAGCAGCGACTGGGTCACGGTCAACCCCGCCGTGCCGGTGTACTGATCGGTGTAGAGGTTGGATACCGAGCCCGTCATGCCGGCGCTGACGGTAAAAGATGTTCCGGTGGGGAGCGTCTGTGAGAGCGCCACAGTCCCCTCGAACTGCTCATCTTCCAGGTCGAACGGCGCAGGCTGTGATCCCAGTCGCCGCTGCGTCTTTGCTTCACTACGCTCGGCGGTGATGCTGAGTTCAGGGTCAAACGCTGCGCGGTGCTCCGCCGCATAGGTCTCGGTGATGGCCGGGTCCAATCGGCTGATGGCCACGGTCTGATTGTGCTCCAGCGCCATCAAAATCGCATCGCACACGCCCAGGCGCAGAGAGGCGCCTCGCGGGGCTCGGTGCTGCGTCTCAACAGCGCGATCCGCCTCGCCCCTGGCTGGCACTACGGCACAGAGCAGACCAACCAAGACAAGCGCAGCCGGGGAATCTAGACCGCAAAGACCTTGGTAAATGTGTCGGCCAGAACGTCTCATTGTCTCGCCTCCCCCCGTGCTGACGCGAGTCTCTGCTCAACCAGCGAGTAGATGACCGGAATCACAATCAAGGTAATGAGCATGCCGCCTAAGAGCCCTCCGATCACCACCCGCGCCAGGGGGGCCTGAGTCTCCCCCCCTTCGCCCAGACCGATGGACAGGGGCAAGAGCCCCAATGACGTGGTCAACGTCGTCATCAGAATGGGTCGCAGTCTCCGCGAACCCGCGGTCATTATGGCGTCTCTCAGAGGAAGCCGTTCGGCACGCCGAAGCTGGTTGGTGTAGGTTACCAGAAGTATGGCGTTGTTCACCACGATGCCCGCCAGTATGATGCAACCGATGAACGCCTGCATGCTGAAGATCGTGCCGGTCAGGATCATGGTAAACACCACGCCGACCAGGCCCATCGGGATCGCAAAAAGCACCACGAACGGATCTCGGAACGATTCGAACTGCGCCGCCATCACGAGATAGACGAGGAAAATCGCCAAAATTAGGCCAAGCAGCAGTTCCCTGAACGCCTCCTGCTGTTCCTCGTAGTCGCCGCCGAAGAGCACGGCGAAGTCTCTCGGTATGGGCACGCCCTGGAGCCCGGCTCGGATATCGCGAATCACCGACCCCATGTCGCGGCCCGTGTAGTTGGCTTCTATGCTAATGACTCGTTCCTGGTCTTTTCGGGCAATGGCGAGAGGTCCCTCAGCGGTTACGAGGGTCACGACATTGCGTAGGGCGACCGCCTCTCCTCGCGTATTGATCACTGAGAGGTCGAGCAGTTCACCCAAGTTCTGCCGATCGGCCTCGCTCAGCCGTACAAGAATCGGATACTGTGTCCCACCTTCCCGGTAGAAGGACGCGCGTGTCCCCCCGACTGCCGTGCGTAGCGCGTCACCGATGCGGGCTACTCCCAGGCCCAAGTCAGCCGCGCGCTGCCGATCGATGCGCACGATCCTTTCCGGGCTGCCCTCCTCCCTGTTGAGCCGCGTATCCGTGATGCCGGGGATAGTCTTGACCACCGCATCCACGCGCTGGGCCAGAGTCTCGGCGGTCTCCAAGTCATAGCCTCGGATCTCGATAGTCACGGAGTTGGACGATGACTGGCCCATCCGCAACACGAAGAAGCCCTGCCCCGCGCGGACCCGCGTCGTAGCACCTGGGAGACCGCTGACAGGTTTACGCAGGTCATTGGCGACCTGTTCACTGCTTCGTCGTCGCTGGGCCCGGGGCACCAGGCTGACGGTGACCTCAGCAGTGTGAGACCCTGATGAACGGAATCCAACGTTGCCGACCCTCGCGAGAATCGAGGTCGCTTCCGGGACCTGGCGACGGACGATCTCTTCCACCGCCTGCGCGACGTTGTCCACGACTTCTACTCTCGTGCCCGGCGCCATTTCGATCGTGACGCGCACCTGCCCCTCGTCTGCGGCCGGCATGAGCTCAACGCCGACGAACCGCATCAGGAAGAGCGAGACAGCCAACATACCGGCCGCAGCCAGAAGCACCCGCCGCCGATGGCCCAGAGCCCACAACAGGGCGCTGCTATACCGCTCTTCGAGCCAGCACAACGCGTTCTCGCTGGCGGCATAGATCCGCGCGAGCCTTCCGCCGGGTCGCCCGGTGTCGGCCCCCCGGTGGGCAAGGATTCGCGACGAGAGCATGGGGATCAGCGTCAGGGCAACCGCCAAGGAGCACAGCAGTGAGAAGCTCACCACGTAGGCCATTTGCTGGAACAGTATTCCGGACATCCCGCGGACGAAGACCACGGGAAAAAACACCACCAGCGTGGTCAATGTGCTGGCCGTGATTGCCGCCGCCACTTCGCCGGTTCCAGTCAAAGCGCTTTCCACCGGCGAAAGCCCAGACTCACGATGTCTGTAGATATTCTCTAGCACGACAATGGCGCTGTCCACCAGCATGCCGATGCCCAGGGCCAACCCTCCGAACGTGATGATGTTCAGGGTGAATCCCCCGAAATACATGAGCCCGAAGGCGGCCATGATGGAGATGGGGATCGCCGTGGCGATGATCAGTGTGCTGGAGATGCTTCTGAGGAAGGTGAAGAGAATGATGACGGCAAGGGTGCCGCCCACGAGGGTCGAGGCGCGCAACGTGGCGATGGACTGCTTGATGTAGGTCGAGGTGTCGATGATTGGGGTCAGGCGAATCTGGGGGATGTCGCGATTGATCCGTGCCACCTCCGCACGAATTCCCTCGGCGACGCTCACCGTATTGGCCCCCGACTGCTTGTTCACCGCAATCCTGATGCCCGATGCACCGTCGATTCGGACCACCTGCCGCACCTCTTCCCATGAGTCGTTTACCTCGGCCACATCAGAGATCCTGATCGGCGTGCCGCCACGAACCATGATGACCGTCTGGCGGATCTCCTCCAGCGAGCGGTACTCCCCTTGCGTGCGAACCAACACCTCCAGGGTGCCTTCACGATACGGACCCGCGGGCAGGTTCTGGTTCTCGCTGCGAAGGGTCGCGACCACGGCATCCGGTGAGATTCCCAGCGCTTTGAGCTTCTGGGCGTGCAGATCAACGTGGATTTCGCGCGAGAGCCCACCACGAATATCCACCGCGGCGACCCCCGGTACTCGTTCCAGGCGGTATTCAACCTGCTCGTCGACGATGTGCCGCAACTCAAGGAGGCTGAGGTTCCCGGCTGCACCGAGAATCATGACGGGAAAGGCGGAGAGGTCGAACTTCCTGATCATGGGCCGGGAGGCATCCTCAGGCAGCCGGTCCATCACCCTGTCAAGCCGATCGCGGATATCGTTGGTGGCGACATCGAGATCGGTGCCCCACGCAAAGGCCACTTGCACCTGGCTGGAACCCTCAGACGACGTGGAGGTGATCTCCTCCGCGCCCTGCACTGCCGCCAGAGCCTCCTCGATGGGTTTCGTGATGGATTCCTCGATCTCTTCCGGGCCCACATTGCCGTATTCGGTGACAACCGAGACGCTGGGGAAGGTGATCTCCGGCATGAGATCAATGGAGAGCCGGGACAGCGCCACGACGCCGATGGTGATCACCACGATGAAGACGACCGTGGTCAGTACGGGACGATGGACAGGACCGCGGGCGATGCTCACTGCGGCTTCCTCGCCTTGCCTCCCCCAGGGGCGGGCTCGCCTGCCGTGGGCAGCACCACGGGGCTACCATCTTCCAGCAGGTGGTGCCCCAAGGTAACCACCAATCCCTCAATCATGGGTTCCACCACTTCGATGTGTGTGGCCGTCTGAATGCCTATCCTGATTGGCAGGTAGCGGGCCACCGTTGTGTCACGGGGAACGACGAACAGCCCTCCCTGCCCGTTCCTCATGACCAGTGCACGGGCCGGCACAACCAGCGCGGCCTCCCTCTGTTCGATCACCACCTCCACCCGGGCGAACATGCCTGGCTTGATGTGCAGTGAGTCATTCCCGACAACTACCTCGACCTGGGCGACGCGCGATGCCTCCTGGAGTACAGGCGAGACGCGGGCAACCTTGCCGACAAAACGGCGGGAAGGGAAGGCATCCACCATGACCTCGGCGGTCTGACCGGGCCTCAGGTGGCCGTAGTCTCGCTCAGTGACGGTTGCCTTGACGATGACCGAATCGATGGAGACCACTGACAGCACAGGAGTATTCGGTGACAGCAGAGCGCCGGGATCGACGAATCTCTCCCCCACGAACCCGGGTCTCGAAGCGGTAAGCCTCGTGTAGCCCCGCCGAATCTTGGCAGATTGCAGGGCAGCCGCCCGCTGCTCTACCTGCGCGGTGGCGAGGTCTATCCGTGAAGCGAGGACGGCATGGGTTGACACGGCGGCGTCCAGCTCTGAGGGAGAGGCAATTCCCTTGGCCTGCAAGGCCTCGACCCGTTCCTTCTCTTGTCGCGCCAGTTCGAACTGCGTGCCGGTTTCGGCGAGGGAAGCCCGGGCGATCCGGAGGTTGGCTTCAGCCTCGATGACGTTCTGTTCGTACTCCGCATCGTCGAGTGCGCCGACGACTTCTCCTGCCGCGACCCAGTCGCCGATCCGAGGTCGCAGCATAGTCAGCCTTCCCGCGATCTTCGGAGCGACGACGTACTGGTAGTTCGGATGGACCGTTCCAGTCAGCGTCCGCACATCGCGAATCAAAGCGATTCGGATGCTGTCGACTTCAACCGCCACCGGTGGCCTGCCCCCTCGCCCGGGTTGCCCTCCTTCACCCGACGACACAAGCGCAGTGATGCGCCAAACAAGAACGACGGCGAACACCGCCGCGATGCCGATAATGAGCTTTCTTCTCATGGTTCTGTCCGATCTGGGTGCAACCGTCGGCCTCCGGCGCGGGCAGCCGCAAAGCACCGTGAGGAAAACGGGCGGCACATCATGGGCGATGTCGGTGGCATGGATCTCTCTTGGGATCCCGGTTCGATTCTCGAACAGAGGAAATTACTGCAGGGAACCCGATCTGGGTATCGCGCGCTTATGTATGGAACCGCACCATCATATATGGTGGCATGAGACCGGGCTTTGGTTACAGAAAACCTCGCGGCGCGACGAGTCAGCAGTTGTCTGTGTGGCCTACACACTTTGTTAGGGTTGAGAGTACGGCCCACTGGAGCCACGCCGCCCCGCATCCGTCGGTGCGGCGTGCGCGAGGGCTCTCAAACGAGTTCTCAATCCTCTCAGCGGTCCTGACTCCTGCAACTCATCTCCTCACTCCTTACTCCTTCACCCTTCATGCTCTTCATGGTGACTCATCTCCCTCACCCCTCCTTGTAGGGGCACAAGGCTCTGACTCCGCCCGCCGTGGGGGCGACCGCCCCTGGTCGCTTGCGGGGGGGGTATCGCAGTCGACGAGATCCCTCTTCGATCGCGCTGCGCGGGAGGGCAGAGGCGCCCTCCCCTACGGATATCCGCGGCACCGTTGCCCAGTAGGGGCGGAGCTCTGACTCCGCCCGCGGGATGGGGTTGCGGCGGGGTCGCAGTCGAAAAACCGGGGCAAATCGAGCACGCCTCTTTGTACGTGTTGGGGTTTCGGATATGCTTCCACACAGGCACACGCCATCAGGTCTCTCCGCTGAACTCGGCGTGCGGCGTCTATGCCCACGACTCTTGGCCGCCGCAGTCGCCCTAGGTCGCCTCACACGGCGGCTTCACGCCATTCTCAGACCTGACCAGATCTCTGCCCGCCTTGACACGGATGTCATCCACGATGGAGAGGATGCAGGGGATCACGATCAAGGTCAGAATGGTGGAGAACAGCAGGCCCCATGCAATGGTATTGGCCAGAGGTCGCCACACCGCCGAGCTACCTCCGATGCCCAGCGTGGTGGGCAAGAGGCCTCCGATGGTGGTCACCGAGGTCAGAATGATGGGCCGAAGGCGGGTGACCGCCGCATCGGTGACTGATTTCCAGCGGTCCACCCCCTCCCGGCGTGCATTGTTCATAAACGAGATCAGGACGATGGAGTCGTTGACCACGATACCCGCCAGGGCCACGACTCCGAACAGGGTCGTGATGCTGAACTTGTCGCCGGCCACAATCAACCCCACCATGGCCCCGATGAATGCGAAGGGTACGGTGGCAAGAATGATCAGGGGCTGGATGTATGACCTGAACTGGGTTCCCAAGATCAGGTAGATCAGAATCACGCCGATGGCGAAGAGTTTCGCCATATCCTGGAACGCCTCGCTGAACTCCTCGAACTCCCCTCCGATCTCGAACCGGATCTCCTCGTAGCGGTTGGCAATGCGGTCAAAGTGCGGAGCAATCTGTCGCATCACCTTGTCCACGGTGGTGGTGGACTTGTCGATATCGGCACCGACGATGAGGGTGCGCGCCAGATCGCGGCGATGGATCTCGGTCACCGTGGTATGCAGGGAGAACTCGGCCACATCGGCCAACGGCACGGTCGCGCCTGCGTAGTTGCTCATCCGCAGCGCCAGGATCTCCTCCATGCTGTTGCGGGCGCTCTCGGGCAGTTTCACGATGACATCGACATCCTCGTCGCCATCGCGATACGTGGTAGCGGTGAAGCCCGAGAGTGCCGTGCGCACCTCCAGGGCGACCTCCTGTACGGTGAGACCCCGGAGGGCTGCCCGCTCCTCATCGATGGCGATGCGGATCTCCTGCTTGCCCGCCGGGAAGTCATCGGCGATGTCGAACACGCCATCGGTCTGTGCGAGGAGTGCCTCGAGATCATCCGCTGCACCACGGAGTTCGGCGAAGTACTTCCCCGTGATGCGGACGCTGACCGGCTTGGACGTGGGCGGCCCGCTCGTGGGCAGTTCAAACTCCAGCGACGAGATTCCGCTGATGCCACTGATTCGCTCGCGGAGATCGACGATGACCTCATCCAGGGAACGGTCACGCTCATGGCGATCGACCAAGTTGACAATGACTTGTCCGACGTTCTTCCGGATGGTCCACTCGCTGTTCCCCTGATACAACCCGCTGTTGGCCTCCACATAGGCCAGCTCCTGCTCGGGCAGGGCCAGGGCTTCGGCCTCGATCTTGCCGATGACCCGATCCGTCTCCTCCAACGAGGTGCCTTCGGGCAGCTTCACCAACACCCGGAAGAAGTCCAGATCCTCGCTGCCGAACATCTGCACACCGACCAGCGGAATGAGGCCGATGGAGATAAAGAGAAGCACCACAACCCCACCAACCACCCAGTAGCGTCGGCAGAGCAGCTTGGTAAGGAGACGTTCATAACGATCTCTGAGCCACAGGTAGAACTTGAACTCCGGCCGTTTGTGCCGAGTCGAGCCCTTGGTCCAGTCGTTGATGTGTGAGGGCAGAAGCGTGCTGGCCTCGAACAGCGACGCCAGCAGTGACAGGCTGACCACGATGGGGATGACCCGCATGAACTTGCCCATGATGCCGGGAATCAGCATCAGCGGAACGAATGCCGCCACGGTAGTCAGAATGCCGGTCGTGATAGGCCCCAAGACCTCTTCAGTGCCCTGGATGACGGCATCCTTCAGTGGTACTCCCTGCTGACGGTAGCGGTGTACATTCTCCAGCACGATGATGGCATCATCGACGATGATCCCCAAGACGATGATCATGCCGAACACGCTGGATCCGTTGATGGTCTGCCCCGTGAGCCACATCAGGATGAATGCCACGAGGAACGAGATGGGGATCCCCAGCCCGGCCAGCAGGGCATTTCCTTTGCCCAGAAATGCGAACAGAATCCCGAAGATGAGCACGAGCCCGACAACGGCGTTGTTACGGAGAACGCTCAAGATATCACGGATGTGCCGGGTCGTATCGATGGTGGTGGTGAATTCAATCCCCTCGGGGATTCGCTCCTGATACTGGGCCAGGATCTCCTTGATCCGTCCCACGATCTCGAAGGTTGAGCCACCGGCCTTCTTGGATACGGAGATCGTGAGGGAGGGCTGCCCATCAATACGGGAAAGCACCGAGTTCTCGGCCCGGGTCATTCGCACCGACCCGACATCTGCCAGACGCACGGCACGCCCGTCGGGTTCCGCCGTGAGCACCAGCGATTCAATCTCCTGAGGCGACGTGAACCGCCCCAACATGCGCACCTGGAACTCCGAACGGCCGATTTCGACCGTGCCTCCGGGAAGATTGACATTGCGGGAAGCCAGGGCGCGGACCACTGAACCCAAGGTGAGGTGCTGGGCGTTTAGTCGGACCGGATCGACCTCAACCCAGATCTCCCGATCCTCCAGGCCCGACACCTGTATCTTGGCCACATCGGAGACCCGCTCGATTTCGTCTACGATGTCATCCGCCACCGCGGCCGCGACTTCCGCATTGGTATCGTAGGTGATGGCGACGGAGAACACCGGCACGAAGTCGTCAGACCCGAAATCTTCCACGATGGGATCCTCGGTCTCATCGGGAATGACCGCCTTGTCCACGGCCAGGCGAACTTCCTGCATCTTAGCCGTGAAGTCAGAGGATGACATCTCCTCGAACTTGACTAGGAAGAACGCAAAGCCCTCGCCCGCGGTGGTGTTGATCTCATCGACTTTGTCGATCTTGTCGATCTCCTTCTCCACGGGGATCACCACCAGATCCTCGGATTCTTGTGGCGAGGCCCCTGGGTAGGGAATGGTGACGAAGACCCAGTTGAAGCTGATATTGGGGTTGAGCTCCTGGGGCATCGAGAAGATCGCAAAGAGCCCCCCCACGATGATGCCGATCATCAGCAGGTTCACCAGGACCGGCTGACCAACGGAAAAACGGGCGGTGGAGAAGCTCATGGACTCTCCTCCTCACCCTTCTGAACGGTGCCATGGGCCTCGATGGAGACCGGTGCCCCGTCGTGAAGATTCTGCACACCGGCCACTACCAGCTGCTCGCCCGACTCCAATCCCTCTTCGACCACGTACTGGTCGCCGATCAGGGGACCAAGGGTCACGATCCGCTGCGTCGCAACCGAATCGGCCACCACGAATACGAAGTGCCCACCTGTCCGACGGATGACCGCCTCCCGAGGCACGGCGATACGCTCATCCAGTGCCCCCAGCATCAGCGTTGCCCTGACCACCAGGCCGCTGCGCAGCGGCCTGCCAGGAGGGTTTGCGAACAGGACTTCGACGGGAAACGTGCGGGTCATGCTATCCGCTTCCGGGGAGATGGAGCGGATTCGTCCCACGAATTGGCGGTCACCCAGTGCATCGGTGGTCATGGTGACGCTCCCATCCACCGAGAGACGACCGACGTGCCTCTGTGACACGTTTACCACCAGACGCAAGGAATCAAGGGCTACGACGCGGAAAACCGGCATCCCCGGTGCTACGTAGGAGCCAAGATCGCAGTGACGCCGTGCCACTACGCCTGCAAAAGGCGCGCGGATGTCTGCTTCGCTCAGGCTTCTGGCAGCCAACTCCCGAGCGGCTCGGGCCGCCTTGAGATCCGCCAAGGCTGCGGTATACGCCATGGTGCCGGCATCCAGGGCCGCCTGGGCGATATCGCCATGGCTGAAGAGAGTCGAATCGCGGGAAAGGTCTTCCTTGGCCATTGCATGGCGCGCCCCCGCAGCCAGCAGAGCCGCCTCCGCCTGATTCAGCGTCTCGCGCATGACCTGCGTATCCAGGGTTGCCAGAGGATCACCTTCGCGAACGGTCTGCCCGACGTCCCGGTGAATGGTCTCGATCCTACCGGCGACTTCCGATACGACATCCACCCCGCGGATAGCCGCCAAGACGCCGGAGAGTGCAGTGGTCTCCTCCAGGGATGCAGGGATGACCTCGATGATCTCCACGGGGACGGCTGCCAGGGTTTCAGCCCGAGACGCAGGCTTCTGGCAGCCTAACCCTGCTGCCAGCACCGCGGTCAGAGCCGTAGTGAAGATGCCTCGAACAACAGAGAGCACTCGTGTTCTCGTGAGCGTAGTGGATGGTACTCGTGCCATGAGCATTACTCCTCCAGAAGTGCCAGAATCTCGCCCATCGCTTCGTAGTAGTCTGCAATGGCAAGAACCAGGTCGTAGTAGCTGGTGTGGTATCCCTGTTCAGACAATCGCAGCGCCAGATTGGCATCGATCCATTCCAGATTTCCCAGTCGACCCAAGGTGAACCGATTCTGCTGGATCTCGTAATTCCGGCGGGCGCTGATCAGACCGGTTTCTGCCAGGTCGAGGTGCACGGCGGCACTCCTCATCGCGGTCCGCGCCGCTTCGGCCGCCAGCAAGATGCCACGGCGCGCATCGTGGCTTGCCTCTTGGGCCTGCCGAGCCTTGTGCTTGGTGTTCTGGTATCCCGAGAGGTTGGAGAAACTGGTGAATAGGGGCACGCTGACCGCCGCAGTGAGAGACCATGTCTTCTCCCCATCCATCTCGGGTGTGTCATTGTTCTGCCAGCCATAGGATCCGGCAATAGTCATGCTGGGGAGGAATGAGGTCAGACTCTGGCGGTGCTGCAGGCGTGCCAGAGCCTGGCTCTGCGCCAGCACATCCAGCTGGGGATTCCGGACGACCACATCCTGGAGGCTTCGGTTCAAGAACTCATCCCAGCCTTTGGCATCCAGGTTTCGATAGTGGTCAACGGCATTCCTGAGTGACCCCGGCAGGGAGGAGTCCGCCTGGGTAATCCCCTTGGGATCCAGGCCGAGGAGGTTCTCCAGCGTCAGCGAGGCCACACGAAGACCTCGGCGGGTATCTGCCAGCAGGCCGCGCTGCTGGGCAACCTCTACGTGCCAGCGGAGCACATCGGCTTCGCCGTAACGCCCAACGCCTGCCAAGCGCTCCGCTTGGGCCAGGTTGCGCTCGGCCTGGGCAACATGGTCCTCCTGAAGCAGACTCAATGATCGCATCTTCAGAAGCTCTGTGTAGGCCCGCACCGTTTGATGCACGGCCCGTTGCACGGCCAGGTTTCGTTCCCCCTCAGCCATCCCCTTGGCGGCACCGGCCAGGCCGACTCCGTTCCATACGGCCGGATTGAGCACTAGCAGTTGGCCGTTCACCGATGTCTGATACCCATCACGAAACACGGTCTGGGGTATCTGGATGGTGAAGGGTTGGAGCTGGCCCGTACTATCCGGGAAGAACATGGTGATCTCTCGACCGAACGCATTGGCTCGGGCGACCGTCTCGTCGTCCAGCCGTGTGTAGCTGGATTCGAGGGAGATCGAGGGGAGAAGATTGGCCTTGGCCTGACGGTGCGCCCACGTCGCGGCGCGGTAGCCCTCACGGGCAGCCGCGAGACCATGATTGCTGGCCAATGCCTTTCCTACTGCCTCGGGGAGCGTGATGACCGCATCGGCGCCCGTGGCGCTGCCCGATGAATCCAGGCCCGGCTGCGCGGCGGGCGTGGTGGCGCCGCCCGCAACCAGCAGGATCAGGCACCCTGCGATGATGCACCGTCTGGCGAGAGGCCGGAGAAAGCGAGCCATACTATGATGATTCGCCATTTCGACCTCCATGCCGGGACAGACGGTCGACATCGAGGTCGCCCTGTCGGGAGCGATACATGTCCAGAAGCTGCGAACAGATGTCGATCTCGATCTCGTGATGGCGAATGCCCCCCTGCGTCATGATGCTGAGTTGATTAGGACACCTGCCGGAGGAGATCACATCCTCGTGATCCTTTATCTCGTGCAGCATGCCCTCCGTGAGTTGCCGGAGTCGGCGAGCGAGGAGATCGAGTATCTCCCCCATGGGAAGCGCCTCAGCGAACGCCATGCCCAGGTAGAAGTATCGATCCTCCGGCCCGATGTAGCTCACCGCTTCGCGAAGTATCTCCAGCAGCAGTGAACGGCCTGCTGCGGTGATATGATAGACGGTCCGTTCCGGGGCATTCCCTTCTCGCTCGTGCGTGATGGAGACGGCCCCTTCCCGAGCGAGCCGACGAAGCGCGGCATAGATCGATGACCGGGACACGGTGGTCCATTGCTCAAGACCAAGATGCTGGATCGCCTGGGTGAGTGCGTAGCCGTGCATCGGCTCGCGATTCACCAGGCCAAGAGCGGCAAGCTCGTTCTTCCTCAACTGCGCCATTCAATGCCTCCTCTCAGCGTATTCTCAACGCCCGTGCGATTGGGCAGAGCGTGAGGTATTCCATGAGTGACTAAATCATCGACGAATAGTATAGAACGGAGTATTCCATGTCAACATAATCCTTGCTGTTCTTTCAGAGGATCTTGCGGACGATGGTCTGCCTCTCGTGGCGGGAGCTTCGTTGGCAAGGGCAGCGATGAGCCGAAACACAAGAGATCATACTCTCGCCGCGCGAAAGAGCTCGGGGTTCATCCCATTCTTCAGGAGGGTGTAATCGTGCGGTGTTCAACCGGCTCGCCAGGAGGCATGGTTCCTTCCTTCGTCTCTTGTCCTACGCCGCCGTGGGGCACATCGAATTTGATCCCAGGAGTGTTCGGGCGTAATATCAGGGCGTGCTCACCACCGAATTGCGCCTTTCTCCGAGCCGTAGTGGAGCGCCCATGGAATCCCCCTCCATTGTCATGCAGCGTTCGCCCCGGGCTACCCTGACTGCGGAACTCATCAGGGAACTCTCAGGCTTTGGCCGAAAGACCAAGTTCGGCGCCGGAGCACCCGTCTTCAGCCGGGGAGACGAGGGCGAGACCATGTACGTCGTTGAGCAGGGAGAGATTGAGCTGATCTTCGAGCACGGCAAGGCCCGCAAGAAGCTGGGACCGGGGAGTTTCTTCGGCGAGTTGGCCTTGCTCACTGGACGGAGACCGCGCACCGCCGGGGCAGCTGCTGCCGCGGATAGCGTTCTCCGGGAACTGGATCAGGCCGCTTTCGACCAGATTCTCCGGGACCGGCCCGCCCTGCTGGCTGTTCTTCTGGTGCAGACCTGTGCCTATCTGGTGGAGTCCGAGCAGCAGCTTGTGGCGGATCTCACCCGGCGGAATCTAGAGCTTGAGCAGAGCCTCGACTATCTCCGAAGAACACAGCAAGAGCTTGACGTCGCCGAACTCCGCGCGCGGACTGATGGGCTCACCGGCCTCTACAACCGGCGATGCCTGGATTGCCAGATTCCCGTGATGATGGAGCGTGCCTGCGCAGGTCGCAGTGAGCTGGCCGCCCTCCTGATCGATCTCGATCAGTTCAAGAAGGTGAATGACCGCTTTGGCCACCAGATCGGGGATGCCGTGCTCCGAGAGGTGGCCAGCGTACTCAAGGTCGCCGTGCGGCAGACCGATCTGCCATTTCGTCTCGGGGGTGACGAGTTCCTCGTGGTGATGCCCGGAATGAGTGAGGATGATGCCTTGCTTAGAGCCGAGCAGATCCTGGCCAGCCTTGGGGCCCGCACGAACGACTTTCCTCCGCTTACGAAGCCCGTACGGGCCAGCATCGGGGTGACGCTATTGAGGCAGGGAGACACCTGGGAATCACTGTTCTCCCGCGTGGATCACAACCTGTACCGCGCCAAATCATCGGGTGGAAGCCGTATCGTCCGGGATGGAGAGTGATGGGTTAGGGAGGTCGTCTTAAGTTCAGACGGCTCGCAGTTGCCAGAAGAGGGGAATCAGCGCGATGGCCGTTGCCAGGATGACGATCTTCAGCGGCAGGCCTACCCGAAGGTAGTCGCGGACAAGGTAGCCTCCAGCTCCCATCACCATGGCATTGGTCTGGTATCCCTGAGGGGTTGCGAAGCTCGAACTGGCGCCGAAGATGATGGCCATGAGCATGGCTTTAGGATTTACGCCTGACGTCGAGGCAACCGCCAGGGCAACGGGAGTCAGGAGGGCGGCGGTGGCGTTGTTCGAGACGATTTCGGTCAGGAGGCCGGTCAGCACGCAGAAGCCTCCGACCAGGGCCAGCTCGTGGCCGCCTGCCAGCCTTACCAGATTCTCGGCCAAGTAGTGGGCGATCCCCGTTTTGTTCATCGCCACACCGAGGGGGATGGTTCCCGCCAGCAGAAAGAGCACCGAGCTGTCCAAAGCCCGGGTGGCCTCTGCCACGGTGAGACACCGGGTCATTAGCATCAGCGCGACGCCCAAGAGCGCCAGTGCTACCAGTGGCGCCACATCCAGGGCAGCGAGCACGACCACCGAGCTCAGGATTCCCACCGCCCACGGCGCCCGGTGTGGAAAGGTCATGGTTCGATCTATTCCTTCCACCAGTAGGACATCGCCGCCTTCCTGAAGATCGCGCAGGGATTCGATGCTTCCCTGCACCAGGAGCACGTCCCCAGGGCGAAGGGCCATCTTCCTCAGGCCGTACATGTGATGCCCGACCCCCAGGCGCCGTGCCGCCAGCACGACAATGCCGTGGCGCCTCCTAAGCCCTATGTCCTTCACGCGTTGGCCGACGAACCGCGAGGCAGGGGTGATAACCAGCTCGGTCACCGTACGATCGACCTGTCGAATAGTGACCCGTTCATCGTCCGCCACCACGGTGGCCGGCGCCACATCCGCACTGTCCATCAGATTGCCGATGGCCTTGGCACTGCCCTCGATGAGGAGGATATCGCCCGCGAGGATGGTGTGATCCGGTGCGGGCCACAGGAGCGATTCGTCTCCCCGGAAGATCTCGAGGATCCTGATCTCCTTCAGTAGTTCGCCCACCGCTTTACCGGCATGCCTGCTTCCCGGCGGGATCTCCACCTCACTCACGAACTGGCTGCGGGCACGCGGAGACAGCATGAGACCCAACGTGGTGCGTGTCGGCAAGAAGCGGGCCAGAGGCAGGATGCAGGCGATGCCGGCAAGAAGGCACAGCAGGCCCATTTTGGTGAACTCGAACATATGGACAGGTGGGCCTCCCGACGATCGGGAAATCGATGCGACGATGATGTTGGTACTGGTCCCGATGAGCGTACATGTTCCGCCCATGATGGCGAAGTAGCTCACGGGTAGGAGGAACTTGGAGGGCGCCCGGCCGGTGCGTTGGCACAGCGTCAATACTATCGGAACGGTGATGGCAACGATGGCAGTGTTATTTATGAATGCGCTGAAGAAACTCACCGTCACTCCCAGGGCGAGCAGGAGGCCCCATTGGGTCGTGCCGGCCCACCGTTGAAGGAGGGCCGCCGCGTAGTCCGCGACGCCTGCCTTGGCGACCCCCGCACTCAAGACAAGCATGGCGCCCACGGTGATGGTGGCGGGGCTGGAAAAACCTGACAGGACGTCTTCGCCGCCGAGAATGCCAGTGAGTGAAAGCGCCGCCAGGATAAACAGAGAGGTGACTTCGATGCGTACGATTTGGGTTACGAACAGCACGACTGAAGCAATGATGATCAAGACTAGAATCGCTGCTTCCATACAGGCGCCCTTCCGGGGGTGACGGCGAGCACGTCCTCGCACTTGACGAACGGGGCTTCCGCCCAATTAGCTCTGAGTGTGCCCAGACGCTCAAGGGTGATGATCGGTACGCCGGCCAATGCCAATGAGCATGCGGCTCTCTCAGCGGCCATACAGTGCAATCCACGACACGGAGTGCGGCGCCGAGAATCCCGGCAACAGCCGTAGAGGCCGAATCGAGGATCGCCGTTGGGTCTGTGTCCGCACCCTCAGGCCCAGACCGTTGGTGCTTAAGATCAACGCGCTCGCTCTGGAGTAGTGTGATGCAGTCCAACCTACACGATGCAGACCGTCGCGCCATCGCGGCTATGGCTCATGCTGCATCAACGGCAGGGTTTGTACTAGACACGGCGTCGGTCCGCCGTACCTCATCGCGGCTGTGCCTCAGCGTTGAGCATGGCGACTATAATGGCACGGAGTTGTTCGGCGTCAGTGTTGATCGCTTCATATGGTGTGCATATCGGGGCACGGACAGCCGCAGCGTTCGCCTGTTCAGCGCCTCCTTTGCCCACGAGGGACTCGTGGAGTTCACTTTGAATGAGCTTCCCCCGCCGCGATCACCCTCGATCAAAGGTACATGGGCCAGATTCCCATTGGGTGTAGCGCATGTCCTCCAAGAATCAGGCATCCCCCTGACTCGGGGCATTGAGGGCGTGATCTACAGCGAGATCCCCGGGGGAGGCATGTCGCGTTCGGCCTCGCTCTCCATCAATTTGATTCTCGCACTGCTGGATGTGAACGGCCGTGTCATGGATGACCGGCTCCGCGTGGCTGAGTTGGCCCAGGCGGTGGAGAACCGCTACATCGGCTCGCCGTGTGGCATTATGGATCAGGTGATGATCCTCTTCGGCCGCGCCGGGACAGGCACGCTCTTCGATCCATCCCGTCAGGAGGTGAGTCACGTCGCCCTTCCCGAATCCGCCGCTGATTTCAGGTTTGTGATGCTCGACACGGGCACTGCGCGGCCTGGTCTCGAGGAGTCCACCTACCGTATCAGGCGGCAGGAGTGTGATGAACTGGTGCGGCTCCTGAATCGGGCGGGTCTCGCGGTGCGGACACTGGCAGAGGTCTCATCAGATCAGTATGCCGCCATCCAATGTGGCGTCATCAGCGTGCCTCCCCGGCTGCTCCCACGACTCACGTATCTGCACGAGGCTCAGCTACGCTTCCCCCGACTGCTCGACGCCTGGCGCCGCGGCGACATGAGAACCGTCGGCGGCATTTTCCGACACGATGGGATCGGCCTCCGTGATGACTACCAAGTATCTGGGCCGGAGCTGGAGGCCATGTGCGATATCGCACGCACCGTTCCCGGGGTGTGGGGTGAACGCATGCTGGGAGGCGGGGACAAAGGTGCTTCGGGCGCAGTAGTCCGGGCAGACGCGATCCCTGCACTGCGCGACGCGGTGGGGCGGCAGTACCCGGCCCGCTGTCCGTCATATGCAGATCTGTGGTCGATCCATGAGCTGTCTCTCGTGGACGGGGTGGCCATGGTGGAGGGGGGAATGGGGCGACCATGAGGCGCTGCCCACGAGTGCCTCATGGTCAAGCGGGGCGCTCGCCTGGCATATCCTGCCCACAATCCGCGCACCACACGAGGTTGCGGGGGTACCACACGGCATCCACCCAAAGGACGAGAGAATCTGCTCGACTATTCCAAGGTTAGAATAGCAGGTCTCCGCATACGCCGGCGTCGCGAGCGCCCGATCAGGTGGACCACCCGCTGGTGAGTGCCTACAGCTCCTTCAGGATCCGTGCGCGCTCGTCCCGGTATTCGTCCTCATCTATGAGGCCCTTGTCGAAGAGCTCCTTCAGCTTCTCAAGCCTCTGCGTGACTGACTGCGGCGAGGCATCCCTTGGCTGTTTCAGCGATGCCGGTTGCTTGGCCTCAGCTTCATCGTCAGGCTGGCGAACTTCTTTGGCGGCCGGAGTCTTCGAGGCCTCGACGCTGGTCCCCGTTGCCGGTTCAGAAGGCGGCATGGTCTTGAGCATGACCTCGGCGATCTTGCCCTGGCCGAACTTATTGGCAATGCCCAGCGGAGTCAGATCGTCATCATTCGTGGCGCCCACATTGGCGCCGCGCGCCAGGAGCAGCTCGACCACCTTACGATGGCCGGCGGCGGCCGCGACATGCAGGGGTGCCGAACCGTTGGTCGACCGGGCATTGGGGTCGGCGCCATTGTCCAGTAGGAGCTTGACCATGCCGTCGTGGCCGTAGAGTCCTGCAGCATGCAGGGCCGTTGCCCCGGTCTGCGAACGAGCGTTGTGATCTGCGCCTTTGGTGAGAAGGTCTTTGGCGATGTCCGTGTTTCCCCGCCGTGCGGATTCATATAGCGGCGACACACCGCTGATGTCGACGGCATTGACATTGGCGCCGCGATCCAGGAGTACCTTGGCACTCCCGCGGTGGCCGTGTCTCACCGCCAGGTGGAGCGGGGTCTCGCCCTGCCGGGTTACCGCGTTCACGTCAGCACCCCGCGACACAAGCAGGGTCATGATGCCCTTGAGGTCCTTTTCCCCCGATGCAACCACGTGCAGTGGAGTGACGCCCTGGTCGGTCTTGGCGTTCACATCGGCCCGGTGCGACAGAAGTTCCTCTACGACGCGCCGTTCGCCTCGGAGCACCGCGGGGAAGAGGGGAGTCTGTCCAAGCCGGTCACGGGCATTGGCGTCGGCTCCCTGCCGCAGGAGATCAGCAACCTGTGCCACGGACCCGAAGGCGGCGCAGCCGTGAAGCGGGGTGGCCCCGATGGACGATTCGTAGGCTGCGCGAGCATTAGGGTCATCAACGTTCGCGATGATTGCCCGCGTCGAGGCACAGCCTGACGATAGAGCCAGTGCTGCTGCCACCATCACTGCAGGGAGAGAGATTCTCCTATCCATATGTCGCACTCCTTTCGTGCCGAGGGAGAGAGTCATCGTGGAGAACAACGACTGAGAGGCACGCCAAGTATCGGGACACGGCGCCATGTACGTCAACCATTCCTTGACCACCTCAGTCAACACGGCGGTGACAATGGGAGATCCGGCAGACTTCAGTTCAGCCTGATACGTCTTCCCATCCCAGATCTGGGCCTTGACGGTTGACCATAGAGCGGCCCACCGTTTCATTTACCCTGTGCTCCCATCAGACGCAGTTATCGCCCTGAAAGGAGGTGCTCCATGCGTCGTTGGCTGCCCAGAGGGCCATGCATCGGTGTGGCCGTACTCGTCACAGTACTAGTGGCCCCCCCTGCGGCCCACTGTCAGACGATTCAGCAGCAGGCCACGGTGGTGTCAGCGGGAGGTGCACCCGGCACGGGCGGGGTGTTCCGGCTCAATGCCACGGTCGGCCAGGGGTCCGGCATCGGACGGACGGCGGCCGGGTCGTTCTGCGAAAACGTCGGGTTCTGGTACTCGATCCTACCTGAAGTAACCCCTGGTTCAGTGGATACCCTTCTCATCTCTCTGGCCACCAGCACCAGTGCAGTACTCACCTGGACCACCACGCCCTACGCCGATGCGTACAGGGTGTTTCGTGAGAGCGTTGCCTACTTCGATGCCACCGGCGCCCCATGGACCGTCGTCAACGCGCCGGACACAACGCTGACGGTCACCACCGGCATTGGCGACACCTCCGTGGACTATTCGTATCGGGTTCGCGCGTGGAGTTCGGGCGGCGAGGGCGCACCGTCCAACACCGTCGGCGAGCACGATTTCTCAAGTACGGGAACCCTTTTAAAGAACGGCTTCGATGTGCCGTCTCAACCGGGGTCAACAGGAAGGAGTGTACGATGAAGCAGGTTATCATCGGCGTGGGCGTTCTGGCAATCATTTGCGCGGCGGCCTGGGGCTCCTCCCGTCAGGAAACCAACTTCCAGGGTCAGCTTACCTACGCCGGTGGCGACCCTATCGACAGCACCGTGGCCATAACCTTCGACATATATGCCTCCTCCACCGGCGGCACGAGCCTGTGGACGGAGACGCATAGCAGCATCACCGTCACCGATGGTGTGTTTGATGTTGTGCTGGGCTCAACGACTGCGCTGCCCGACACCTTGTTCGCCAACAATGCATCCCTCTGGGTGGAGAGCACCGTCGGCTCCACGGTGATCACGCCCCGGGTCAAGCTGACCAGCGTGCCGTGGGCCTTTGATGCAGCCACGCTGGACGGCATCGACGGCAGCGGCTATGCCCTGGCCGGCCATGACCATCTGAATGAGACCTGGAACAATGCCGCGGGCCTCTTTGCCCTCAGCATTCAGGGAGGCTATCAGGGGTTCAAGGTAGCGGTCGATTCAACGGCCTTCCACGGGACCGGCATCACCGACGGAGTCGATGTCATCCGTGGCCGCAATACCGTCAGCAGTACCACGGGTGCGATTTCCAGCACAGACATGGGCGGACTGACCCGAGGATCGAGCAAGGTCGGAGCGCTGGGCGCTCAGATGGGTATGCCGCGATTCGGATCGCTGGGCACCGAGCGCGAAGGCGTCTTTGGCGTTGACGGCAATGCCCTGGTCGAGGGCGCCATCGGGTGCGCCGCGGAGCCCCAGTTCTCGCCCATGGGCATGCCGCTGGCTGCCGGAGTCTACGGCATGGCCGATGGCCCCAACGCCGCCGGTGGTGAGTTCTACCATCCGGGTGGTCCGTCGGCGCCGGGGGCAGGAGACGACATCGCCCTCATCATCGGGCAGGGTCATCTCACGGCGGCCGGGTTCAACCCCGGGCTGAACCCGATGCTGCTTAGCCCGGGCATGGGGCCGGCCAATGTCGCATCCATGGCGCTCCCAGGGCCGGTGATGTGGAATCCCGGAAGCCCCTCGGGCGCGGGTGCGAGTTCGGTGTTCATCCCCGACATCAACGTGACCCCAATGAGCCTTATCTGGGTTTTCCCGACAATGGTCGCCTACCCAGGGTCGGTCCCTGGCGGGCCTCCGGCTGGAGTATGGTGGATCGACGGTATTCTGCCGGGCGCAGGCTTCCATGTTGCCAGCAATGCCCCCGAGGGGATCGTTGACTTCGTCTACTGGCTGGTAAACTGACCGGTCTTCTCAGCAACGGCTGCCATCGGCGAGTCCCGGCGGCAGCCGTTGTCTTTTGGGAGGCAGGGCGTGCCCTCCCGTTTGTGTCTCACCGTGTCAGTGCACCACCCTGTCGCCGGGCAACCGCGGTGGTGAGGATCCACCGGTCGACCGTGAGCCACGCCGCCTCAAGCGGAAACTGGCTGAGGTCATCGGCCCGGGAGTCGACGTCGGCCGTCCCATCGTCCCTGGGCCATACCGCCAGCTCCCGGAAACCTATCCATCTCCCAAGCAGAGGGTTCAGCGCCTTGTAGAGCGACTCCTTGTGGGAGAAACGTAGGAGGGTTTGAGACCACCGTTCTGATTCCGAAAGGCCGGCCAGGGCTTCCCGTTCATCGTCGCACAGAACATGGCGGCCCACGTCACGGCAGCACCGGGTCACGTCTTCGACGTCAATGCCCAGACCATGGTCTCCGCGGGCAAGGATGGCTACTGCCAGGCCCTTCGTGTGACTGATGGACCCCGTGAATCCCGGGGGCAGTAGCGGCGCGCCCGACGAAAGGGAGAGTACGGCCCATGAAGCGACGGCAGATTCATCCAGGAGGGCGCGCATGGCCAGCCGGCCTCCGACGAACTGGACTCGTCGCCGGGGCGGAAGATGCTCTGCATGGTTCCGTTCCTCGGTATCGAGATGGCTCAAATCCTCCTCGTTTGTGCGTACGGCGTCCTTCGGAAGATAGACTGCTCTCAGGCGTCCATGCCGGTGCGCAACGTGGAACGCCGGAGTGAACGGTGCAAAGGGCTCCACAGTGGTGATCACGGCTTCGGCAACGACGTCATTGCGATGAAACGCGGATCCGCCCTGAGAGGCGCGAAGTCAGGATCCTCGGGCGCACGGCGAGCCAGCGTCGAGTCTCGCCTGATGGCCTGGGCCAGACTCCCCAGTGCTTCTTCACGTCTGCCGGCCTTTGAGAAGTAGCAGGCCACGTGATAGTGGGGCTCTCCGGAGACTGAGTCGGCCATGACCGCCCGGTGACCGAGAGAGATTGCGCCTTCGGTATCACCCGCTTCAGCTCGCACATACCCTTCGGTGATCAGGGCCTGCACCTTCCAGATATCGAAGATCCGCCGCAATTCGGCGATGGGGTTCTCATGGTCGTCTACTCGCAGATCACAGTAGCGATCATTGTAGCCGCCGTAGCCGCCCGCTTTCCGCACGATGAGCATCGCTGCCGACTGCATGCCCCGGGAATCACCTCCGGCTTGCTGCCCCGCCTCCAAGGCCCGCATCAGCCGCTCACCTAGCAGGTCGTCCGTCGAACTGAAAGCCTCGGCCATAACGGCAACCGTCGCCTCGCTGACCAGGATGTTTCCCTGAACGGAGAAACCCTTGCCCGCTCTGTGCCCAGCCCATGCCAGGCACTCAGCACCGGTGAAGGCGGCGCTGCGGCCCATACCATCGACGATGCCGAGCTGGCGCTGTTCTCGCTGAGGATCGCCGGACAACAGCTCGTCAATGACCTCCTTCACCACAAGCCCCGATGTCAGCAGATCGAGACCCCGGGGCCCATACGCGGGATTGCCGTAGGCCTGGCTGGCAATGGCGCCGACCCCGGCCCGTGCCCAAGGCACCACCGCGCCGACCGCGAAGAACTTTGATTGCACGGCCACGCCGAGATCGCCGGTGACGGAGTCGAAGGCCACGATGGAGAACGTCGCGACCGGCTCGGTTGCGGATGCGGCACCCGCAATGAGCTCCAGAGTCACCAAAACCCAGATCAACCGATGCATGAGCACACCTCCTTTGCCCGACCGCTGTTTGCAGGGCCGGCTGTGCCAACGATCTCCTCCGTCTCGAACACTCACCGGGCGAAACATCGACGGCCCACGCTGAGAACAGCCTGCAGAACCGTCGCGTAGCCCTGCTGTGCGTTCCCCGTGGTGGGGGGAATGCCCACCGATTCGTTGCGTTCGCACCGTCGGGGGGCTAATCTTGCAGGATACGTGCATGCACGAAAGGAGAGACTATGCCGGACTTACGTGCAAGGATAAGACAGAAACTCGGTGGCGCCCAGCTTGTCAACCTCGCCACGGTAAGTGAAGGCGGGAGGCCGTGGGTGCGCTACGTGACTGCGGTAACCGAAGATGACCTTACCATGCGTATCGCGACATTTGCCACGTCGCGGAAGGCCTCCCACATAGCCCGCTTTCCCGAGGTACACATCAGCTGTGGTGTCAGCTCTCTGGCCGAGGCCCAGGACTACCTCCAGATCCAAGCCACGGCGCGGGTGAGCACCGATGAAGTTGATCGCCTTCGCATTTGGCACGATGGCCTCAAGGTCTACTTCAGCGGGCCTGACGATCCCAACCTCGCCGTTCTCGTGGTGAAGCCCTACCGCATCGAGCTTCAGTCCATGGCGTCCATGAACCCGGAGGTGTGGGAGGCATCGTAGGCATGGCTGCACCCGGACAAACGAACTGTTTCGCGGCCACGGTCACATGAGGCGAACACCAAGGGAGAGAACCATGCGGTATCGGGTGTTTCTATCCGCGTTGATTCCCGTGGCTGCGTGGGCTGTTCCGCTGACCGATGGAATGGAAATCCGTGGTTCGACGGTGGTATCGCCGGGGACCTATGTCATCTCTCAGCCGATCCGCGTCGTGGAGGACGGAGCGATACTTGATCTTGCCGGCGTGGTGCTGAGAAGTTCCCAGGCCGACCGCGCAGCCGATGAGTTCGATGGCGTTGCCGTCGTGGCGGAGGGGGTACGCGACGTACGCATTGCCAATGCTGCTATCCGGGGCTTCAAGGTCGGCATTCTTGCCCGTGCATGCACCAGCCTGGTCATCCAGGGGTGCGATGTCTCCGAAAACTACCGGCAGCGGCTGCACTCGACGCCTGTGCGGGAGAATCTAGTCGATTGGTTGTGGCCCCATCACAATGACGAAGACGAGTGGATGACGAACTACGGTGCAGGTATCTACCTGGATCGCTGCCTTGGCGTTGTGGTCGAAGGCAATACCGGCCACGACGGCCAGAACGGCATCATCCTCTCCAGAACCGACAGCTCCTTTGTCTATGACAACGACATGTCGTTCATGTCGGGATGGGGCCTGGGGATGTGGCGGTCGTGCAGTAATGAGGTCAGCCGTAACCGCTTCGACTACTGCGTCAGAGGCTACAGCCACGACCTGTATCGTCGCGGGCAGGATTCCGCAGGCATTTTGGTGTTCGAGCAGTGTTCCGATAATGTGTTTGCGTTCAACAGCGCGACCCATGGCGGTGACGGGTTTTTTCTCTACGCCGGTCACGAAACGCTTGAGCGGACCGGCACCGGCGGTTCCAACCGGAATCTGCTTTATGGCAATGACTTCTCCCACGCCGTGGCCAATGGTATCGAGGCGACCTTCTCCGACGGCAACCGCTTCATCGCGAACACCATGGACGAATGTGAGTACGGCATCTGGGCAGGGTATTCCTACAATACCGACATCGTGGAGAATGTGATTTCGCGGTGCGCCCGGGCCGGCATTGCCATCGAGCACGGCCATGACAACTGGATCGAGGGCAATATATTCGAAGCCAACAGAGTCGGCGTACTGCTGTGGGCCTTCTCCAATGCCCACTTCGACTCTCTGCCCTTTGGGCGAGCGCAGAACACGCGGTCGGAGCGGTACCGGATTCTCCGCAACCGATTCCAGGCCGACTCGACCTCGATCCGGCTCGACAACTCGGTGGACATCCGCATCGAGGAAAACGAGTTCAATCCGCTGCAGACCTCTCTCACCGTACGGTCTGTCTGCCCGGCGCTTTCATTCCGGCGCAACACCGTTCTTGGGGGCACGCTGAGTGTGAACAACGAGGCACGGGAGCCCGTGAGGTTGGGGGCCAACTTCACCATCGTCCATGACTTCGAGGGCGAGGTCGTCATTACCGACTCACTGACTGCGGCTCCCGAAGCGGATTCCAGCGGTTTCCAGCGCTCGCTTCCTCCGCCTCCTGTGCGAGGAACGGGCGATGCCTTTCTCTCCCCGGATCGGGTTCGGGGACGCCAGAGTATTGTCATTTCTGACTGGGGACCCGTGGATGTCTCCCTGCCCCATCTCTTTCCATTGGCCTCTGCGGCGTGGGGCACTGGCACGGTGTTCATCACAGGACCACCGGGCTACTTCAATGTCGGGCTGGTCACGGGGCCGGTGTTTGTCGAACCGTTGGCCGGGCGAATCCCGGCGGAGATCGTGGTAACACCTCACCGGCAGGGATTCGTGACGACCACGCTGCAGATAGATCTCGCCGGGGAACCTGTCGATTGCCAGATCTCTCTGGCCTCGGCGCCGTGGCGGGTTCGCTTCTTTGGTTGGGAGCGTTCAGGCCCTGACGATCTCCCAAAGGACTGGTCGGCTGTGATCGCGGCGCCGCCCCTGGATTCGCTGCTGGTGGATGCCGTCGACTTCTGGTGGGGGGGCAAGGCCCCTACCGATGCCGTGCCCGCGGAGCGGTTCGCCACGGTCTGTGAAACGTCCATCAATCTCCCCACCGGAACCTATGCCGCCCACACCATATCGGATGACGGCGTACGGCTTTTCGTGAACGACGCACCGGTCATCACGAATTGGACGCCGCATTTCGCCCGGGAGGATCGAGGGGTCTTCACCGTGGGCACGGGGACCCATCGATTCCGCGTCGAGCACTGCCAGATCGACGGATCATCGTGGCTGCAGGTCTGGATCGACCGGTAGCTCCTCCCCGGATCCACGCGCTGCTGGCCGGAGTTCCGCGCGCACTCACCGTGGCGCAGCATTCCGGCGTTTTGTTCCAGTCGGCGGTCGGCAGCCCTCGATCCAGACATGGGCTGTAACTTCACGCACAGCCGCAAAGAAGGAAGATCACCACGAAGGACATGAAGAAGGCGCAATTTCACACCCCCGACTTCGCTCGCCTCGCTCTGCGACGTGACAGTAGCGCAGAGCGCCGGGGCCACAACTCGGTGTACTCTCCACCGTGAAAACCCTGAGTGTCTTCGCATCCAGAGGCTCCACTCGTCTGAGAGTACATCCACGCACTCTTACTCGGAGGTACGCCTCTCGAGAGCGATACCGACCCCCGCCCCTGCGGGTGACCAGAGACGGTCGCCCCTACGACGGCAACGGTTCCTCGGAGCGCTGGGCGGGCCTGATAGCTGAGTGCCGATAGCTGACTGCCGGCCGTCCTCTCCACCTCGAAAAACCTGGGTGCAGTTGCATCCAGCGGCCTTACTGACAACCGATGACTGAGAACTATCCGCGCAGCGGGCCGAGTCATCCAATCATTTAGTCATTCCATCGTTCCATAATTCCACATTATAGACCCTGAACCCGGGAGACTGCGCGCGGAGCGAACATCGAGAAAGGGATGGGCCCGGCCGGGCCCATCCCAAGGCAATCAGTCCCCGGGGCGCTATCCGTGCCGTGCGATCAAGCTGGAGAGGTCCTCCAGAAGAGACTGGAGATCCTCTTCGTGCTCGACCTCATCGTTGAGGATCTGCAGCGCGATATTGTACGTGACGGGATCCTTCAGCCCGACTTCTTCGATGATCGCCTGATAGACCCCGATGGCGCACTGCTCGCCGGCGATGTTCTGTTCCAGAATCCTTTGTACATACGGATCCGCCGGCTCGTCATACCCGCAGTTGGAGAGCTCTAACCAGCCCTTGGGGGTGGTCACCGGCGTACCGCCTAACTGGATGATCCTGGTTGAGACCATGTCGGCATGCCGCAGCTCGTCGGCCGCATGCTGCATGAGCTCGCCAATCACCGCGTCCTTCATGGGGCCGGACACGATCTTGGCGCCCAGCCAGTATTGATAGTACGCCAGCCACTCGTCGGAGAATGCCTTGTTGAGCAGCTCCACGACGCGGCCAATGTCCATCTTGACGATAGATCGACCTTTGGTTCCCATAGATGCAGGCTCCTTCCTGTCTATTCGTCCGGCTTCCAGATCTCCCAGACTCGCCCCGCCAGATCGGGGTGCACCTTCAGGGTCGGTTTGCCGGGCTCCCAGCCCGCCGGGCACACCTCCGCGCCCTTCGTGGCGCGCACGTGCTGGAATGCCTGGAGTTGCCGGATGGACTCCGCCACCTTGCGGCCCACCGGCGGTGTCAGAATCTCAATGGCCTGGATGATGCCGTCAGGGTCGATTATGAATCTCCCCCGCACATTGACGCCCCCGGCTTCGTCGTACACGCCGTAGACCGTGCCGATCTTTCCGCCTGCATCGGAGAGCATGGGGAACGGCACCCCTCCGTCGACCATCTTGGAGAGTTCCTGTTCCTGCCAAATCTTATGGACAAAACGGCTATCAGTGCTGCAGGAGAGCACCTGGACGTCGAGCTTCTTGAACTCCTCTGCTTTGCCGGCGACCGCCGACAATTCCGTTGGTCACACAAATGTGAAATCGCCGGGATAAAAGCAGAGGAATACCCACTTCCCCAGATAATCTGACAGCCTGATGTTCTTGAAGCCGCCCTGGTAGAAGGCTGCAGCTTCAAAGTCAGGTGCCGGCTTACCAACGGTGACGTGCATGTGTGTCTCCTCTCTGGCTGGATCGATTGATGTCGACGACGCCGCTGCAGGCTTTGGGCTCACGGGCCCCGCAGCGGCGGCCACGCAGCCCTCCGGTTTCTTCACGTCGGTCATCGTACCTCCTTTGGTGAGAGACTCAGTGTCAAAGTTCCTCCTCGCGGAGGAGTCAGTCAAGGTATTCGTGGCGTGCGGTTTCGGTCACGCCGATGTTGGCATCGAAGCGGATCCGTTCGCGGGGAAGCCTCAGCGTGGTGATGGCGCCGATGTCGTTCAGGAGCCACAGGGGCCGGTACACGGTATCCATCGATACGGTGGGGAGCCGCTGCCGCACCGCCTGCCAGATGGCATCAACGTCGGGGTGAACGCCACTTTGGGCCAGTTCGCGGAAGATCGCCAGACGCTGGTGCGTCAGTCGCACTCACCCCAAGGCGCAGGCTTCGCCACACCGCGTGACCCGATTTCGGATCTCGCCTTCATCAACTCGGACGAACTCCTCCGATGTAGGAACTATTCAGAAAGCATAATAGGAACGATTCCTGTTGTGTCAAGCGCCGGTCATGACCCTCTTCGGTTCTGGCGGTTCATGGTTCTCGTGACGCGTCGTCCGAGTATGAATCGGTCAGGGCACCAGCCGCTCCGAGAACCACCATGCAGGCGGTGATGACTCGAAATCGGAGTCGCACGAGTTCGTCGGTGTCAAGGGTCTCTGTGCCCTCCCGCCTGCTTGCCGCTCTGTGGGTCAAGGGCTTTCACGATCTTCGGGAGACAGAAGCCAGCACTCAGTCAGAATGCCGCATTTTCAGGGCTTGAATGGTAGGCTGTTGTGGTACTCAAACTCCTGGATCCCGGATTCTGAGTTCTTCCTCACGGAAACCCTGAAAGGGATCCGCACGAGGCTCAGTTGTGCGCCTCGATCTCCGCCAGGAGCTCTTGGGCGGGGGAGAACGACGGGTCGAGCTTCAGGCTCGCGCGTAGGCGGCCCGCAGCCTCCGCAGCGGCGCCGGCCCGCAGGTCAAGGCGGGCCAGTTCGAAGTGGGCCAGGGCACTGCCGGGATACAGCTCCAGCGATCGGTGGAGCATCTGCCGCGCGAGGGCATCATCCCCGAGCATCGCATGGGCCGCTCCCACCAAGAGGTGGGCACGGGACGAGCGAGTGTCCCGACGGAAGATCTCCTGGAGCAGTCCCAGGGCCTCATGGGGTTTGCCCCGGTCCAGCAGGTTCCCTGCCTGGGCGATGAGCGAGGCGACGATGGGAAGCTCGATATGGGTAATGCCGGGAAGGAAGGAATGCACCGTCAGGATTTCTGGTTCCGGTGATGGGACGTACAGCCGCGGCGAGTTGGCCGGCACGAACCAGTCACCCAGAGTGACCGTGTGGGTAGCCCCAGAGCGGATGAGGAATTCATCCAGATAGGCCGTGTAGTCAGGCGTGCCGATGTGCGCGATGACCTCGGGGCTGACGATGCCTGCCATGTCCACAATCCTCCGTCCGCTGTAGAACGCGAGGGCCCCGATGTCGTGGGTTGCGATTCGGGCATCCTCCGGCGTGTTCTGCGCCAGCCAGCGGGCAGTCGCGACATGATGGGTGTCATGATAGGCGCAACACGCGGCATACACCGCGGCGAAATGCCGGGCACCCACGACCCACTGAACCAGGAGCAGGGCGAGGATTCCGGCAGGCGCCCAGCGAACAACCACGCATGTCCTCCGGCCCTTCCGGGCGGCCAGCCACGCCAGATCGTAGACCGCACCGCATGCCATCAACAGGCATGACGGCAACGCAGGCATGAGGTATCGGCCGAAACGATGAGCAAAGGGCAGAACCACGTAGTAGGCCGTCACCAACCCCAGTACGAAGAGGGCGTGCACCAGCCAGGGTGTAGGCCTCCCCTCGAATACGTTCCACAGAGTCGTGATCAGCGCGAGTGCCCCGAAGACCCACAGGATTGACAGCTCTCCCCGGCCGAATGCGTCGGCAACTTCCACGGTGAGGAAGTGCCCGCGGGTCATGGTGGCGCGGTAGTACACACCCTTGGCGCCGAAGGTGGTGGGTAGAGGGGATCCGGAGAGGGCCCAGTTGTATGCCGCGTACCCAGCAGCGAAGAGCAGAGCGACGACGAAGGCCTGGATTATCGGCCGGATACGCCATTGGTCTTCATCATGGTGCCCGCCGTTCAGTCGCCGGACGGCCCAGTCTGCGCCGATGGCCAGCCACAGCACAAGCCCGTCGGGGCGGCACCAGAGCACCAGGCCCAAGCAGACGCCCAGTAGGACGGAATGGCCCGAACGGTAGGCGAGGAGGGCCGCGAGTATCAAGGCGATGAACAGGGTCGTTTCCATGCCGGAGAGCGCAAGGAGTATCAGGCGCGGCTGGGTGGCGAAGAGCAGCGTCGCGGCCAGTGCACTCCACGGCCCGCTGGCGAATTCCCGTCTGGCCAGGGCATAAAAGAGGAACATCCCGGCGATCAGCGCGGCGATTCCCAGGATGTAGCTGATGATGAACTCGTTGTGCCATGTCCCATACAGCGCGGCCAGAAGGCCCGTGTAGAGGGGCGCTGTGGAGCCGGCCACGGGCGGGTCGCCCGGGTAGTAGGCGAAGGAGCCGTGCACAGCCAGATTCCGGGCGAAGGTGAGGTGAATCCAGGCGTCGTCCAGAGGGAAGCCGAAACTCTCAGTTATCTGCCGCGCTTGGGCCAGGTAGGCCCCGCACAGCGCCAGGCACAGCAGCAGGGCCACACCAAGGGTGAAGGCCTCGTGACGCCGATTCAGCGGCACGGCGAACACGGGGGCGCATGGGCGGTCAACCCGCCGCACCTGGGGGGTCGGTCTACGCGGCACGTGTGTTTCCTCTCCCGCTCGTATCGCTCAAGCCATCTAGGTGCTGAAAGTGAGAAGCAATTTGGGTGGTTTCGTCAAGGAAGAACTGCGTGCGAGCTGCACCACGCCACTCAGGTGGCGGGGTTTGAGGTTCGGCCGGGTCTCTCGGAGCGCGGGGGGCCGTCGGATTTTTCGGGTTGAGAGCATGGGCGATGACACTTCGCCGTCGAAGGGGCGACCATCTCCCGTCGCCCGCAGAAGAGGCTCGGAATCGGTATCGCTTTCGGTATCGTGGCACGCCATGGTTCGCTAGTGTGATTTTGACAGAATGGCAGACCCCCGTGCTCTCGAACAGGGGCAGCCGACACTCTCCTCTGTCTTCATACGGGAAGGCGGTCTGCAAAGGAACGCCACAACCGCCTGCGATCGCTCACCTTCCCCGGTCTCGACCTTCGCGGCGCTCCTCAGGAATGAGATACCCGAGAAGCTCGAGCTGGGCCCTCAACCCATCCGGGAGTTCATATGCACCGGCCGGTTCAGAGGCCATCGGTTTGGCAGCGGCCCGTATTCCGGCCTGAAGCAGCAACTCCATCTCCCGTGTCCGTGCCGAATCCTTCTGTACGAGGTCGCGAAGCTCGCGAGGATCGGCCTGAAGATCATACAGCTCGGGGCCGCGGCCCGCGCTGTCCGGTGCGCAGTACTTCATCCGATCCTTGATCACGCATACCCGCGGGCTTGCGCCGCGAGGACTGCTGGTTGCCAGTATCGGTATGGCTCTCTTCACCGGCGTGCCTCTCAGCGCGGGAGCGAGACTGGCCCCATCCATGGGATGTACGGACGGGAGTCTCAACAGCTCCACGACTGTAGGCATTAGATCGACGGTACTCACGTTCTGATGGATGTGGCGGGCCTTACCCCCATCGGAGCCGGCCTCCCGCAACGCGAACGGTACGTGCAGCAGTTCATTGTAGACAGACCACGAGGAGTGATGCGCATACGACCCGGTATGCTCCCAGAATTCTTCCCCGTGATCGCTCAGGATGACGACAACCGTGTTCTCCCAGAGGCCGAGGCGGTCCAGCAATGTCAGCAGCTCGACAGCAGCGTCGGTGGCGACTCTCACTCCGCCGTCGTATGCCGCTTCGACATACAGGCTTTCCTCAAAAGACAGCTCCATGATGTCACCCACGACATCCCGCGCCCCAGCGGTTCCATCCATGAGTAGCTCTCCTTTGGAGATATCGCCCAATCCGCCATGGGGAAGATGCCGGCAGAAGAGGTCGCGGGTATAGGGTGTATGGGGTTCATAGGTGTGGACAAACAGGAAGAACGGGCGAGTGGGGTTGGTCTCCAGCCACACTCGCGCGGGAGGGAATACTTCCTCGACTTTGCCCGGGCCGCGCGCCGTGTGAAACTCGTGAAAGCCCTGATCGAATCCCGGGCACTGGAGTACCCCGCCACCGGTGAATGCAGCGCAGTAGTAGCCATGGCTCCTGAGCATCTCCGCCAGCATCAGATTGCCGCGCGGGACGCTCTCTGGTTCATGGATGTTCAAGTATCGAGAGGCGAGGAACTTCGGGGTTGCCGATAGGGTGTTCGGCCCTCCGGAGGATGCGGCGTGGAAGATCGAGAAGCCCCTGGCATCCAGAAGCGAGTCAAGGGCCTGGGAAGTAGGGCGTGTCTCGTATCCATAGAAACCCAGCCGATCGGCACGCATCGTATCCAGCACGATCACAACAAGGTTCTTGCCCGCGCCCGAGGCATGCCGCGGCAGGACCATCGGCGTGGCGAGACCGATGAGCTCATCCTTGCCTGTCAGTGTGAAGCGGATCTTGTCGCCAATCACCGGAAGGTCGAAGCTCTGACGCTGTGATACCTCTCGTCGCCGATCCTCCATTGCCCAGTCTGCCATGCGCTCCCACCGGTCGCGATTGTGTACCTCGAGATGGAGAACTGCCTCCGTTCCCGTCTCCATCTTCAGTTCGATCGCCGCGAACTTAAGAGTGCCCCCGCAAAAGGGCGTCGGGATGTCGAAAGCGAGGGTGTCGCCGCCAGCCATGGTGACGATCTCCGAGCTTCCGGCTTCGAGGGCGAGATGAAACCGCTTCCACTTCAGAAGTGTGGGCGTCATGTATATGGACTGACGAGCAGCCCAGGCCAGAAGTGACGAGGCACGGCGCACCTCAGCCGGAGAAGCGCTGGGCTCCATGGCCACGGCGACAAGACTGAAGGGTGGAACTTCAGTGCCCGGCGGCACACTGCACCGAAGTTCCAGCGCGTCGGCGCCATCCCGTGGAATGTGAAGACGGAACTCCTGCCAGCTTGGTCCCAAGGGTGCTTCCCTTGTTGCCACGATAGAGTCCCCTCGACGCACCGCCAACTCCGCTACCTGCCCTTCTCCCCATCGGCGCTGATAGGCGGTGCGGGCGAGAATCATTCCGCCCGATGGAAGATGAAGACCCTCGCGAGACGTCAGACGAATTCTGTGCGCACTGAGATTCGATGGAAGCACAGCCGGCTCTTCAGCGAGAGGACCGCCCCGCTCCCTGACGAATGCCACGGCGGTCCAGGGACCCGCTGGCTCCTCCTCCGGTATTTGATCAAGAAGACTGAGAACGCCCAAAGTTGGGCGGGTGCATGCCAGGGTCATACAGACCAGAGCCGAGAACTTGAGCGCACTCCGGCCTCGTGTCAGCACAACATGCCATCCAGACTCTCTCTGTTGATGTGCCATCACATCTCCTTTGTCAGGCCAATCCGTCCGCGAGGTAGAAAACTGCAAAGCGGGGTTCGCGCAAGTGACGGCGATTGAAGGAGGGTGACTGCCTGTGAAGTTCTCCAGGAGGCCGCTCAGGTCATGCTGGCCACCGGTTCGGGGGACATTCGAGAGCCTCATGTTACTGCCCGGCCGTCCAAGGCCACGTGGCACATTCTTGTGGTCATGTCGCCACGGGTCACGGCCCGGCGCGGTCGATGGGACTCTGGATCCCCGCATGGTTTCCCTAGGGAGGAAAACAGGAGAGAGATGCCGACCTCCTCATTCCCCCATACGGAGACCGGCCGAGGGCAAGAAACCCGCATGATACGCGACCACTCGGTTCTCACAGAGCGCGGGGACGGCAAACACTCTACTCTCGGGGATCTACGAGACGTGGTCGTGCTGTGCGGTAGAGGTGCCACTCGATGGTGCCGAGTCGTGGACGTTTTTCAGTGTGGTTCCATCCAAGAGGAGGTAGTTTGAGATGATCATTGCACGTCATGGCTCGAGGAGCCCACCCTTGTTCTTGTGTGCGCTCGGCGCGCAGCCATGGCGGAGTAAGCAGATGGGGTCTATGCCGGTTGCTCGAGAACCTGGAACAGTCATTGCCGGGCGATGGGCACGATCGCGCAGTGAGGATCCGACACAGAGGGGCACCGAGGCAGGTGAAGAGCATGGAGAGACGATTCCTTGCCGAGAGTGAAGAACTGGCGCTGGTCGAGGCGGCTATCGCCGGCGATCCTGAGGCGTGGGGGATTCTCTACAACGCCTTTCTCCTGCCCGTTCGGGGGTTCATCGCCGGGCGGATAGGGGTTACCGAAGACGCAGAGGATCTTGCGCAGGAGTGCTTCATCCGGGCACGTCGAAGCCTGGACCAAGGGCTGTTTGACCGGCAATACCGTCTCTACACGCTCCTGCGGAATGTGGCGCTTCATGTGGTACAGGACTATTGGCGGCATCGTGCGAGAGCGGATAGCCGCCTATCCGAACAGAGCCACCGGATTCGGAGTCTCGCGGCTGAGACTCGCTCCTTCCATGAGCCGTTAGAGCGGCTTGAACTGCTGAGGCTCGTGTTCGTCTGCGGCGCCAAACCGCATCAGATTCTCATGTTCGGCTTTGTGAAGCTTCTCCAATGGCGGCCTCGGGAGATAGTCAAGGAGCGGGCCGAGTCGTCCCTCATGAGCCTGACGGATGAGTTTCTCGAGTCCTATTACGCACCTCTCGAGCACTACATGTCACAGAGAACCTTCCACAGCACATTTTGCGCTCCGCTCCTGGCTGTCATGGATTCCCCCGCAGTTGAGGTGTATGGCGAGCGCGAATACGATGATCGGGGTATGAGTTCCGAGCTGGCGGTCGGAAGCCTTGCGCTGAAGGTCTTTTTCGGGGGTGATCCGGCAGCAAACATAAGCGATTGGTGTGACCGGGTAAGAACCTGTACGAGAAAACTCATCGCTGCGACGAACATTGAGACACACGGGCAATCGCGCCCACGTCAGCGAGGAAACTGAAGATGGATCACCTAAACTCTGACCAGTTGCGTGCCTATGCCGTCGATGAGCTGGATCATGACACATGCCTTGACGTGGAGATCCACCTGGCTACCTGCCAGCACTGTGCCGAGCGTGTGAAGGCTCTTCTGTCGGTACGGGGCAACTTCGATCAGATTTGGGAAACCTGGACGGTCACAACGCATGCCGAGGAGTTCCAGGTTGCACGCCTTCGCTATGCGCTGAGCAGAGCCCCGGCCTCCCCTGATTTGCGCGAACGGCTGGCACAGTGGGCGGCGCACATCACCGAGAGCGTCGGCACAGCCCTCTCCGTTTTTCTCGATGCATCGACACACGCGGTGAGTGTCGCTCAAGAGGGTTTGGAGTTCTTACACGGCATGAGCTTTCCCCGATTCGAACCGGTCCCCGTGCCGTTCTCGATTGCAGGATCAGGGGGAGGCCAGCCGTGGGCCGCGTTTGTGGCACCGACGCCACAGTGGACCAAGGTCACCTTCGATCCTACTCAAAGAAGAGCACTCGTGCAGTCTGACGTCCCTACGGTTCCCCGGCCCTTGGTTGCGTTGGTGGCCAGAGATGGCTCCTGGGCGCACGTGGCTCCGTTTCGGGCCGTCGAAGGTGAGGCGTTCGTTCTTACAGAGTTTGAGGAGATCCCGTCGGGAGACTTCCTGTTGTTGATAGAAAAGACTCCGGACAACCCCGCATGACCTCATCGGATACGTTGGCCGGTTCACAGGGATGGACCCTCCACATCCTCCACGGGCCCGCGGCAGTCCGCGAATACCCGCTCGATCCTTCCCGCTCATACACGATAGGGCGTCGGGAGCATTCTGGTGAGTGGCGCCCTGATCTCGATCTCTTTCCTGACACCTCGGTAAGCCGCCGCCATGCACGATTTGGCTTCACGGGGGGCGCGTGGTTTGTCGAAGATACCGGGAGCAAGGGCGGCACTCGCGTCGATGGACGCGAGATTCAGGGCATTTCGCATCCGACCACCATCCTGCCGGGGGTCACCGTGCAGATGGGAGAGACCACCTGGGTCATATCGCCGTCTGACGTCCACTGTGCCACGTGGCATGAAATGGGCATCAGACTGCGGATGATTCCGACCCTTACCTACAGCCTGCATCACTGCAGTATCCCGGTCATCACCGCTCTTAGGCTCGAAAACCTCTCCCCCGATGTACGTGGTCCCCTTCGTATCACGATCACGATACCCGGCTATAGCTATCCGTGCCAGCTGGCATGCGAAGAGATCCCGGGGAAATCCACACGAGAATTCGGTGAAGTACCCCTCCGTCTCCGCTATGAACAACTGGAAGGCCAGGTGGGGCGGCGACGGGCCACGGTGGAGGTCGCCCTTGACGACGAAGTTGCGCTTGTGCAGGGAATCGACATTCTCGGCTTTCACGAGTGGCCGCTTCATACCGCGTACCGAAAGAGTCTGGCCTGTTTTGTACAACCCGCCCATCCCTCGGTGACGTCGGTGGCCGCAGAGGCCATGGGCTCCCTACAGATGCATGAGCTTGCGTCGGCATCCTGTCAGGGTTTCCGGATCCTCAACGGGCACGGGATTCGTGAGATACTCAAAGCCCTCTACACGACGCTGAGGGATCGGTATGACATCAAGTATGTTCCGCCCGACCCCGGATCCGAGAGCGGGAGCCAGACGATTCGCCCTCCTCATCGGGTCATGGCGGGTCAGCGCGGCAGACAGGGGGAGGGTACGTGCATCGATCTTGCGCTGTTCCTCGCCTCGGTACTCGAACATGTGAATGTGCAGCCGGTGGTGGTTGTGCTGCGCGGAGATCACCGCTGGTATCACGCGGTTGTCGGATGCTGGACCACGGTCAGCCCCCGTGTGGAGCCGGTCATCAGCGACGTTGATCGATTGAACCGCGAGCTGGCCCGGAGCGGGATCATGCTCCTCGAACCAACAGGCTTGACCGATCGATACGCGACGAGCAGCGGGAGAAAGCTGACCTTCGAGGAAGCGCTCGTCGGTTCATCAACACCCATCTCTCGGGACGCTTTTGTCTTCGCTCTTGACATTGCCGCTGCTCGGCAGACGGTCACTCCCCTGCATATGCCGCTGGATCCGGAGGCTCTGAGGGTCATCAGAAGTGCTGAACGACGGGCTCGCGCAGAGCGGGCCGAACGGCTTGAGACGGGACATCTCCTGGCTGCACTGGTCGATGAAGACCTGGAGCACGTCCAGGCAGTCCTGCGGAAGGTGGGGGCCAGCCCCGCTGATCTTCCGTCTTCGCGAGACGTGCCTGATACCGCATTCCAGCCCATCCCGGTTCCCACCGTGAACTACCGCCGCTGCCTGGAGGACGCGAGGATAGCCGCAGAGGATTGCGGCGTTACCTTCCTGGGGCCCGAGCATCTCTTCTATGCGGTGCTCCAGTCACGAAGCGCCAGCGTCGACCTGCTCTCAGAGCACATGGGTACGACTAGACAGGAAGTCCTGCGGGCATTCCTCCGCCAGTTTCTCTGGACCGCAGACCTCGTCGAGACGTGCTGCGAGTAGCTTCCTCCACCGGCGGGTCTCGGGCGAGATTTGCCCCCCTGAGAGCGAGTATCCCGGCAGATCCCCCGATGAAGGCATCGATAGTCCCCACGACATGATTCGCGACAGAAAGGAGACCGACAGTGAATGCGACCGCTTCACCCCTGATGGCGTCGAGGGTAGCACGCCTTGCGTGCGTCGTGACGCTTGTGTTCGCCGGCGCCGGACACGCCACCACATACTGCGTTGACATCAATCATCCATCAGCCAGTGACGAGAATCCCGGTACGGTCGGTTTGCCATGGCGCACTATTCAACACGCATCGGAGACCATGGTGGCCGGTGATACCGTCCTGATCCGGGCCGGCATCTACACTGAGCACGTCCACACCGAGCACGATGGGAATGACATGGAGGGGTCGATCGTCTTCTCAGCCTATCCCGGGGAGACGCCCATCATCGACGGCATAGGCGTGGAGGAATCGCAGAACTGCATCGTGGTGGACAAGAGCTACATTACTCTGAACGGTCTCGAGATCCGCAACTGGAATGACAACGGTGTCTGGGTGGAGGGAGCGGCCTATCTGGAAATCTCTGATTGCATTGTCCATGACGTATGGTGCGGCATTGGGCTGGCCCATGGCGCCCATGATTTCGAGATGAACCGTATCGTGGTGCATCACTTCATGCTCTACGGCTTCGATGCGTCTCCCTCAGGCGGCGCAGCATGTCATCATGGGACGTTCAACGAGTGCATATCTCATACCGGCAGCGATCCCCAGCAGAACGTGGACGGCTTCGCCATTGGCCATGGGACTCAGCACGATTTCGTGTTCAATCGCTGCGAGACGTACGGCGTCTACGATGGGTTCGACATCGGCGAGAATGAGGGGGGAGGCGCCAGCAACGTGCTCCTGAACTGCTGTTCGGCGCATGAGTGTGGGAACGGGGGCTTCAAACTCTGGGGACATCAGGTGACACTGGTGAACTGCCTCGCCTACCACAATACGGTCTCCAACATAGAACTCGATTGGGGAGGCAATCCGGGCACGACGGTGCTGCACAGCTGTACGCTCATGGATGCCGGCACGTACAACGTCTGGGTCGAGAACAGCAGCGATTCGCTCCGCATGTACAACTGCATCCTCGCGGGCAACGACAACATCGGTCTCGCATTTGAGCAGCGGGACGCACGCACCTATCAGGGCGATCACAACATATTCCATGATGATGACGGTGACCGGGTCATCATTGTCGGCTACGAGGATGAGTTCAGTCTGGACCAGGTAGCGGCGGGCGACTGGGCCGCATACAGCGGTCAAGATGCACATTCGCGGGTGGTCTACTCGCTGGGAGACCTCTTCGTCGATCCGGTGAGCTTCGATCTGCACGTGCTTGAAACGAGCGTGGCCGTAGACAACGGAACTGCAACGGATGCACCGCCGGTGGACCACGACGGCAATCCACGGCCCGCGGGCTCGGGATACGACATCGGCGCGTTCGAGCATCAATTCGGCGCCCACGGACATGGCCCCTCACAGCCCATGGGATCGCCTCATGCATACCTTATGGGAAGCTCGCCTAACCCGTTCTCCCACGTGACCACCATCTGCTACTCGCTGCCTCAAGGAGGAGCAGTGAGTCTGGGGGTCTATGATCTCTTGGGACGCCGCGTGAAATCCCTGGTGGGGGGACCTCTCGAGGCTGGCGTGCATCAGACGTCGTGGGATGGATGCGATGACTGGGAACGTCGATGTCCGGGGGGTCTCTACTTTTGCAGGCTTAGGGTTCGGGGCACTCCCTCAATCCACCCCCTGGTGGTCGCCCGATGAGGCGGAGGGGAGAGAGCTGCAGAGGAGCGCGATCGGTCCGATCCATCCGACGGATCGGGCCTTGCTCGATTGTCTTTCTCAAGGTGGCTTCGATTCCGTGGCTGGTGCTCTCGTGCCTCATTGGCGGGTGCGGCAGCAATGGTATCGATCCCAATGGACTTCCACGAGATTACCGCCAGGACATGCGCGACTTCGTCGAAGCGATCAGTGTCTGGGCCAAGAGCTCGCACGCACGATTCATCGTTATACCCCAGAATGGCCAGGAACTCCTGACGGATACCGGAACACCCGATGGTCCGCTCAGTATCGTTTACGTGGCGGCCATCGATGGATTGGGGCGTGAAGATCTCTTCTACGGCTACCACGGTGACGATATCCCGACTCCCGCAGGGGAGCAATCCTGGATGATCTCCTTTCTCAACCTGGCGGAGGCCTCTGGCGTCGACGTGCTCATTACCGACTATTGCACGACTCCCCGCTACGTCGACGATTCCTACTCTCAGAATGCGCAGCGGGGATACGTCTCGTTTGCCACCGACAGGGCTCTGGATACCATTCCCACCTACCCGGCTGTTCCATTCGAGCGCAACACCTCCGACATCACGACGCTCTCGGAATCCCGCAACTTTCTCTATCTACTTGATCCCTCGCGGTTTCGAGACCGTGAAGCCTACCTGGGTGCGCTCAAGTCCACCGACTATGATGTCCTGCTTATCGATGCGTTCTACCAGAATACCATGTTGACTGCCGAGGACGTTCTGTCTCTGGGCGTCAAAGTGGGCGGAGGTTCCCGCCTCGTGATCGCCTACGTGAGCATCGGCGAGGCAGAAGACTACCGTTATTACTGGAACGCCGAGTGGGAGCATTCACCGCCTTCGTGGTTGACCGAGGAGAACCCTGACTGGGCCGGCAACTACAAGGTTCGCTATTGGGACACCGAGTGGCAGCGGCTCATATATGGGACCAGCGACTCATACCTCGGGAGGATCCTCGCGGCGGGGTTTGACGGCGCGTATCTGGATATCGTCGATGCGTTCGAGTACTTCGAGGACCAGTGAGCCACACACAACGGATGGCCCGCTACTCTCTGATTCCGCAATGAGCGAACGGGCTACAGGGGTCGAGGCGCACGGAGGCTGTCGCGTCCGTAACCCCGAGTGCCACGCATCTGGCGTATCCACATGAACGGGTTTCCACATTGGGTGTTCCGCACTCACGACCACTCCCCACCATTGATCCCCGGACTCCGCTTCCGTATCATGGGCGGTGACAGGCCCACGAGAAGAGGGTTGCGGGATGATTGGCACCACTGTCTCACACTATCGAATCCTCGAACGGCTCGGCGCGGGTGGGATGAGCATCGTCGTCAAGGCGAAGGACCTGCGTCTCGACCGTTACGTTGCGCTGAAGTTCCTACCTCCTGCCGTCGCAGAGGACGAGCCCACACGCGACCGCTTCATCCGTGAGGCCAAGGCCGCCTCGAGCCTGGATCATCCCAATATCTGCATCATCCACGAGATCGGGGAAACCGATGAGGGTCAGCTCTTCATCGTCATGGCCTACTATGAGGGAGAGACCCTCAAGCAGAGAATGGAACGGGGACCTCTGGTTATCCACGATGCCGTTCGCATCGCGACGCAGGTAGCCAAAGGACTCGCGCGGGCCCATCGAGCCGGCATCATCCACCGTGACGTCAAGCCTGCGAACATCATGCTCACCGCACAGGGCGAGGCGAAGATTCTCGACTTCGGGGTCGCCAAGATGGTTGACCAGACGCGGTTGACCAACACCGGCTCCAAGCTCGGTACGATCGCCTACATGTCGCCGGAACAGGTCGAAGGCACTGCGGTAGATCACCGGACAGACCTCTGGTCGCTGGGTGTGATTCTGTACGAGATGGTCGTGGGAGAGCTCCCCTTCAAGAGTGATTCGCCGGGTGCGGTACTCCACGCCATTCTCAACCAGGATGTCCCCGCGGTGTCTGCACGTTGCACCGCAGTCCCCCGGGACCTGGAGTCCATTGTTGCGCGCGCCGTACAGCGAACCTCGGCCCTGCGATATCAAGACGCGGAGCAGATGATACGAGATCTCTCGTGCTTGCTGCAGGATTCTACGTCACTTCACTCCAAGGATCTTGGCCCTGGCCCCGACCTGTCCATGCGCAGGATTGGGCCGCCTTGGGTTCGCCTCCGCGTGATACGGAGATTAGGAATCGGAGCCGCCGCACTGGCCATGATGGCGGTAGTTGTCTCACAGCTTGTCCGTAAGGACTCCTGGCTTTGGACACATGGTGACGGGCGCGTCTTGACGAAGGACTACCGGCTCTTTGACCGACCGATCACCGGTCGAATCCACGAAATCCCGGGCTTGCCCCATGGGATTATCAAGCCTTCCTTCGCCCCATCGGGAGATCTGCTTGCAGTCATCGCACCGGACGGCGCCACTGGACGCCACACTCTCAATCTGACCAAGCTTGGGACACGGGAACTGCTCACGCTGGTTCCTGACATGGATGTTCGTGGGCCTACACCCGAATTCACTCCGGACGGTAACCACATCCTCTTCACGAGCTACCGAGGCGATTCCTCAAGAATCACTCCCGATGTCTGGCAGGTATCCGTTCTGGGCGGCAACGTCGAAAAGATCGTTGAGGGTGCATCCGCCGCAGATTTCTCACGTGATGGCTCCAAGCTCGTCTACGCGTCGGTGACAGATAGCGGAACAGAGATACTCGTTCGGCATCCAGAGGGCTCGATCGTCAAAGTAGCGGATGTAGGTTACTGGCCTCGCTGGTCCCCCAACGATGAGTGGATTGCCTATACCACGAGCAATCCCGAAGGCGGGGATGGCCATCTGTTCATAGCGCGCCCCGATGGATCCGATCGCCGACAACTGACCGACCAAAGCGCTCAACTCTACGGTCTCTCATGGACTCCGGATTCCAAATGGATCGTCTATTCCAGCGACGCGTTCAGCGTGTTCGGGCTCTGGGCCACATCAGTACGGGGCAAGGCAGTTCAACTGACCAGCGGCCCGGGAACATGCACGGCGCCGTCGGTATCACCGGATGGAACCCGGGTCGCGTTCGTGTACTACATCGACGCGACAACGGTCTACGTCGCTTCGGCACCCGAAGAGCCCCCGGCGGCATTCCTCACGAGAGACAGAATTCTTTCGGCTTCCCTTTCGCCGCGAGGGGATCGTCTCGCACTTGTGATCGGGAGCGAAGCGCGTGATCCGACCATCAGTGTTATCGATGTGGGTAGCGGAACCGAGTCGGTCGTGAGTTCGATTCTCGCGTGGCGAGTCCGCTGGTCGAAAGACGAGGCTTTCCTGCTGGCGGCGGGCCGATCGACCGCGGCGGATAAAACCGGAATCTGGAGGCTCCCGGTTGAGGGGGGGCTGCCGGTGTTGGTGACCTCATTATCAGACGACCGCTGGGACTGGCCGGATCTTTCGCCCGGAGGTGAGACACTCGCTGCCGTTCGTTCCGATGAGACGCATTCTGAGCTTGTGGTACGTGATCTGAACACCGGGGTTGAGACGATCGTCGCAACGGCATCACGGATAGTCGGGCCGCGCTGGTCGCCCGATGGTTCGCGCATTGCATGGGGCGGAGAAGTACGTCCTGCCGACACCGCAAGCAGCGGAATCTGGGTTGTTTCGTCCGACGGCACCCAACTGCGAAGACTCACTCACGATGGCGCATTCCCCGTCTGGGACCAAGACGGCGATTCGCTCATCTTTACCAGGTACGAAGAGTTTGCCGGTATCTGGCGGACCGGGTTGGATGGCGGCGGACCGCAGCAATTGAGAGGTCCCATAGAAACCGCACGATCCTTCATCATCGATGCATTCGACAAGGGAGCTGAGAGTTCGACCGTCTTGATGCTGGTAAACAAGAGCAGGGACCTCCTCTATATGATCGAAGACCTAAACCTGTAGCGCAGAACGCCGCAGGCCCCTTCGGTGGGAACTGCCCCTCCGTCCCCCTCCCCGTGTCATTGCCCGACTGGTTCGGGCAATCCAGCCGGTCGATCCGTACGAGAATCATCTCCTGGAATGCGTATGTCTGACATGAAGACCCCTCTTCGGATCTCGATCCGAAGCAAGACCACGTACACTGCCCAGCCTGAGGTGTGTCATGCTCAGTCGCTCTGCTTCCGCTACTAACCGGCACCTCTCCGTTTCTCTGGTTCTGCTCGTTCAGATCGTTCTGGTCATACTCCCCGCCCCGGTTTTCGCCGATATCCCCCAGGTCATGAGCTACCAGGGGAAGGTCACGGACAGCGGTGGAACTCCCGTCACCGACGGATCCTACCCGATGCGGTTCCAGATCTACACTGCCGAAACGGGAGGAACCCAACTCTGGGACAGCGGGCCTCAAACGGTGACGCTCTCCGGGGGCGTGTTCAGTGTGATGCTGGGCGCGGGCACGATGCCGGTGCTCAACCTGGCCTTCAATCAGGACTACTGGCTCCAGGTCTATTTCAACTATGAGCTCCAAAGCCCCAGGCAGCGCCTGGGGAGCGTGGGGTACGCCTACATGGCCAGCGGGATAGTGCCTGGCACGGAAGTATGTGGCGCGGTCTCATCAGGCGCGATGGCCGTACTCAGTGCGCTGAACATGGCTGCCGCGGGAACCGCCCACGGGCTTCATGGTGAGACTTCCTCAGGGGGGAGCGCCGGTGTATACGGCACCGCCACCGCCACGGGCGGAGCTCCCTACGGCGTCTTCGGCAGGACCCTTGCCACCGACGGCATGGGAGTGGCCGGCCAGGCATTCTCTACTGCCGGCGTCAACTACGGTGTGTTCGGGGTGAGTTCGTCAAGCCAGGGTACGGGCGTGTTTGGCAAGGCTGAGGCCGCCACGGGTGTCACGCGCGGCGGCTGGTTCGAGACTCAATCCACTAACGGCATGGCAGTCTATGGCCTCTCGGCTGCCACGGCTGGCGTCAATTTCGGAGGGGTATTCGAGGATAACTCCCCTGACGGCGGGGGGCTGTTCGGCGCCAACTACGCGACGGAAGGGTATACCAGCGGCGTCTGGGGGAGGGCTTCCTCATCCAATGGAAGGGGAGTATGGGGTGAAGCTCTTGCGACCCATGGAGACGCGATCGGCGTCTACGGCGAGAGCTTTAGTGGTACTGGTATAGGGGTGTATGGACGTTCATGGGCCACCACCAACTTGGCCTATGGTGTCAAGGGAGAGACGGCATCGTCAGAAGGCATAGCCGTCTCGGGGAGTGCTACTGCCACGACTGGAACAACGTATGGTGTCCGCGCCTCGAGTTCCGCCGAAAGCGGACGCGGTGTGTACGGTTCCGCATATGCGTACTCGGGCGTCAACTATGGTGGCTATTTCAAGACCAATTCCGGAGATGGCATCGGCGTACAAGGCACATGTCATGGCACAACAGGGACTGGCTATGGGGTTCGTGGGATAACCCACTCCGCCAATGGCGCAGGCGTCTACGGACTTGCCCATCACCCCACGCATACGGCCTGCGGGGTCTACGGCGAGAACTCCTCCGGCAGCGCCAGTGCGTACGGCGTCTATGGCTATTGTTCGAGCACGAGTTCCCCGTATGGACAATGTGGCGCATACGGCTGTGCCGATGGACAAGCCGGGTGCGGCGTGTTGGGCATTGCCGGAAACTCCAGCGGCACCTATCCGCTCTATGGCGTTTATGGTTTTGTGGGAAGAGACACGGGAACGACCTACGGCATCTACGGGGAGGTCGATTCGCCGGATGGGTATGCCGTCTACGGAGAGACCAATGCCTCGGTCGGGACCGCTGTCTATGGAAGGGCACATGGGACCAATGTCGATTACGGCGTCTATTCCTACGGCAACTTCGCGGCAACGGGCACCAAGGCGGCGGTAGTCGAAACCGCAGACCATGGTTGGGTTCACCTCTACACAGTGGAAAGCCCGGATGTCCTCTTCGAGGATGTCGGTTCAGCGCGGCTCGTGAATGGTGAGGCTGTCGTTGCCATCGATCCGGTGTTCACACAGACGGTAAGCCTGCACGAGCCCTACCAGGTGTTCGTGACGCCTCAAGGTGACTGCGGGCTCTATGTGGCCCTCAAGAACCCGGACTCCTTTGTGGTCCGGGCGCTGAGTGGGTCAGCGAGCACGATCATGTTTGACTACAGGATCGTCGCAAAGCGACGTGGATTCGAACGGGTCCGCATGGCACGCGCGTCGGCGCCGGTTACGCCCAGGGAGAATGGGCAAACGGGATTCGACTTCAGCCGAGAAGCATTGAAACCTCCGGCGATTGCGAGGCAATCCTTCAGTAGAGAAGAGGCCATCCGGGAGGAGGAGAACCTCAGACCCCTCGACGCCCACAGCCGATGGGCCCTACCCCATGCGGTTCCAGATCTACACTGCCGAGACCGGGGGAACGCGGCTCTGGGACATGGCTCCCAGACGGTTACGCCATGAGACGTTCAGTCTGCCAAGTCTTGAGTCGACCCAACGTGGAGGGTTCAGATGATGCGATCCAGCAGGAATGCTCTATCAGAAGATGCGAGTCGCTTCACCCATGGTGCAGTGTATCACGCACTCTATGATCGCCCCCTCGCCGAGGCCCGCAGGCGTGTCGTTGATTCCATCCCGAAGGGGGCCACTGTTCTAGATGTCGGCTGTGGCACGGGCCAGCTCTGTCTCGAGCTGAGAGCACGGAAAGAGTGTCAGGTCACGGGAATCGACTTGTCGCGCCGGATGATCGCATTCGCTGAGAAACGCAATGGATTCGACAATGTGCGCTTTGTGCACGGTGATGGGAGTGATCTCGAGGGTCTTGAGCAGGGGGCCTTCGATTATGCCACGGTTCTCTTTCTGCTCCATGAGGTACCGAGACGGAAGCAGATCAACGTGCTCAATGAGGCATCGCGCGTCGCCCGGCGCGTGATCGCGGTCGATTCTCAAGTTCCACTCCCCAGAAACGCCCATGGCATTGCGCTGCGACTCGTGGAGGCAATAGGCGGACCGGAGCACTACCGTTCCTTTGCTGACTACCTGGGCGCGGGAGGCATCAGCGGCATTCTCTCCGATGAGGGTGTCAGGGTATCTGTCACGCAACGTTCCATCTTCTGGCACGGGTGCCGGGATATAGTGGTGCTTGAGTCGGGCTCAACGGCCAGTTCTTGATACGCCAGCGATGATCGTGGCAGATGGATCGAGTTCAGGAGTCTGAGGCGGCATTCGGAAACTCAGGGATTCACAGACCGCGGCGCTGGTCCGTGCATCGCGCCTTCGACCGTCCGAGAATCACCTCGTGG
>JAFGKV010000028.1 GCA_016928395.1 Candidatus Fermentibacterota bacterium | reverse complement strand
TCTTCTGAGCAGTCCCCATGGCGAAATATGCCTCAGTGTACTCGGCATTGGCCTGCACTGCTGCAAAGTAGGCGTCAATCGCCTCAGCCGTCCTCGCCTTGTTGAACAGGATCTTGCCCCGGTTGAAATGCGCCTGGGCATGAGCCGGGTCGTTGGCCACTGCCTTGGTGAAGCTGGCCAAAGCCTGGTCGCTGTCACCCATTCCCAGATAGGCGAGCCCCATGCCGTAGTGTGCCTCGGCGTAGTCCGGGTCGATGGTCAACGACTGCGAGAAATTGTCCAGAGCCTTGTCAAAATCCCTCGCCTCGATACTGGCGACTCCTGCATTGTAGTGCTCGGCCGCAGCCGGATCCGCTGCATCGCTGAGAAGCGGTGTGGCCAGAAGTGCCACACAGCCGAGAAGAACAACACGTAGTGACATGCTATGCACTCAATACCTCCTTAGCACCTTCTAGGCTGCCAACGCAACCTCCGATATGCCGGTGTGTCTGCGCCCTCAGGACGCACTCAACTGCGGGGGTGACGCGCTGCGCATGCCGCACAGCACCGCGTCTTCGCCACTGCCGCACATCTCAAGCAAGATACGTTCCTCAACCCGATGGGCGCTTCCTGCCACGCGATAGAAGAGCACGGCGTCCGCCCACCTGATCATACCGGACGCACCGCAGCCACGATACTCCACCCGCCGCGCCGTCGTTGACTTGAAGAACCCCCCCAAGAGCCGGCCGGCCTGGGCCGCGGTGTAGCTGCCGGGAGGAATACCGTCTATATTCAAGGACACCCGCCCACCACCGATCATGGATGCGATGGTGCGAGTATCCCCATCTCTTAGTGCCTTGGCCAAATCAGGCCAGGGCCATTTCGTACATTCCGCCCTCACCGGGGCATACCCGGCCAGACTCAGGAGTAGCACCGAGGCCAGCAGTCTCAGGATTCGGTCCTCTTTGTCCTTCGGCTTCGAGGCTTGATTCGTTCCCACTCCAGCACGACGGGGCTGGCCACGAACATGGAGGAGTAGGTCCCGATGAGCACGCCGAACAGAAGGGTGAAGGCGAAATCATTGATCACCTTTCCACCAAACACATAGAGCATGAGGAGCACGACAAGGGTGGTGACTGAGGTGATGACCGTGCGAGAGAGGCTCTTGTTGATGCCGGCATTGATCACGGCTGGCAGCGGCTCCCGCCGCTGAAGCCTAAGCTCCTCCCGGATTCTGTCGAAGATGACGATGGTGTCATTGAGGCTGTACCCCACGATGGTGAGCAGGGCCGCCACGACCGAGAGACTCACCTCACGGCCCGTGAACGCTAGCACGCCGGCAGTGATGAGAACATCGTGGGCTAGTGCAATGACGGCTCCCACGGCAAACCGCAGCTCAAACCGCCATGAGATGTAGACGAGAATGAGGCCTAAGGCCCACAAAATCGCCCGGAGTGCGTTTCGGGATAGCTCCGCGCCGATCTTGGGCCCAACATCCTCTGTGCGTACGATCTCAAATCCTTCAGGAAAACCCGCGGCCAGAACCCGTTCGAGTTTAGTTCCGCTCCCGCCCTCAGCCTCCTCAGCCAGGGGCGCCCGTACCACATACTCTAGGCCCTCGGTGAAGGATTGCACCTCCGCATTGGAGATGCCGCCATCAAAAAGAATCTGCCGGAGGCGCCCGATAGCGACCGTGCCTCCCTCGAAGCGTACCTGCACGAGATGCCCGCCGGTAAAGTCAACTCCCATCTTCAGTCTGCCCAAGGAGAGCAGTGTGATGCTGGCCAGGATGGCGGCAGCGCTGATGACAAGGGCGATATGGCGAAGACGGACGAAGTCGATTCTGGTAGTCTGGAAAATCTGCATCGCGGCCTCTCTATATGCTCAGCTTGGTGAGCGGCCAGCGGCTCATCACCAGATCATACACCAGTCTGGTGACAAACAGTGCCGTGAACATGCTGAACACTATGCCCAGCGACAACGTGACGGCGAAGCCCTTGATCGGGCCAGAGCCGAACTGGAGGAGGATCAACGCGGTCAACAATGTCGTGACGTTGGAGTCGAGAATGGTGAGGAATGCCCGGGAATAGCCCGCCGCGATGGATGCAGCCACGGTCTTGCCCGACCGCAACTCCTCTCGAAGGCGTTCATAGATGAGCACATTGGCGTCAACCGCCATACCGATGGTCAGGACGATGCCCGCGATACCCGGGAGGGTAAGCGTCGCACCGAAGAGCGCCAAACCGGCGATGAGCAACAGGATGTTCAAAGAGAGTGCCCCGGTAGCGAGAAGCCCCGCGGCCTTGTAGTACACCAGCATGAAGGCAACGACCAAAGCAAGCCCGACCAGACCCGCGCGAAGTCCGCGGCGTATCGAGTCCTCTCCCAGCGATGGCCCAACGGTTCGCTCTTCACTGATTATCACCGGCGCGGGGAGAGCGCCAGTGCGGAGGACCACGGCCAGGTCCCTGGCTTCGTTCTCCGTGAATGACCCGGTGATCTGCCCTCTCGTGCGAATTTCGGAATTGATCCGCGGTGCGGACTGGACGACATTGTCCAGCACGATGGCCAGGAGCTTCCCGACATTCTCCTTGGTGATGGCGCCGAATCTCCTCCCGCCGCGACGATTGAGGAAGAAGTCCACTGCGGGGGTCCCGCTGTCGTAATCGACACCCATTTGGGCGTTGGAGAGCGCCTCCCCCGTCACCTTCGGCTCGCTCTTCAGCAAGTACAGATGACGATATGAGCCGCCTCGCGCGTCGGTGAAAGTCTGGCCCCACACGAAGCCGATATCCCGGCCCAAGACCCGCTGTACTGACGGTTCACTCAGGAAACGGCGCACGACTGGTTCTTCGTCTGTAGGGACAGAACATACGCCATTGTCCACGATGTAGATGCGCGAAGCCAAGGGGTGCTTCAGCTTCATATCGGCGGTGACGCCGGGTACGTCCGTGGAATCCCCGGGCTCGTCAAACAACCCTTCGATGGTACCCTCGGGTCTCTCGGGGGATGCCGCGTCGGAAAGGTCTACCTCCATGTGCGAGGCGACTTCATCCATGCGCTGGATGGCGGCCTGAACATTGACCGGATCCTCCACCAGCCGAAACTCCAGAAAGGCGGTCCGCCGGACTAACTCCTTCGCTCGGGCTGCATCAACGCCGGGCAGCTGGACGACAATGCGATTCTCCCCCTGGCGTTGCACGATTGGTTCGGCCACACCGAATTCATCGATGCGGTTCCGAATCGTCTCCATGGCACGCTCTGCGGCATCCTTACGCTGATCCTCCGTGAGGTTGCGTTGGTCCACTTCCAAGACCAGATGAGTGCCGCCGCGGAGATCTAGCCCCAGGTGCAGCGCCTTCGCCCGCAGTCGCGCGAGCCTGCTGGGTGCCATTTCCTCACGCTGACTGGGAGAAAGCCGGTAAAACCGAAACGTCGGAATCAGGATAATGATCGCGGCCACTAGGACCGCAGCCACCACAACTAGCCGCCAGACAAGGCCCTTCTTCATGAATACCCCATTCCTGAGATGCCGCCCAGCCTTTGGGAGCGGCCATCGAATTTGGCGTTCTGTGTGAGAAATACCTCGATTTTCGTGGCCGGGTGCATCCCATGCTGTCCACTGCACTGCGATACCGGTGAGCACCACAGGCGGTCGGGATGTATCGACCGACGAAGGCGAAGGCTGTTTTGGGATGGGACACTAGACACGACGACGTCCTTGGCACGCGCCACGGATGATGCTCTGCATGTCGCGCACGGCCTGCTCCATGCCCACCAAGACCCCACGGGCGATAATGCTGTGGCCAATGCTGAGCTCGCAAATACCATCTATCGCGGCCACCATACCAACATTCTCATAGGTAAGGCCATGCCCCGCATGGACCTGTAGCCCCTTTCTCGCTGCCAATGAAGCGGCCGCCTTCAGGGTGTCTATCTGCTCCCTTCGGGCGTTTTCCTGAGAGCTCTCCGCGAACTTCGTCGTACACAGCTCTACTGCGCGCATGTCGAACCCCGCCGCGGCCTGAATCTGTTCGATGACCGGGTCTACAAACGCGCACAGAGCGATGCCTGCGTCGTGAAGCGGCGCAACGATGGGAGCTATGTCTTTGCCGAGAGTGGCCAGATCCAGCCCGCCTTCGGTGGAAACTTCGCCGGGGTTCTCTGGAACCAGTGTCACCATAAAGGGCGAGGTCGCCACCGCCAAGGCCACCATCTCGGGCGTTGGCGCCATCTCCAGTGTGAGTCGCGTCCGCACGGTATCCTTCAGCATCCTAAGATCTCGAAGCTTGACGTGACGTTGATCGCCGCGGAGGTGTACGGTGATACCGTCGGCGCCGCCCAGCTCGGCGAGCACCGCTGCGTGGACGGGATCGGGCTCCACGGCCCTGCGTGCCTCACGCAGAGTCGCCACATGGTCAACGTTTACAGATAGACGGCACATAGTCTGATCCAGCTACAGGTTAGGGTGTCGCTTCAGCGCAGTATCCGCAGAGTCTCGGTGGGTGGGAACGCTCAGGCTCCTGGCATGAGCGCGGTAGTCAGGGTTTCCAAGTCGAGGAAACTTAGCCGCTCCGGCCGAAGGGTCAAGTCTATGCCTGCCTCCGCCGCCCGCCGCGCGGCATGCTCTCCCCACCTGTGCTCGATGATCCCTCGGATCATCTTCCTCCGGTGCTGGAAAAGTCCCCGCGCTACCGACCATTGGCTCGCCCATGACGCCACAGTCCGGCCGTCCGTCCGCCTGGTGAGAAGCACGGCCCGGGACTCAACCTTGGGACGTGGCACGAATGCGCCGGAGCCGATCCGAAACAAAGGCGTCACGTCGAAGACCGACTGGACGATGATGCTCAACAGACCTCGCGCCCGGTGACCCGGGGGTGCACCCATTCGTTCCACTACCTCCCCTTGCAGAATCACAGCGGCGGTGGCGATGTCGTCCGCCCAGTCAGCCAGCCACCGAAGGATGAGGCCGGAAAGATGATAGGGAAGTGCTCCCACCACGACAACCGGCGGCGGAATAAGGTCGCGGGGCTGAAAGCCAAGAATCGAGCCGATCCTCACATCAACCGCGTGGCCGAGATCGGCGAGGCCTTTGGCAAGACATGGATCGATCTCTACGGCGACCACCCGGTGCCCCGCGGCCAGCAGGGAGTGGGTGATGGCGCCCGATCCGGGACCGATCTCCAGTACCGGCTTCCCCGAGGGCGCCGGAAGGGCCGACACGAACCGGTTGATAACTCCCCGATCATGGAGAAAGACTTGACTGTGAGCCCTGCGTGCCACGGCATGCTACCGTTCGTGCCCCGCCTCTTCCCACTCCGACATGCTGAGACTCAGTTCCTCTCCGTCGGGCGTGACGACGACGACGAGGCCTTCGCTCTCATCCACGGTGACGACGGTCATCTCCACGCCATCGCGTACGACACTTTCACCTGGTGAGGGAACGCGGGAGGGGCTCTCGTACGACGAATGCTCGAACGCGAGGCAGCATTTCAGCCGGCCACACACGCCGCTGATCTTTGAAGGGCTCAGGGACACGCTCTGGTCACGAGCCATCCGCAGGGTAACTGGCTGGAAATCGTGGAGAAAGGTGGTACAGCAGAGGGGGAGCCCGCACGACCCGCATCCGCCGGTACGCTTGGCATGATCGCGGACGCCGATCTGCCGAAGCTCGATCCGTGTCTTGAAGGTATCGGCCAGATCTCGCACCAAGGTTCGGAAATCGACCCGCGTCTCCGCGGTGAAGAAGAAAGTCACCCGGTTGCCGTCAAACTGGCTCTCCACATCGACGAGTTTCATGGGAAGGTTTCGCGCCCTGATCCTCGCCTGGCACAGGCTGAAGAAACTGTCTTCACGGGCGCGCACATTGGTGAGCAACCCCACATCGTCGGGAGTGGCAAGTCGGACGAGAGTCCTGATGGTGCCTCTGCGCATCGCCTTGCGCAGCACATCAGTCTTGGCAACACGGCCAAGATCCTCTCCCTTGTCTGCAGACACCACGACAAACATGCCGGGGCACACCGCCAGGTCGCGCGGGTTCAAGTAGTAGGCGGCACGGCCGCCCTTGAAATGGACCTCAACCAGCCGAAGACGCCCACCCTGGTCCTGGGCGGGGGCGATACCAGGGTCGCTCACCCGTGACCTCCAATAAGCTGTGATCGGGTCATGAGCCGCTCGATGCGATGGCACACGAGCCGCGGATCGAGATTCAACCGCGATGCCTGTCGCAGCGACTCGAGTTCCGAGATCAAGCGTAGAATGAGCGCAAGATCGACACGAGTCGCAATGTCGGCGATGGCGTCGGCCGCATCCAAATTCAACAAGAGCATCGGATTCTTCGTTCCACGCCATACCATTATGTCGCGCAGCCATAACAGGGTGAAATCCAGAAACCGATCTAGGTCATCCCTCTCCACCCTCGGACCCATGTGCTCCATCACCGCAAAAGCCCAGGCGCCAGGAGAGGAATCCTGGGTGAAGAGCGTCATGGGGAGCTGGCGGAGGGCCTCGTCTTCAGACAGAAGGGAGGCAGCCCTGGCCAGGGACGCCCCGGAAAGCCGGTACAGAAGCTCGGCCGTGGAGAGATCCACGGAATGCAGCGAGCGGAACACACTGATCCAGTCGTCTTTGCCCAAGGCAACAAAGCGAATGTGGTAGGCCCGTGACCGCACGGTGGGCAGCATCCGTTCCATATTCGTGGTCAGGAGCACAATCCGCACATGGGAAGGAGCATCCTCCAGGAGCTTGAGAAAGGCGTTCTGCGCCTCTTCCCGAAGCCGTTCTGCGCTCCTGATGATGATCACCCTGGCCCTCCCGCCGAAGGGAGTGCGGGCGGCGGCCCGGATAAGTCCGCGTACCGCCTCAATGCTGATGGTGAGATTCGGATCCGTCAGCGGTTCCCCCAGCCGGTGCTCCGGCATCCAGCGCTGCGCCACGATCTCGCCGATCTGCACGGGATCCTCATACCATGAGGCCGGGCAGGGAAACACATAGTGGAAATCAGGATGTTGGTATGTCGCGACCTGGCGGCAAGAAGGACAGACGCCGCACCCTGATTCACGGTCGCAAAGCCACCACGACGCCAACGCCATAGCGGCGGTCTCTTTGCCAACATAGGGCGGGCCGTGGAAGATGAGGGTCTGCGACAAGCGGCCCGCCGCCCCGGCCCGCCTAAGGTAGCCCACAGCCCATGTTTGACCTTTGATGGCATCAAAGACGTTCACCGCGTCCTCCTACTCCTCGTGGCGCCGCCGGAGAGATCTGCCCGATATGACTCGGGTGGCGCCCACGAGAGACCCCAAGGCCCCCAGACCGGTGGTACTCCCCGTCACCATGGGGCCGATGGTGCCGACACGGCGGAGAGCCTCGTGGGCGAGGGTGGTGCCAGTGGTGGCCATCCCCCCGACCAGAACCCACCCAAGGAGAGATCCCACGGCGCCGGCCGATGCCCCGGCGATGATCACTGGAGCCGCCGCTGCCCACCACGATCCACCCAGTAGCGACGCGACCATGGCCTGCGTCCCGAAGAGCCGAACAAGGCCCGCACAACACCATCTCCCTGCCACCAGCGCCAGCAGCGCCACCGCGCCCCAGGCGGCACCCGCCACGTATCGGCAGGAGGCCACGACTCCCGCTGCGCTTCCCAGAAAATCCGAGGAATAGAGGACCTCATCAACCTGTGGGAAGGAATGGATCGCACCGGCCAAGACCGCCAGGCTGTCGGCATCCACCGACGTGGTCCGCACGTACAAGGCTTGACGGGGCACACTGCCGGGTGTGTGGACACTACCGGGGGAGTCGGCACCACTGGCGGAGACATGGCGTACCACAAACCGCGCATCCCGTACCCCGGGAAGGGCTTCGATAGCCTGATCCAATGCGGCGAGCCCCAGGGCATCCGGCGCCAGAAACACGTGGACGCCTGCCGAATCCTCCATGAGACGGGACGCGGTGCATGCCACGTCCAGGGCAGCAGCGCCGCAAAGCACGGCACAGGTGAGAGCGCAATACCACGCCACGCTTTCGATCCATGCGCCAGGGTTGCTCCGCAGCACGGCGAAGGCAGTACGGATCATCCTCACGGCCAGACCCATGCTTAGGTCCACCCCCCCTTCAGCAAGGCCTCCACCAGAGAACTGGTGTGCACCCCCACCTGTGAAGCGGCCTCCTGGTACGGCCCGATAGTGCCATCGCGTAGAAGCCAGACCCGGGCGCCTTCCGGAACGTGAGCGCCGCTACGGCTGGACATGAGCACACAGCTCCCGGCCGACACTAGATCAGACAGAAGATCCACTGCGTTTGAGACGTACTCGGGTGGTAGAGTCTCAAGGGGCCCATCCGCCAAGACTATGGGAGGCCGGGCCGCGGTTGCTCTGGCCAGCGCCACGAGTCGGCGCTCACCCGAGGATAGGTCGGGAGGCCGAGCGGAGGCCAGGCTCAGGACTCCCAGAGTCTCCAGCGTGCGAAGCGCTGCGCGAACGGCTGCGCGCTGGCGGATCCCTCGAACCTCCAGGGCCGCTCCCACATTGTCCAGCACTGAGTGCGTATCCAGAAGCGGAAGATCCATGCTGGCGATTCCCATGGTCCGGCGGAGCCTTCTGAGTTGGGTACCGCTCATTTCCTTGGTGTCTCTTCCGTCGATCAGTACGCTGCCCTCCTCGGGGAGGGACCATCCCGCGCAGAGTCGCAGCACCAGGGTCTTCCCCGCGCCCATGGAGCCCACGATGAGACCCATGGTGCCCCGGGGTACGTGCAGCGACACCTGACGAATGCCCCGGTTTGGCCGTTGCGCCCCGAAGGAGACCTTGATGAGCCGAATCATGACCGACGACGGACCAAGGCGACGGCCCAGCGCAGCGCCGCGCCCAGGCTGCGCGCACTGGCCTGCCCCGTACCGGCCAGACCGAACGCGGTGCCGTGCCCCGGGCTTGTTCGTACGATGGGCAGGCCCAAGGTTACATTCACTGCACTGCCCAACCCCAGCAGCTTGACCGGGAGTGCACCCTGATCGTGATACATGGCAATCGCCACATCCGCACCCCCTCCCCATCGCATGAAAACCTCCTCGGCGGAGACTGGCCCCTGAATCAGGCAGCCCTGCCGCGCCGCCTCGGCCACGGCCGGAGTGATGACCGTTACTTCCTCCTTGCCTACGAGGCCGCCGTCCCCCGCGTGGGGGTTGAGGCCGCAGACAAGGATGCGGGGCCTCCTCCCCAGCAGCATCCCGAGTTCTCGATCAGCCAGCAGAAAGAGCCTTGCGAGATCATCCGTACGGAGTGCGTCCGGCACATCACGCAGGGGAAGATGACGCGTTGCCAGGAGTACTCGATGACGCCCGTGGGCCAGCATCATCGCCCAATCCTGCGCGGCGGTGAGTGCCGCCAGATATTCGGTTTGACCCGGATACGCGTATCCCGCCAAATGGATGCTTTGCTTGCTCACCGGGCCCGTGACCACGGCGCTGACCGTGCCCGCCATGGCGTCGCGCACGGCCGCTTCAAGTGAGGTCATGGCGACGCTTCCTCCCCACGCTGAGGGGGCGCGCAGCGATTCTCGCTGATAGGGGGGCTCAGGCAGCTCCACGCGCCTCCATGGGCTCGATGGCGCCACATGGCCTTCCCAGGCCGAGGCGGGGCCGTAGAGCACCAGTTCCACCCGAGGCATATCGAATGCGACCGCCGCCCGGACGACAACGTCCGGCCCGATGCCCTGGGGGTCACCCGGCGTCAGTGCCAGCGTACAATGATTGCCAGACAAGAGCCATCCCCTTAAAGCAGAGGTCATGGTCTACCACATGCTCCCGCGTGAGATCGCGAGAGACCCGTTTCGAGTCACCTCCCGTGAGCACCAAGGACCGCCAGCGGTATCCCCGGGACTCCACCAGATTCAAGAGTCCCTGGATCATGCAGATGCTTCCCCAATGCGCCCCGCCAGCCACCGCTGACACCGTGTCGGTAGCGAGGACGGGCCCGGCGCCATTGGGTTCCACGCCCTTCAGAAGGGCCGTACCGGACGCCAGCGAGCGAATCATGAGCTTAGGCCCAGGGACGATGAGCCCTCCGGCATACACGCCTCCCTCCGCCACGAGATCCACGGTCACCGCGGTGCCTGCATCAACCACCAGAGCCGGGAGCGGAAAGAGCCCCGACAGGGCGACGGCATCCGCGACCCTGTCCTGACCCATGCCTTCATAGAGACCCCGTATCAAAGCCCCGGATTCCGCCGCGTCGGGCGTCACCGAATGCACCACGAGCCCCAGTTTCGACGCCATGGCCACGATCCGAGACCCCAAGGCCGGCACCACCGATGCCATGACAACGGCATCATACCGGCCAGTGAATAGCTCTCCGGGATGGAAGGCGCCGCCCGCCGGCCACACTTCGCCGTGCCCTAGACCTTGATGGGGGCTCCACACGCGGGCCTTGACGGCGGAGTTACCCACGTCAACCAAGAGGGCTGTACCCGCGACAGGTCTCTGCATCCTGTTAGACCATCAGCTCTATGTGGCCCGACGCCACGGTGCGCAGGGTATCGTCGGCACGAAGGACCTGCAGTTCACCTTTGCCAGTCACTCCTGCCACTGTTCCGCTGAACAGCTCGCTGCCCGCTCCGACGCGGACGGGCATTCCTACGGTTCCCGACTCGGCATTCCATTGGTCAGGTACCATGCGCAGACCCTCGGGTTCGGCGGCGGCCCACACCGCCAGGATCTCCCGTGCCACCCGCAGCACGAGATCCGCCCTGTCCACCTCCTGAGGGACTACCATGTCCAATGATACCGACTTGGCGCGGATGTCGGGGGGGAATGCCTCTTCGCTCTGATGGACATTAATGCCGATGCCGGCGACATAGGCCTCATCGTTGCCACGCGCCACTCTGTCCACGAGAATTCCGCAGATCTTGCGCCCATGCCACATCACATCATTGGCCCACTTCAGCACCACGTCCGCACCCCGGCGACGCAACACTCGCGCGACGCACAGCCCCACCAGAAGCGAGACCAATCCCGGAGAGGGCAGCTCGGAGGTAGGACAGAGCAGCATAGACAGCCACAGCCCCTGCCCGGCAGGGGAGAACCACGATTTCCCGTGCCTGCCCCTGCCGCAGACCTGCGCCTCGGCCAGTACGACGGTGCCATGGGCCGCACCCGCCTTGACCAGCATGACCCCGATGCTGTTTGTCGATTCCACCACGGGAGAACACACCGATGGTATGCCGAGCTCATCAAGGAGTTCGTGAGAACACGGCGTGTCGGCGGCTGGCACAAGCCGCACGCCCGAGGGTGATAGGCGCACGTCGAATCCTATCTCCAGAAGTCGGGAGAGCGCGCTGACCGTGACGTCATGCCCGCGAGTGTCGGCGCCAAGGTGCTCCCACGTGAGAAGTTGACCCCGCTGTTCCCACAGCCGCATGGCCAAGGCCAGAAGGAGGGGATCGTCTGCGCTCATGGCGTCATCTCCAGCGCGATGTCGACCCAGGGAGCCGCATGGGTCAGCGCGCCGACGCTCACCGCATCAACCCCCGTGGAGGCAACATCACGCACCGTCTCCAGGGTGACGCCTCCGGAGGCCTCTAGGTGGGGTCGCGGCGATGGCATGGCGTTGCGGAGTTCGACGCATCTGCACAGTGCGGCAAGGCCCATATTGTCCAGCAGCACCCAGTCGGGGTAGGCTCGACATGCATCGAGAAATCCTTCCACTGTGGTGACTTCGACCTCGATGGAGATGCCGGGGCACTGTGTCTTGGCGGTTCGCACGGCCTCCGACGGGGCGCCAGCCAACGCCAGGTGATTATCTTTGATGAGCACCCGGTCATAGAGACCCATACGGTGGTTGTGGCCTCCGCCGACTCGAACCGCATAGCGCTCGAGCCGCCGGAGGCCGGGCGTCGTCTTGCGGGTATCAAGAAGTGTCACGCCCGTACCCGCCAATTCGTCGACATACCGTCTCGTCAGCGTGGCCACCCCGCAGAGCCGCTGGAGAAGGTTCAAGGCGACCCGCTCCCCAGTCAAGAGCAGCCCGGAGGGTCCCTCGACAGTTCCGAGTCGGGCCCCCCGGCGAAACGCACATCCCTCAGCGAACCATTCCCACGTCACATCGGCGTGAAGCGTCCGATACACCAATTCTACCACCGGTGCGCCCGCCATCACTCCGTCGGCTCGGGCAACAAAGTCGCCCCGGCCCCTCCGACGTTCAGCCACCAGAGCGTTGCTTGTCAGGTCTCCCGCGCCAGCCAGATCCTCTGCCAGGGCGGCCGCCACGATGCGGGTGGCGTCAACCAGGTCAAGGCTGTCAAGAGCGATCATGGGACCACCGCCGCATATGGCGCACAGATTCCGCCGCAACCCAGGCCACGAGCATGGCCGCCACGACATCGGAGACATAGTGCTCGCCAAGGTACACAGTCCCGACAAAGAGCCAGATCGACATACCGAGGAACACCCACCGCAGGGGGGAGTGGATTGACCGAAGGTACAGATACGAAAGCACCGGGAATGCGCAATGGAGACTGGGCATCGCCGCGTAAGGATTGGCGCGGAACCATGAACCTGCGGTGTGCCACGCATCCGATGCCCAGGGAGGCGTCACCGCGGTAACTTCTGGCAGGGCCAGGCGCGGCGGAACGACAGGATAGAGCAAGTAGATGGCGAACCCCAGATAGCCGCAGGCAAGAAACGAGGAGGAATAGGAGTCGGCATTGGCCATGTCCCGTGTACGGAGGAAAAACAGCAACGGCACGAGAATGTTGGCGATGTGGAGAGTGTAGCCAATGCAGAAGATCACGTTCAGGAAGGTGGTTCGATAGGCCTGCACTGCGATGACCGGGTTGGTGCCCGGGAAAAGCGCCGCCTCCAGAGCCGGTATCTCATGCCAATGAGCCCGCGCGGCGATGTCGTCGAGGAGCGGAAGGAACGCGACATAGTAGACCGCGAAGTAGGCCGCGGCGGACATCAGCACCCGCAGGAGCCGTGACCGCACTGACCAGGGAAGGAACAGGAGTGCCGCCAGCGCTAGATCGCACACTCCCACTGGGCCCCCGGCGCGAAACCTGAACGCCACGTGCACGAGCCAGAACATGAGTGCGATGGGGGCATAGGCCGGGATGCGTGCCCATACGTCAGACGCCGAACCGCCTGCCATGACCGTAAGGAGACGGCCCATGTCTTTCACGTCAGTCTCGTCTGTGGCATAGCTGCTCATCCTCGTGCACTCCCATGATGTGCAGACACCGTGTTCCACTCCTCCTCTAGAAGCCGTCTCACGACATGCTGTTGGGTAACGCCGTCAGCCTCGGCCCGGAAGGTGAGCACCAAACGGTGGGCCAGCGCGGCCACGGCTACTGCACGCAGATCTTCACTGTCCGGCGTCGGTTTGCCCTGCATCAGCGCCCGCGCTTTGGCTCCCAACACGGCATACTGGCCCGCTCTTACGCCCGCTCCCCATCGCACCCACTCCCTCACAAACGACGGAGCCTCGGGCGAAGCGGGCCGGGTGAGTCGCGCCAGATGAACAGCCGCCTCCACCACGTGGCGAGCCACGGGAACGCGCCGCACCATGGCCTGCAGCGCGACAACCTGCTCACGATCGATGACGCAGTCCACCTGGGGGATGACATCTCCCGTAGTGTGTTCCACGACCAACACTTCATCTTCCCACGTGGGGTAGGAGATGTCAACCTGGAACATGAAACGATCCAGCTGGGCCTCAGGAAGCGGATAGGTGCCCTCCTGTTCGATCGGATTCTGTGTCGCCAGCACGAGGAAGGGGGGAGGGAGCGGATAGGTGACGCCTCCCGAGGTGACTTCGCGTTCCTGCATGGCCTGAAGGAGGGCGGCCTGGGTCTTGGGCGGGGTCCGGTTCACTTCATCGGCAAGCACGATATTGGCGAACAGCGGGCCGTGGACGAAACGAAAACTCCGCATTCCCGTGCGATGGTCCTGTTCCAACACCTCGGTGCCGGTGATATCCGACGGCATGAGATCAGGCGTGAACTGAATCCTGCCGAAGGAGAGATCCATGGCGCGGGCCAAAGCACTCACGGTGAGGGTTTTTGCCAGCCCCGGGACACCTACCACGAGAGAATGACCATTGGCCAGAAGACAGGCAAGAAGCTGTTGCACCACGGCTTCCTGGCCTACGATCACCTTGTGGACTTGCGCAGATATGGCCTGGCATGCGTCGAGGCATCGGCGAGGAGCGTCGCGGTCGGATGGATCAGTCACAGAGACCCTCCAGGGTCGTCTAGGCGCCCGTCCCGCCGGATGCGGCAGGGGGGGCGCCTCGGGTAATGCGCAGGGCAAGCCAGGCCTCTCCCAAGAGAAGACCAAGCGCAAACATGAACAAGAGCGATGCCGGTTCTCGCCGCGTCGACGGCCAGCGGAACCCCGGATGCTCTACCCATCTGGCCACCGCCGGGGGGGTCGCGGGTTCTCCCACGACCTGTTCTTGTGCCGAAACCACGGGTTCGAACAGAGCGACGGGCCGATGGGCTCCCCACAGCGTGTACAGACCGGGGTCAACGAAGGGTCCCAAGCGTGCGCGGGCAATACCTTCGTGTGTCAGCTCTGTCGTGACAGGCGAGACGAGACCATCGGGCGAGTGCAGCACATAAACCTCTCCCGCCTCATGGAGTCTCCATGAGAAGTCCTGACTGAAGGGAACCGGGTGAACCGCCAGCCCTCCCGCCGCATACTCCACCGCAAGCTGCAACAGAGGCACGAACGATGCTTTGCTGCCCCAGTCCGACCATGGCGGTACCGACCCGGTCATAAATGCCAGCACACGGCCGTGCGGGATACCCTCCGGTTCCACCATCAGGGGGCCATCTTCCAGACTGATAAGGGCAGTTCCCTCACCGTGCCACCGCCAGAACCTTCGTACCTGAGGCGGCGAGAAGCCGTGGGGAGGCAGACGCCGAAACGGCGCCAGCACAGGGTGATCATAGTGGATGACGGCCGAACCCGAATATGTCTCGCGGATGGAGAGCGGCGCTGCTCCCATGGTTCGTTCATACAACCTGCGGCCTTCGTCGGAGAGAAAATCGTTGTCCGCCACGAGCACGAGCCCTGCGCCGTTCATCCAGTGGTCAAGGGCACGATCGGCGTCCGGCCCGGGATCGGTGGCGCCCATGAGGATCACCACATCTGCCGAGTCACCGAGGCCGCCGGGGTCGGTTTCAAAGCCCCATCGCCCGTCGCCGGCCGGATCCAAGGCGGCCTTCACCCGGGTCCTGGTCTCACCCTCAGAACCCATCACCGCCACCCGACATCGTTGCCGGGACCATCGGGCCGCCTCGCGGCGGTCGTCAAGAACAAGACCGTGGCGGTCATCGATGAACACCGTGGCGTGGACCAAGGCTTCCGGCGGGCGAGGGATGCGAAAGCTGAACGGAGTGTCGTCACCCGCCAGTGAGACTACCGTCTCGATGCGGCCGCGGGCAGTCATGAGCGTTACCGTACACGAGTCATCCGTGTGGCCGTAGCGTTGTATGCCGCCCCCGATCTCCATCATGCCGTCGCCCCGTACGGTCCCCGCGAGGGTGAGCGGCCCCAGGGCGAGATTGCCCGTCATGCCGGGAACCCGGGCTCCCCACAGTTCAAGCTCGGGCGGAACCCTGAGATCATCCTCCCATGCATCGGGCTGGAAATCACTCACCAGTACCAGCCTGATCTTCCCTCCCAATCCTCGCGCGTACCCGGTAGCGTCGGCGAAAACCCTCCGCATATCCAGAGCCGTGCCTTCCGGCACGAATTCTCGGATCACCTTCTCTCGCTCTGACCATGTGGAGAGCTGCATGATCCGCAGGGTCTGAGTTGCCAACCCAACATAGACCGGCATAGGCGCGGGACGCGCAAGCTCCACGGCAGTGTCGCGGGCCTGCCCCCAGACTCTACCGCCCGAGGCCCCCATGCTGGCGGATGCGTCCAGGGCGATGACGGTGGCGACGGGTGGCCTGGGAGCACACACCGGTCTAGCCAGGGCCAGCGCGGTCAGCGCCAGAAGTGAGACTCTCAGCGCTAGCAGACGACGTTGCGTGATACGGGTCCATCGGAGGGCACTATGCGCCACTGCCTCGATAAACACAAGACTGGAGAATGGCCTCGTTCGTATGGCCCTCTTCGACAGCAGATGGATGATAACGGGAACCGCGGCACCCGCCAAGGCGGCGAGATACCATGGTGCGAGGAACATCATCGCAGACGCTGGCGGGCAGAAAGAAACGCGGTGAAGGCATTCACGAGGCTGTCGTCAGTGTCGAGATCCACAAGCTGAGCCCTGAAGCGTTCGGTCTCTCGGCAGAGTACCTGCCACCACTGAGCCACGGCCGCCGCATACGCCTCCCCCACGGCCGAGGGCAGCGTGGTGACCTCCTGGCCTGTCTCCATGTCACGGAGAGACACGGGGCCCGGAAATCGGAGATGGCGCTCAGTAGAATCCAGGATCCGGAAGACCACCAGTTCGTGGCCCCCCGACGCCACGCTGCGAAGGGCCCTTACTTGGGTGTCAAGGGGAACCAGAAGGTCGGATATGAGCACCACCAAGGCGCGGCGGGGAAGACGGCCGGCCATGGTCGTAAACACATCCAGCGGTCTGGTGTGTCCCTGCGGCTCATGACGCTGGAGTTCCACCAGAAGCGTGTCGATATGTCCCGCCGCGGTCCGTGCCCTCACCCATGAGCGAATAGTCTCGTCGAAGAGGCACAACCCCACTGCATCCCGCTGCTTCAGCAGGAGCAATGCCAGACTTGCCGCCAGGGACCGGGCATACTCCATCTTGGTCATGGGGCCGCTTCCGCGATAGCCCATGGACGCACTGCAATCCACCAAGAGATATGCCCGGAGGTTGGTCTCGTCGGCGTATCTCTTCACGTACAGCTTGTCGGTCCGACCAAATACCCTCCAGTCCACCAGCCGTGGGGGATCTGTCGACTGATACGCGCGATGATCCATGAACTCGGTACTGAATCCGTGATACGGGCTCCGGTGGAGCCCGGTCAGGAATCCCTCCACGGCGAGACGGGCTCGGAGGTTCAGGCTCCTGATGCGAGACAGAAGATCCGGATCAAGGGCCGACGCCACGGCACGAGGGGGGGGGTGCAGGGTCACGGCGCCACCCCTTTTCCTGTGGCCCATCCGCACTCACGGGCCGCACGGTCCGCGGGGAGCCGTCTGTGGGTGGGCAGCGCGGGGCGTGCACACGACCGGAACCCGAGAACCGCCGCTACGGCGACCAGCTCGGCTCTTCCTTGTCGCCTCGGCCCAGCGGGAGCACGTGCTCGATCCGGCCCCCAACGTCCGTGAGTACCAGTTCCTTCTGGTACCGGCGGGTGCTTACGTAGATCAGATGTCGGCCATCCGGCGCCCAGGCGGGATCTTCGTTGCTCGTCCCCTTAAAAGTGATTCGTCTCCGGTGACGCCCCATGGGATCAATGACCCACACATCGAAGAAGCCGGCCTCCTTGGCGACATAGGCGATGCGGTCACCCCTTGGCGACCACGCCGCTGATTCATTGTACCCTCCCGAGAACGTCAACCGCCGCAACTCGGTGCCGTCGAGATCGGTAACGTAGATCTGCGGGCTTCCCGACCGATCCGAAGTGAAGGCGATCTCACGCCCGCTGGGCGCCCAGGAGGGTGAGCAGTCGATGGCGGGATGCCGGGTCACCCGGCGAAGACCGCTGCCATCACGATTCATTATGTAGATCTCTGAGTCGCCGTCTTTGGTCAGTGTGAGAGCCAGCTTCTTTCCGTCGCGGCTCCATGAGGCACCGGCGACAAGCCCAGGGAAGTTGGTGATCCTCTTCATGCGGCTCTCGGGAAACGACCAGAAGAACAGATCGGGACTCGGATCGATCAACGCGGAAAACGCGATCACATCATCATCGGGAGACCATGCCGACCCAAACTTGAGGACTCCCGTGTTCGTCAACTGTCGCATATTGTGGCCGTCATAATCGGCGATGCACAGTTCGGAACGGGTGCCCTGGTCCAAGATGAATGCCACCCGGGTCGCCGCGATGCCGCGCTCCCCTGTGAGCACTTTCACGACTTCATCTGACGCGGAGTGTGCGATCCGGCGTGGGTCGGGCCCCTCCATGGTTCGGCGGGCAACCAGTCGACCGCTGGCCAAATCAGATAGATAGGCATGGAGGCGGAAGTCCTTTCCCGAACGCTCAACCTTCCCTTCCAGCAGTGCATCTGCCCCGATAGTGGCCCACTTGGCCCTGACCTCAGTGCTGTCAAGCCAATCTCGCACCAGCTCGAGCCCGTCCAAGACTCTGAAGTAGCCGGACAGCTCCAAATCCTGCCTGATAACGTCGAATACCGGGCGGTCCTCCCCCATCACCCGCTCATCTTGGAACTCGCCGAGGATGATGTCCATCCGACGAGCACCTGTCTCTCGGATCCCCATTTCGACTTCACGTTGCCCCTCGGCGGGCACAGCCATGACGAGGCACACACCCAGCAAAATCATTCCCGCGGAGAGACGCGGGAGTCTAGTGGAGGAACTCAAAGGAGAAATGCACGCCCAATTCAGCATCCGAGAACTCCTCAGGGAGCGGGGGCAACGGGTCCGACGCATAGACGGCCCGCAGAGCTGACTGATCGAAGAACGGTACGCCCGAGGTCTCCTCCACGACAACTCTCGTCACTTGGCCGCCCCGCTGAATCACGAAGTGCAGCTTGGTGCGAATGGTGCCCGCACTGCTGGAAGCCCGGGGAGGAAGCCAGTTTGATGAGATCTTGTTACGGACCATGGTGAGATAGTAAAGAAATGGAAAGTCCGTGTCCAGCTCAACAGTGCTCTTCTTGCCATCGCGAATGTCGCTCTCAGTGGTCTGGACAGGCTGCGGGACCGCCTGTTCGATCCGATCCGGCTTCCACTCGGGTTCTGGCGCCGCGGCTTTGGGCGACGGCGCATCCCGCGTGCGGTCAGTGGCTGCCTTGGGCTCAAGCTCCACAATGTCCACTGCGACAAACTCGGGGGCCGCCGGCGTAGCTCGGGCCGGAGAGACAAGCCTGACGCCAAGCGCCACCACTAGCATGTGCCCCAGAAGGGACACCAAGACAAACGCCCCCAGGGGAAGACGCTCACACACGAGGCGCCGCCCGGGTCCACGCCGCGTATCGGCGCTCGCGCGGGCAATCCGCTTACCCAGCCTCGGTAACCAGCCCCACATTGTAGACTCCCGCGGTCTTCACATGGGAGATAACGTCCAAGACCCTGCCGTAGGCCAGATTCTGGTCTGCCCTGATGAACACGGGTCGCTCCCGGCCAGCCTGGCGGATGCGTGTGAGCGCGTCCTCGATCATCGACGGCTGAATCTCCAGCTCGCCCAAGAACACCTTGCCCTCGGCTGTCAGGGTTATTACGATACCACTCTCAACATCAACTTCTCTTGCATGCGCCTTCGGAAGTTGAATTTCAAGACCACTTTGCATTGCAGGAGCAGCAATCATGTACATTATCAAAATGATTGATATCACGTCCACCATTGAAGTCATATTCATCTCTGCAATGGCGTTGTACCGTAGCTGTTTCATATCTTCGAGCCCTTCGCCAGCGTGTCAAGGAATTCCGATGCGAAGTTGTTGAGCTCGATATCGAAGTTCTTTACTCTGTTGATAAGGTAGTTGTACGCCGCCAGCGCGGGGATCGCGGCGAGAAGACCCGCCACGGTGGTCACCAGTGCCATGGCAATGCCGGGACCGATCACGAGGATGTCAGTAGTACGGCTGTAACCCATCATCATGAAGGAGTTCTGGATCCCCCACACCGTGCCGAAAAACCCCAGCGACGGCCCCGCGGTGCTGGTGGTCGCCAGAAAGAACAGATTGCGCTCCAGGTTGGCTATCTCCACGCCAATCCGTCTATCCAGGGCGCTGCGAATGCGGTGGAGGTGCTCGTCTGAAATCGCCGTGGGATGAATGTCTTTCTGCACCAAATAAGGAATCTCCGAGCATCCTTCCTCGAACACCCGGGAGATGGCCCCGCCGACCGAATGGCTCTGATAGACAAGAAGATGTGACAGGCGAGAATAGGAACGGAAGGCCTTAAGAAAGGTATCGACGTTCTTCTGGTTCTGTCGAAAAGTGGCCGTCCGCTCGATGATCACGGCCCACGAGATGATGGACATGACGAAAAGCACAAGCAAGATGGCTTTGGCTACGCCGTCGCAGTCCGCGACCATGCGGACTGCGCCCTCCATCATGGACACAGGCATACTCAATTACTCCGACGTCCCGGGCACCGGCATGGGAGGAGAGGAATACGCAGCGCGATTACTGGAAATCCGCCAGTCGCTCCCGTGCCGCAGCGGCCTCATTGGTGCCGGGGTAGGTCTCGATGAGACGCCGAAGAGTCGCCGCGGCCTGGTCGGATCTCCCCGTATTGGCAAGACAGATTCCGGCACGAAGCATGGCCAACGGGCGCTTCGTGCCGGACGGATACTGGTCAACTACCTTCTGGTATTCTATCCGAGCATCTTCAAACTGATCACGAACATAGAACGTCTCACCGATCAAGAACTGCGCATCGGCGGCCAAAGAGCTTCCTGGGTACTGTTCAATGAAGGAACGAAATCCCATGGCAGCCAGCTCTGTCCTGCCGGCATCCAGATCAGTTCGGGCCCTGTCGAACATCTCTTTGGCCGATGCGTCCACTCGCGGGCCGGCACTCTCGGCGGAGGCGCTCTCCAGCTTCATCACACGGCTCGTGAGGTCGTCAAGCAAGACTGCGACATCCCGGTGGCGTTGCTCGAGGTCCTGGGTCATGGACTGCACGCGGGCACTCATCTCGTCCATGGTCGCCAGCGCCAGACGCACATCGGCGCTCTGTTGTCTCACATCGTCTCCTGCAGTGCGCTTCTCCAGCGCAGCAAACGACTTTTCCAGGGACACTACCCGAGCTTCCAGCGCCGCCAGGTGCCCCTGGAATTGGGCGCTGCCGCCGCATCCTCCGACGAAGACCACCATAGAAAGGACCAAGGCACGCATGTTGATCACTCCATTAACCCCCAATCTCCCCATCCCCACCGGCCGGGGAGGTCGTACAAAGGCGACGACTACTTCTGGATGATGAACTCGGCTCTGCGATTCCGTGCCCAGGCTTCCTCGGTATGGCCCGGATCCACGGGGCGGTCTTCACCGTAGCTCACCGTCGAAAGCTTGGTCTTGGGAATGCCGTAGTTCACAAAGTAGTTCTTCACGCTGTCCGCACGACGCTGGCCCAAGGCCATGTTGTATTCGTTGGTGCCCCGCTCATCACAGTGACCCTCGATGATCACCCGTGCGATCCCGCCATCCGCCTCGATTGCCTTGGCGTTGTCGGCCAGAGGGCCCCGCTGATTTGCTTTGACATCGCTACGATCATAGTCAAAGTAGATGGGCATCAATGCCAGCTGCGCCTGCGGGGGCTCCACCGGAACCTCTACAGGGCTCACCGGCTCGGGCGTGACCTCGGGTACGGGAGGAGCCGTCGGCGTGACGCGCTTTGCTCCACCTCCACATGCCACCACGAGGCCAGCAACAGCAACAACGAACACCAGCAGCAGTTTTCCTTTCACGACCCAACCTCCTTGCGGGCAGTCTGTCTGATCTTGGCCCACGACAGCAGGACTTCTTGAGGGGCACTCCCCTCGGGGATAGCTCAAGACACAAGCACCGCTATGTACTAATCTCCGATGCCGTTGTCAATGTCCACCACTGATTTCCCGGCAGCGGGCCATGTAGACGTGGTCAGAAGAGAGGCGATGCCATCCCGGGCAACGCCCGTGGGCCATGCTTCTTCCCTGCGGGCTGTCACGACGATAACCCTCGCCCTGCCAAGGAGTTCCAGTTCCAAGCCAACGCGGTGCACCACAGCCACACGGCGGCACTACGCCTCGACCTGGTAGCCCATACGCTGCCAGGTCCACCCCGGATCTGACGAGCCGCATCCCGTGTCTCACTCCTCATTGACGCGACGGCCCACGCATACCGCCAGCCCGAGGACGCCGACCAGCGCCAGGCGGACATACAGCAACCCTGTCAATGCGGGAGCAGAAATGGCCGGCGCCAACTGGGTGGACAGCCGTGGAAACTCGAGAGCCCACCGCGTCAGCGAAGTGCCTTCCGCCAATCTGAAGACGCAGTCCCCACCCGCCCTCGCCACGCAACCGATTGCCTCCCCCTCGCCGTACACATCGGCCGGCATCCACCAGAACCGCCCCGCTGTCTCTGCCTTTGCCCCGTCTCCGGATACTGATACCGAAAGCCTCCGGCCCCGAGGAGCCGTGCCCAAGGAAAACCACACATAGTCATCCCTGCCCCTGCCGCCCACCTCGACGGTGTCCCGGTGCACTTCGCCTCCGCTCAGTTCATCCCGTACTGCATAGACCAGTGAGCCAACGACCATACCTTCACCCAGGGCCAAGCGCAGCCCGATGTGGTCGAAGTCCCCGGGTTCTCGGGGCCACAGAAAGCTCTGCGTCAGCACGCAGGAACCAGCAAGAAGGAGCCCGGGCTCAGGCGATGGCGGCACGTCCGCGGCCAGCGCCACTCTCAATGAGTCGGTTCGTTCGTTCAGATGGAGCGAGGTCAAGACCAGGGATCCATCCACCAGACGGTCGCACACAGTCAACGGGCCCGTGCCAATCCCTCGGCCGCAGAGCCATAGCCGTAGTTCGCCAGCGCCCACCAAGGAGAGCCGCAGCGCGAAGGTAGCGTCTTTGGCCTCCAGCACAGGGGGAAAGCATAGCCTGACCGGCACATTGTCAAAGGTGGCCTCGATGGTTCCGCGATGAATGGTGATACCGTCCCGCATCAGTTCCCATGCCAGCGGCGGCCCCAGTGCCACGCCTCCAGTGCCCGCCAGGAATTCGACTCCCGCCAGGCTGTCCAGCGGGACGATGAACTCCTGAACAAGGCTGCCGGAGGATGAGAGCCTCTGGCTGGGAAACCTCCCTGGCACGGATGAGAGATCCAACCCCGGTACCAGTCCGAACCGGCTGGAGTCGGGCGTGAGTACCCGAAATGTTGCATCGCCCACCACAGGTCTCCCGGCAACAGAGAGTTCGCCGCCCGAGTAGTGGTCAACCGGGTAGAACTGGATCGCGGCATTCCAGCCGGGCCGCCCCTGGGGAGCCCATGCCTCAATGGCGACCCTTTCACTGAGTTCCACCGGGGGAAATATGAGACGCACCGGTATGGGCTCGCCGGACGGTATGGGAATGAGACCGAAACCGAGTTCCTGTTCTCCGTGCGTCACCCGAATCGCCAGGTCGAGAGGCTCATCTCTGGGATAACGCGACACGAACAGCTCAACCCCCCCGATGGGTTCCTGCGGAGGGGTGAAGGTTTGCACAACACGGCGCAGTGGTCCTGCTTCCTGAATCTCATAGGCTGCAGGCACCATCGCACCGTCGACAACGATACGCCAGATCGAGCATTCCGCACCGCCGTCGCCCACGGACAACATCCAGATGACCCCCGCAAGACCGTACCGCCGCATGCCGGGGCACCTCGGCCCGGTTCTAGAACGTCGGCACCTCATTGCCCCGAACCCGCCATCCTCGTTGGCAAAGGGGTGGCCCGTGAGGATAAGGTCCCCTTCGTAATCCGGTGGGCCACGAGCACCAGGGTACCCATGACCATCAGACCCAGCCGGGCCCCCAGAAGCCACACGAGGGCCGTCTCCCTCCCTGGCACCGTGGTCCCCGCCACCCGCGGCAACTCCCTTAGCCAGTCTCCTGCCGCGTGTCGTGTTGCCAATCGGAACACGCAATCGCCGCCGGGTCTCGGCACGCATCCGCGTGCCTCTCCTTCGCCGTAGACATCCGACGGCATCCACCAGAACCGTGGCGCGGCATCCGTCGTGGCGCCGCTCCCCGTAACAGACACCGAGAGCCTCCGCCCCTGGTGCGGCCCACCAAGGCGAAGCCACAGATAGTCATCGGAGCCCCTTCCTGCCAGCCCGACGCTATCCTGATACACCACTTCGCCCCGCTCATCGTCCCGCACCTGGTAGGCCAGGCATCCGGGAGCGGTCCATTCGCCCTGCGCAAGACGCAGCCCTATCAGGTCGCCCGCCGTTGACTCCCTTGGCCACAAGAAGCTCTGTGTCAATACGCATGATCCCACGAGGAGGAGACCAGGCTCCGGCAGGAGAGGGGTGTCCGCCGCCAACACGACCCGCAGCGAATCCGCGCGCCGGGCCAGGTGCAGCGTGGTCAGCGCCAAGGATCCGGCGCCAGTCCGGTCGCCCGTGGTCAGGATGCTGGTACCTGGCATCCGCCCGCACAACCACACGCGCACTTCACCTGGCCTCAACGGGGTGAGCCGAAGCGTAAGCGGCAGCCCCTCGGCGACCAGCAATGGCGGAAAATCAATGATGATGGGTGCATTGTCTCGAATCGCCTCCACCCTGCCTTCGCGGACCATTCGGCTATTCAAGAGAAGCTCCCACCGCAGCGGGGGCCCCACCGTTGCGCCCCCGGTGCCCGCCACAAAAACGATCCCCGCCAGACTGTCCATCGGCACGACGAACTCCTGGGCCAGAAAGCCGGCATCACCGAGGTCCTCACTGGGGAATCGTCCCGGCGCCATGGAGAAGTCTAACCCCGGCTGGAGTACAAAGCGGCTGGAATCCGGGGCCAGCACCCTGAAGACGGCATCACCCGTCACCGGCCGGCCTCCTACTGCCAACTGGCCGCCGTGGTAATGATCCACCGGGTAGAACTGTATGCCTGCGGTGTGGCCGGGACACCCCTGGGGAGCCCATGCTTCGATGGTCACCTTTCCGCCCGCCGCTGTCGCAGGAAACGCGAGACGCACCGGCATGACCGCGCCGGACGGTATGGGCAGGAGGCCGCACCCCAGTTCCCGGTCCCCTTCGGCCACCCGGATCATTATGTCCAACGGACGGGTCTTGGGATGCCGCGACACCATGAGTTCGACCCCTGCGATGGGCTCCTGGGGGGGAGTGAAGGTCTGGGTTACCCGGTAGTGAGGGCCGATCCCCTGGATCTCATTGGCGCCGGGAATCAACGTGGCGTCGGTCACGATCCTGCATATTCCGAACCCGCAGACGGCCTGCACGGCCAGAGCCAGAGCTACCGCAGGAAGCATGGAACCGCAACACACCAGAGGGCCGCTTCGCTCAGCACCACTGCGGCGATGCCCACGGCGACCAGCGCCCTGGGCCCCCACCGAACCGGGAGCAGCCCCCGCACCCCCACGGCCAGAAGCAAACACAGCCCTGGCAGGCCCACAAAGGCATGCCGGCCTTGCCCCAGTTCCACGCGCATGCCCTGGGCCACGGCAACTTGAGCAACGGCCAGCGCCACCTGTGCCGCACAGACTGCCAGCACGACCCAGAGCCCTTGGGCTTTCGCCAGCCGTCGGACACCTGCGGGCACCATGACAAGGGTTGTTGCCGCGCAGATCCCTATGGCGCGCAACCACCAACCCGGTAGAGGACACTGCACCCAGCCATACGATCCCCAGAATGTCTCCCAGAAATGCGCTGCGTAGGTCTGCCACCACCCAGGCGGCCTGTCACCGACAAACCCACCGACACCCAGTACTTCGCGCATATCTATCACCATGCTGCGCCCCATCCCCAAGAGCCATAGACCGCCCACGGCAACCAGAACGACTCCCGCCCCCACCGCCACTGCCCTCAGCGCGTGGCGACGGCGACGAAGCGCTGGAAACAGGACCGTAGGCAGGACGGTCACCGTAAGCGCGATGCCGGATCGTTTGGCTATTGGCGCCACAAGGCACAGCAGAAGCAGCGCACCCCTGACCCTGTTGGTCGGAGAGCGGACCATGCGGCAGATGAAGAACACCGCCATGCCCGCGAGAAGTACCACAAGATTGTCGGAGTTCAGGCATGCCCCTATGAAGGTCAACTGAGGGTGGGCTGCACACAGAAGCGCCGTCAGAACGGCCAACGACATCGATCCCGACACGAGGGCGGCGGCCGTGCCCAGCATGACCACGGCCGCCCCGTGGAGAGCCACTGACATGAGTCTGCCTGCCCTGAGAAGGGACCCGACATTCGTAGCGCCCGGCCATTCCCCATCCAGCGGCGGGGCTCCCGCCGCTGTAAGCCAGACGCCCAGCAGCCTATGGTACAAGGTCGGCGCGGGTATGTGGGCCGAAGACCGGATAATCATTGGGAGAGGATCCGGCTCGATCTGGCCGGTGAGCTCCCAGAACCTGTGCCGGGCCATGGAGCGGATGACTTCACTCTCCATGTGGACCCGGTCTTCCTCACTCATCCGCCCCGCGACCGACGATACCGCCAAGACAAAGTGCATCGGCTCATCCGGCCCCTGCCATGGCGGAATGATCAGCGCACACCACAGGCCTCTGAGGACCACGAACAGCGCGATGAGCACCCAGATGCCGGCGGTCCTCCTCACAATAGCCTCCTTCCTGCGGCAGCCAGCGCGTCGCTGATGAGGTCACCCACGATCACCGGAACCCCCGCGGCATCCTCCAGTTCGGC
>JAFGKV010000208.1 GCA_016928395.1 Candidatus Fermentibacterota bacterium | reverse complement strand
CGTTGCCTTGTAGGGGCGGAGCTCTGACTCCGCCCGTGTCGGGCCTGAAGGCCCTCCTACTCTGTCCATGCACCCCCCGTCGCCCGCCGGGGCCGGGGCTCGGAGTCGGCATCGATATCGTTGTCGTAATCGACGAGCTGGGGATCCGGGCATACGCGCGAGCTCTGCATGTACTCTCAGACACGTCGCCGGCTCTTAGCAAGCCTTGACTGCCTATTGCCGACTGAGGAATGTCAGGGGATTGGGGCGGCCGGCTTCCGTGCCGGGATCTTGGCGCCTGCAGTGTTGAACGTGGCGTTGCCCGCGCCCGGCGAAGGCGACTCTCGGCCCTCCCCCAACGACAACGGGCGAGGCCCGGGGGCCTCGCCCGCTGAGAACCGGAAAAACCGGTTTACTTCACCAGCACCACCTTGGCGGCCAGGTTCTGGGAGCCGGAGGTCACGCGAGCGAAGTAGATGCCTGCGGCGGCAGTGCTGCCGTCCCAGGTGAGCTCGTGCGAGCCGGCGGTCATCATACCCTTGTGCAGGGTCTGGACCAACTGGCCGTTGAGGTTGTAGATGCCGGCATTGACTGTTCCGGCCGTGTTCAGGTTGAGCGCCACGGTGACCCTGCCCTGGGTGGGGTTCGGGCCGAGGACGTCAAGCTTCTGCACGACGGGCTTCATGTCGGCTGAGACATTCTTCTCATACGGAACCTTGATCATGTCCAGCGGGCCATCGGCGCCGCCGGTGGGCATGGTCAGGACGTAGGCATAGGCCATTTCGCCCTCTGCGGGCACGTAGGTGTTCTGGATCAACCGCGGGAAGTACTCGCCGATCTCAAGGTCGGCAGCGACGATCGCAGGATCAGTCCAGGTCATACCATTGTCATGGGAGTAGCTCATCAGGATGCCGATGGCGACCGAGGTGTCGGCCATGTCGACGATGGCGATGTCGGCCCAGGTGGCGATCATGGTGCCATCTTCGCCCCAGGCCAGGCTCGGGCTGTGCATCCAGGATTCGATCCCGGTCTCATCCAGAAGCGGGCGGGGGTTCAGACCCTCGTAGTCCGTACCGTCTGAAACCAGCGAGGCCGTCCACCCTTCATCGGTCTGATGGATGTCATACAGACCCCAGATGGGCGATGTGTCATTGCCGTACCAGCCGGAGTCAGCGATGACGGCCAGGAAATGCATGTTGCCCATGCCGTCAAACGCAAAGTCGAAGAACGAGTTGGAGTAATGCGCCTGGATGCCCGGGATGGAGCCCGGCATGTCAGGAACGGTCGCCTGGTCGAGCCAGACATTGTCGGCCCAGGTCAAGCCACCGTCCATGGAGCAGCGGAACACCGGCAGCAGCGGATTATTCACGTCGGTGTAGTCGGCCGAGCGGTACCCGCACAGGGCTATGACGATGGTCCCATTGCGATCGGCACCGTAGACGAGCTGGCTGTTCTCATAGCCCTGGCCGAACACGGGGTTCGGGCCGAAGGTCTCGTCAGCCGGGAAGATCATGACCTCGCCCGGAGGATCGACCATGACGCCGTCCCACCCGCCGAACGACTTGAAGATATGGCTGTCGCTGGCGGCGTCGCGGGCCTGGCCGTCCATGAAGATGACATTGCCGGCGCCGGTGTCGGTCAGCGGCAGATAGTAGTCATAGGCCGGGCCGTCGACCGGGAACGGATTCGTCCAGATGCCGGCGCCGAGGCCGCCCTCGTCATACAAGAACCCTTCGTATGCCGGGGGACCGTAGCAGTTGAAGGTCACCTGAGGATACCACATGTCCCCATCGGAGTATGCGCTGGGGCTGATGTAACGCAGGGAGCCTTCGCCCGTCCACTCGACGATGTCCTGGACAATCCACGAGGCCGGATCCATCAACTGGCTCTCGTTGAAAACCACGGTATTGATCTTGCCCGCGGCGTCGTTGTGGGCGAAGAAGAAGTACGGATCATCCGAACCGTTGAGTAGCAGCCCTTGCTTGTGCTCAAACAGATAGCGGATATAGGAGGTCAATTCCGCGATGCGGACACGCTCAAAGTCGCGCGAATTGACGGTGGGAGAAACAACGGCGGACGAGGGATCATCAGTAACTCTCACCGCGGGGGGCGGTGTCAGCGCTAGAACGGCCACGGGGACCATTACCAACGCCATAACCAGCATCTTCCTCATTGCTGGAAACTCCTTTCTGTTCGGCCGTTATGGCCTAACCTGAACCATCTGGAGCCTACCACGAGCCAGCGACTGACACGCTACCTCCTTTCTTCAGGCCGGCTCAGAGACTGGGTATGTCGTCGGCTCCCCGAAAACAACAAACTCACGATGGTTCCATAAGTACGGGAACCACGGTACTGTGTCAAGTGTTAGCAGGATATCCGGTCAGTGTGGTCTTGTCAAGGCCTTCTTCCCAGGAAGTCATGCCTTCTCACCCAGACCTTGATCGGCGGGCATTTCTTTTGACTGGCGTTGGGGTTGGCATATCGGCCAGCCGGTGCGAACACGCCTCGTGGAATCTCGCTCCCCTGGGCATGGCTGGCCGTTGTCCGTTGCCGGTCTATTCTCCGATAGATACTCCACCCTCCCATCTCTCCATTCATCCATCCATCCTTCCATTCTTCCCCCCTCCCCTCCTCCCCCCTTCGTTTCGGATTTCGCGCTTTGCCCCACGCCTGTGGATACAGGGCTTCGAGTCTCGGATGTGCGGAGGCATCCGCGGCCGGCCGGCCTTGCCCGGCACCCCCGGACGGTGCATCTTGCGCGGACGAAGTAAGGAGACCGCATGATTCATCTGGTATTGCTTGGGCTGACCTTTGTGACCACAACCTTCGGGGGGAGCCTGCAACAGGGCGGTAATCCCCTGCGCAACCCCGCCGACATGGCCCTGGGTCTGTCATACAGCCTGCCACTGCTGACAATCCTGCTGGGGCATGAGATGGGGCATTACTACGCGTGCCGGCGCCATGAGCTCCAGGCCACCCTCCCCTACTTCATCCCCGTGCCGCCACCCATCTTCCTATTCGGCACGCTGGGGGCGTTCATCAAAATCCGCACGCCCATTCAGAATCGCCAGGCCCTGCTGGACGTAGGCGTCGCGGGACCGCTGACCGGGATGGTACTGGCGATTCCCATCGCGGCTATCGGCATCTCTCTTTCGACCTTCGTGCCCAGCGTACAGACCCAGGGCGCTCTGATGCTGGGTGACTCCTTGCTGTTCGCGTTCCTGGTTCGACTGCTCAAGGGTCCTGCCCCCGTGGCCTCGGAACTCATGCTGCACCCCATGGCCTTCGCGGGGTGGATCGGCTTTCTGGTAACGGCACTCAATCTCCTGCCGGCCAGCCAGTTAGACGGAGGCCATATCTTCTACAGCCTGTGGCCGCGAAGGCACCGCGCCATGAGCCGCACTGTGGTGATTGCCCTGCTGCTGTTGGGATTGGTTGCGTGGCAAGGGTGGATCCTGTGGGCGCTGATCATCACCCTCATGGGAAGCAGGCATCCTCCCCTGGCCCAAGACTACGCTCCTTCGCCCTTCTACCCCTTCCACCCCATGCCCGGTACACCCTCAGGCCTTGATGAGACGCGGAGGAATCTGGGCATTCTTGCCTTGGTGGTGTTTGCGGTCACCTTCACGCCGCAGCCCCTGAAAATCGCTCCGATCACTCATCGGGGGATGCAGATTCCCGAGTTGGAGACGCCGGCGCCGCGAAGACCGCCCACGCGCCCCCTGGACGATAGCTGGGTATCTCTGAGCTCAGGGCGCAAGGGCTCAGGCTAGGAGGGTTCAGTCTGGCCTCTGAGGGCATGAGCCACCGGCGGATTCGTCGAGATTAAGAGGCTGCATCACCTGCTGCACAAGGAGTTCATCATTCACGGTTGACGGTTCACGGCTCCCTGTCCATCCCTCGGTCCCATTTTCCCATCCTTCCATTCGTCCCTTCCAAAGGGAAATCCCTCCCAACCTCCCTTTGCGAAAGGGAGGGGCGACAGTCGACGCTCCTCCGATGATCGACTTGTGTGAGAGAACATGCAGAGCTCGTACTCGTACTCGAATGCCCGACTCGTCGATTCCGATGGCGATACCGGCCCCGAACCCCCG
>JAFGKV010000003.1 GCA_016928395.1 Candidatus Fermentibacterota bacterium | reverse complement strand
TGGCGGTACGAACTGGTAGAGATCAAGTAGACAGGCCCCCGGCGAATCCGGGGGCCTTGGAGTGCAGGAACCGTCCTCAGCGGATCTCGCTTCCCGGGAGAGCGAAGTAGGCACGCACCGGGTGCGAGGCGGCCCTCGGCGCCGCCGGGAGTCATCCCTTCTGTTCTTGGCTCTATACTTTCCGAGCGGCGGAATTCAGGCCTAGAGCGGTTTCACCGGCATGCAAATGTCGACAATGTGCTTGCCTTCGGGATCGTGCGAGGGGTCGTTCAAGTAGAGCTCATAGCACAGGCGGTCATCGGGCTGATACCCGCTCTCGGGCAGCCATCCGCCCATGAGCGCATTCCAGGCCTCTCCGTATTCAGAGCTGCCTGACAACACGAAGTGCCCGACGGCGAATTTGCCGCCGGGGATGGTCATCCTGCCGATCTCGCCGTCCACCGCAGTGTCGGGCGGCACCGTGATGCAGACACTCACCCGGAGCTTGTCCTCGGGGGTTACCTCGGGATCATCATGGTAGACCGACATGGCCCGCATATCCGGGCGGCCCAGGAGATCTCGAGCGCCGGCCCACTGGAAGAGCCTGGTGAAGAGCCGTTCGAACAGGGCGCTGTCGCCCGCATAGGGCCCCACGTGGCGCACATAGGCCACGGTGAACTCCGGCATCTCCTTGACCTCGACATTGACTGACTTCGTCTCGCTCATGGTCACCCTCCAGGTGTGGTTGAAGTTGTCAACCACAAGATAGGAATCGCGCTCCTCGAAGTCTTTCCGCTCCTTGCCATTCGCATTGCCGGTCTTGCGATCCTCTTTGCCCATCTTGCGGTGTTCGAGATGCCCGCCCGAGCGCCAGCGGCTGGGGCTCATCTCGAAGCGTTGCCTGAACGCCCGGGAGAACGCTGCAGAACCTGAGAACCCGCAGTCGAAGGCGATGGCGGTGATCGATTTCGTCGGGTTGTTCATCAGTTGATTCGCTGCCCGTTCGATGCGGAGGCGCTGGATGAACTGATTGAGCGTCTCCCCCGTCATGGCGCCGAAGATCCGATGGAAATGGAAGGGCGAGAAGCAGGCCACGTCGGCCAGGGAATGCAGCGACAACTCCTCTTCCAGATGGAACTCGATGAAGTCGATAACCCGGTTGATCCGGGAACGGTACTCCGCTCTCAGGCGTTCTTGTCTCGATGGCGCTCTCATGACCGGTGTCCTTGGGATGATAGAGTCTGCGTCACGGAGGGGATCAGGCGGCCCAATATCGGGCCTGTGGCTTCGATCGCCACATTTGATCGGGTTACAATGGCCCGCCGTGCGAGCACGCGAAGTCAGGCGATGGGAGCGAGGAGCTCGGACACGCCCTCACCTCCACGCCCCAGAACCTGAGGCCGGCCGGGTTGCGAACTGGCTGGCCGGTCCCGCGCCGTTTGCCGCGACCCGGCGCGATCCCTATCCTGGCGACATGTTGTGACGGTACTAGACCATTGGCCCGCTACAGGAAGGTCTCCTTGATCACTACGCACCGGATCTATCACGGCGACGCCACCCAGATGGCCGCCATCGGCGATGGCAGCATCGATCTGGTGGTGACCTCGCCGCCCTATCCCATGATCGCGATGTGGGATCAGGTGTTCGCCGTCGGGGACCCACGCATCGGTCATGTCCTGGCCGTCGGTGACGGTTCCACGGCATTCGCGTTGATGCACGGATGTCTCGATGCTGTATGGGCCGAGACGTTTCGGGTGCTGAGGCCAGGGGGAATCGCGTGCATCAATATCGGCGACGCGACGCGCACCATGCAGGGCGACTTCCGCCTCTACCCGAATCACGCCCGGGTTCTCTCGGCGCTGATGGCGGTGGGGTTTACCCCCCTGCCTGACATTCTCTGGCGCAAACAGACCAACTCGCCCACCAAGTTCATGGGGTCCGGCGTATTGCCCGCCGGCGCGTATGTCACGCTGGAGCACGAGTACATCCTCATCGTTCGCAAGGGCCCGAAACGGGTCTTCGTTTCTCCCGAGGACAGGCGCCGTCGCCGCGAGAGCTCATTCTTCTGGGAGGAGCGGAACCACTGGTTTTCTGATGTCTGGATGGATGTGAAGGGAACGACGCAGAACCTGGCTGACCGCGAAGCCCGGCAACGCAGCGCGGCCTATCCCTTGGAGATCCCCTACCGGCTCATCAGCATGTTCTCCGTCAAGGGCGATGTGGTCCTCGATCCATTTCTCGGCACGGGCACGACCTCAATCGCCGCGCTGACCGCCGCGCGAAACAGCATCGGCTACGAGCTGGATGAGGCCCTCTGCAGGATCGGCGAAGCCAGTATTCTGGCTTCCGCTCCGCAGGCACGCGCCTGCGTCGAGGGCCGGGTTCGCGCCCATCTGGACTTCGTCTCGAATCGCACCAGCGCGGGAAAGCAGTTCCGCCACCGGAACCGTCACTACGGCTTCGCCGTGGTCGCGGAATCGGAGTCGGACCTGGTGCTCGATCTGCCTTCGAGTGTTTCTCGCGCCGGTCCCGGTCTCATCGAAGTCTCGTACGCGGAGGACCTTGGAGGCGTTTCTGACGGTCAGACCAGCCCTCATGAAGCGGAGAAACCTGCCACCGGTCAGCAGACGTTTCTATGATGGGCATGGTGGAGGAGTCTTGTGGTGAGTATGGGGAGGTGTACATTCCTTGCATTGATGAGCATGGACCTGTCGGTGTGGTTGGTGGGAGCCTGCCGTGATTTCCTTTTTTGACGAGACCATTTCACAATGCCTGCGAGGATGCCCCGATGCGTGGCGAGTCTTGTTCGAAGCCCACGCGCCCGTGGTGTACCACGTACTGCGTGAAATCGGTGCGACCCATGAGGAAGCGGAAGACGTGGTGGGCGACAGCTTTCTCCAGCTCATCGAAAACCGCGCTGCGTGCCTGAGCAGAGCGCATTTCA